>JAKSTR010000023.1 GCA_024402495.1 Treponemataceae bacterium
TTGTGACATATTCCCATTATATTGCCAATTTTTTATTACGTAAAATTTTATTTTGCGTTTGTCACCACGAACATTGCATAATGACAAAATGAGTTACGTTTGATAAAAACGATTTTATTCATCAATTTTAAAAACTCGACATTTGGGCTATATTATAATTAACCGATATTAAATAGAGAATATTTCAGAATTATATTGACATCATAAAAAGGGTGAATTCCATAATGCGGAACAAGCAACTAATGAAAAAACTTTGCACTTTTTTGCAAAAGTCACTTTTATAAATGGAGGTGGCTTATGAAAAAAGCTGCTTTAATCTTTTCTGTTTTATCATTTTCAATAATTGCCTTTTTTGCCATCAGCTGCGGTGGCGGTGGTGGCGGCGGAAGCATTAACTTTTTTGGTGGCGGTGCAGGCGGAGAATCTGCTGTGCGTGGCGGCAACGGAAAAGGCGGCGGTTCTTTTGGTTCCGGTAATACGGAAACTGTAGAGTTTTCTTTTGGCATAGCTGGAGGCACTGGTGCTGATGCAAACTCGCTTTATCACAACGGTACGGTTACGGTAGAACTGCGCAGTTCCGACGGCACATTTAAAAAGACCGTTACTGCAACAATGCAGGGTGGCGCAGGTTCTGTTGTCATTCCCGGCATACCGCTGAATAAAACTATTACGGCAACGGCAACAGTTAGTGCAGGTGGTAACATTTTTTCGGGCACAAGTACCAAAACGGTAAGAAATGAAGGTGCAGATTTTAACCTTAAGCTTTACATTGCAGGCGACGTTACCATTCCGGCTGGTGCAACTAGTGATACAATAAATAAAATATTTGAAAAAATGCAGGATGGGGCGGTTTATAAAATAAAACTGAGCGATACCAATGCATTATCCAAAATAAAAGAAAAAAACAGCTGTCTGTTCAATCTGGATTGCACCGGTATAATCGGAAATTTTAGCGATGACCTGGCAGGTACAGCAAATATTGCAAGTATCGATTTTAGCGGTTCAAGCATCAGCAGTTTTGATCCCGGGGCTTTTACGAGTTGTACCGGTTTAACCAGCGTAAAACTTCCGGCTGGTGTAATAACACTTGGCGAAAATCTTTTTAAGGGCTGTACAAATCTTACAGCGGTTTCAAACCTTAATACGCTTTCGGATGGAATATTTGACGGCTGTACCAGTCTGACAAGTGTTTCTATGACAGGTATTACGTCAATTCCTAAAGAAGCATTTAAAGGTTCTGCAATTTCTATATCTTCCCTGCCATCCGGTATTACTTCTATTGGAGAATCTGCTTTTGCTGATACAAATATTACCAGCATTACTTTACCAAATACCGTTACTTCAATTGGTGCAAATGCTTTTGAAAATACCGCTATAACTTCAATAACAATTCCAAATTCCAATATCACAATTGGAGCAGACGCATTTAAAGGCTGCAATCTGGTAAACCTTACCATAAGCCCTACAGCCGCCATAAACTCCGGCAGCAGCGCATTTGCAACAAACAGCAATCTAAAAGTTACAGTTCCGTCTGGAACAACAATTGCAGCTAATGCTTTTAAGGACTGGACATCAATAGGTGAAATAGTATTACCTGGCACAATTACTACTTTGAATAGTAGTGCATTTGAAGGCTGTACTGCACTTAGAACAATAAATCTGGAAGATACCAAAATTACGTCTTTAAGCCAAAATTTATTTAAAGATTGCAGTAGCTTAGAGGAATTAACATTGCCTGATACCGTATATAGTTATGGATATGAATGTTTGGCTGGAAGTGGAATTACAGAACTTGTAATTCCAAAAACACCGCCGTCGAAATCCTTTACTTCAAACGATTATTGTTTGGCAAATTCTAATATTACAAAACTAACTGTGGATGCAAACTCAATTTCTAGTATAGGTGGTATTATTAGAAACAGTAATGTTACTACACTTGTATTGCAGGCAAATTTAGGTACAGGTGGAAAAATAACAAATCAAATTGTGAACGCTACAAAGTTAACTAGCGTTACTTTTGATAGTTCCGTTACCTCAATACCAGACAATATGCTAAAAGGCTGTACAAACTTAACGACACTCGTAATTCCTGCAAGTGTAAAGGAAATAGGACAAGATGCTTTTTTGAATACAAATATTACTGATTTAACTGTTGGCGGTACTAATTCTTGGACTGATACTGTTGCAAATATTTCGGGGTTTACTTTATATGCTGATTCAATAAATAAACTGTATATTATGCGTGGTTCTATAGATTCTTATACAGGACAAAAATTTAATAGACCCTAAACTGCACTCCGCGTATTGGATCCGCGGTGCAAAAAAATAAGCCGGTTTGTATTTTTTTTATACAACCGGCTTATTTTTTTCAGTCTGGGCTATTTGCCTGCAAAACGGGCTTTCATTCTTTCCAGTATTTGCAGGGCGCTCTGGTCGTCTACCTGGGTTTGCGGCTCGTGGTATTCTACCAGATTGCTTGGTATTTCGTCCAAAAAGGGCGACGGCGTACATTCCACGGTGGACTGCATTTTGCGGCGGTGACGGCAGGCGCTTAAAAAAAGCTTGTCACGGGCGCGGGTAATTGCCACGTAAAAAAGCCTGCGTTCTTCTTCCACGTTGCCGTCGCCTTCTTCCAGCGACCTTGCGTGGGGAATTATTCCGTCTTCGCAGCCCACTATAAATACTACCGGAAATTCCAGACCTTTTGACGCGTGGATTGTCATCAAATTCACTTTGCCTTTAAGTGCATCGTCTTCCATGTCGTCGCGGCTAAGCAGGGTTATGCGGTTCAGGTATGCAAACAGCCCGCTGTCAAAGTTGTCCGGGTTGTTTTCCCATACATCTACCGAGTTTATGAGGCTTTCGATATTTAAAAACTTGTAGCGGGCGGCTTTTTCGCTTTTTGGGTTTTCGGCTATCAGAAAATCCCAGTAGTTTATTTCTTCCGTTAAGGCGCGTATTTTTTTTGCAAGCCCTTTGCCGCTCAGCATTGTCTGGCGGTTTCTTTCTATTAAACTTACAAATGCTGCGAGTTCTGCCTTTGTTTTTTCGCTTAAAAGGTTGGGCACGCTGAAAATTTTTGCTGAATAATTCTGGGCGGCTTCAATTTCTTTCTGTTCTGCCTGTTCCGTCTGTTCAGGCTGGCTTTCGCCGGCTCCGGTCAAAGTGCCGGTGTCCGTGGCAGAAGGATTTGCTGAACCCGGATTTTCTGCATGGCTTTCGCCGGTTTGTGGCGCGGCAGCTTCTTCTGCAAAAAGGCTGTCTTCTTCAAAAACAGGTTCGCCTGCCTGTGCCGCCAGAAGCGACTTTATTGCGCACCACAGGGAACAGCTGTTTGCGGTTGCTACCGAAGAAATGTCTTCTATTGCCTTGCGCCCAAGACCTCGCCGCGGTGTATTGATGATGCGCAGAAGGTTTATGTCGTCGTCGTGGTTTGCAATTACGCGCAGATAGCTGATTATGTCCTTAATTTCCTTGCGCTGGTAAAAACTTGTGCCGCCGCTCATGGTGTAGGGAATGTTGTTCTGCAAAAAGGCTTCTTCCAGTGCGCGGCTTAATGTGTTTGCGCGGATAAGTACGCCGAAATCGTCATATTTGCGCTGTTCTGTTATGCATATAGACTGAATCATTTCGCAGACAAAATCGGCTTCGGCGCTTTCGTTTTCCGGCATGTAAATTTCAATCGGCTTGCCCGAACCGTTGCCTGACCATAGCGATTTGTCTTTTCTGTTTGTATTGTGAGAAATTACGCCGTTTGCCGCGGCAAGAATCGTTTCGGTTGAACGGTAATTCTGTTCCAGGCGAATTTCTTTAACGTTCGGAAAATCGCGCTCAAACATACGGATGTTTTCGTAGTTTGCGCCGCGCCACGAATAGATAGACTGGTCATCGTCGCCGACTACGGCAACGTTTTCGCTTGCAAGGGCGTGCATGAACTGGTACTGCTGTATGCTGGTATCCTGAAATTCGTCTACCATTATGTATTTGTATCGTTCACGGTATTTTGCCAGAACATCCGGGCATTCGCGGAAAAGGCGGATGGGCAGGGTGATGAGGTCGTCAAAATCTACGGCGTTATATAGTTTCAGTCCTTTCTGGTATTCTTCATAAAGTTTCTGGTACTGGTCGTTTGCGCTGCGCCAGTCGTAGCGCCCGATTTTTATGTTTGAAAAAAGCGAAGAAATTTTATAAACGTCCAGTGCGTCGGAATTAAAGCCGAGTTCGCGACCGGTTTCTTTTATAAGCTGGGCTTTGTCTGTTTCGTCGTAAATGCTGAAATTGCTTCGCCAGCCTATTTTGTCTATGTCTTGCCGCAGTATTTTTACCCCGAAAGCATGAAAGGTTGAAACCGTAAGGTTTTTAAGTTTTCTGCCGGTAAGTTCCTTTATGCGTTCTTCCATTTCTCTGGCGGCTTTGTTCGTAAAGGTCAGTGCAAGTATCTGGCTTTGCGGAATGCCGCAGTCCAGCATGTGTGCCATGCGGTAGGTTATTACGCGGGTTTTGCCTGAACCTGCGCCGGCGATGATTAAAACCGGGCCTTCAAAAGTGGTAACTGCTTCGTATTGTTCCGGGTTTAGCTGTTTTTTCAGTTCGTCAAGATTCATAGACTGCCAATTTTAAGCAAAAAGGAAGATAGGTTCAAGCGCCACAGCGCTGCCTTTTTTATTGTCTGTAACCGCTGCATTTGTCTGTGGCAGCGCCCCGCCTTTTTGCTGGTGCAAAAACGCTGCTGCTGGTAGAAAGCTGCGCCGTGCCTTTGGGGATTGTCTGTAACCGCTGCATTTGTCTGAGGCAGCGCCCCGCCTTTTTGCTGGTGCAATATGTTAAAAGCTGGTATATTTTTTCTATGTCACAAATTGCAGATGATGTTTATCAATATTTGACTACAATTCCCAAAGGCAAGGTTGTTACTTACGGACAGGTGGCGGCGGCGGTAAAAAGTCCGGGTTGTGCCCGCGCTGTGGGCAATATCCTGCACGCAAATCCGCTGCCCGATGTTTATCCGTGTTTTAAGGTTGTCAATGCAAAAGGGCAGCTTGCAAGGCATTTTGGTCTTGGCATTGAAGAACAAAAACGCCGCCTTGAAGCCGACGGCGTAAAGGTTGAAAACTATACCGTAGATTTGTCCGTTTACCAGTGGCGCGGTACCAAAGAATAAAAAAGAGTAAATCGGAAAATATTCCGGAAACTTTCAGGATTTCTTCCTATAAGAATGTGCAAAAGCCTGGCAATTTTAGCACCAGTTTGGTTATGTAAAAGGGTTTACGTGTATGGAAAAAGCTGGTAAAATCGAAACAATTACTATCAATTGAAAATAAAAACTTTTTTTACTTTTGGGGGCACTTTATGAGTGTTTTTGAAAAAGCCAGTGCTTTTTTGGGCCGTCACGGATTTTCTGCTGCCGGTTATGATGTAAATACCGTAATCAACGGTCTTTTGTATGATATGAAAACAGGCTTAGCCGAAGGAAATGGAAGCAAAGCTCCTATGGCCGCAGCCGAAGATATGATTCCTACATGGGGAATGCCGCCGGCAGAATCTCCAAAAAATCAGAAAGTAATTGTTATCGATGCCGGCGGAACAAACTTCCGTTCCTGCCTTGTTACTTTTGATGCAAACGGCATTGCTTCTATCAGCGAACTTGAAAAAACTTCAATGCCTGGCATTGAACGCGAATTGAGCAAAAAAGAATTTTTTGATGCAATCGCAAACAATCTTGAACACTTGAAAGACAAGGCAGACCGCATCGGTTTCTGTTTTTCTTACGCAATGAAAATTACCCCGGACGGCGACGGCGAAGTTTTAGGTTTTTCTAAAGAAATTAAAGCTAAGGAAGTTGAAGGCAATCTGGTTGGCAAAAACCTTGCCGAAGCTCTGGTTGCCCACGGCTGGAAAAAGCCTGCAAAAATTACGCTTTTGAACGATACAACCGCTGCTTTGCTTGCCGGTGCTTCTAATGCTGTAGAAGGCCGCGCTTACAGTTCTTACATCGGTTTTATTTTGGGAACCGGCATGAACGCCGCCTATATTGATTCTGACCCGGTTGCAAAAATTGCCGGTATGAAAGATTCTGCCGGCAACCCGCCGCCTGCAAGCCAGATTATTGTTTGCGAAAGCGGCAAATTCAACAAACTGCCTCGTTCAGAATTTGACCTTGAATTTGACAAAACTGCAAATACACCGGGCTTGTATGTAATGGAAAAAATGTGTTCCGGGGCATATCTTGGTCCGGTTGCATGTATTGCGCTTAAAAAAGCCGCAGAAGAAGGTTTGTTTACCAAACCGGTTGCAGATGCTTTGCTTGCCCTGCCAAAACTTGAACTTAAAGACATGGACCAGTTCTTTTATGCACCGCGCAAAACTACAACCGTTTTGGGCGCAGTTGCCGCAAAAGGTACGCAGGAAGATGCTGATTTGATTTATACAATTCTTGATGCATTTGTAGAACGTTCTGCACGCCTTGCCGCAGCTATTATTGCCGCAAGCGCAATTAAAAGCGGAAAAGGCACAAGCGCTGCCTTGCCGCTTGGTATTGTTTGCGACGGTACAACTTTCTATAAAACACACAACCTGCACCAGCGCCTTGTTGGCTATTTGAACGATGTTCTTATTGCACAGCGCCATATCTATTTTGAAATTTTAACAATCGACAACGACATTACTCTTGGTTCTGCCATTGCCGGTTTGGTGTAACTGAAAACTTAGCAGTCTGACAGTTTTACGGGCTGCGCAATTTGCCGCGGGTAAAATATTTTGCCTGCGGCATTTTTTTTGCGGCTGGTAAGTTTAAGAATATTCAAAAAAAATCTGTTTTCTTCTATAAATAAGCAAAATGTTTAAAGCTTGCGGTTCTCTGACCCTTTGTTTTTATTCATTTATATAGTATAATTTTTACACTTTTACATGCGAAAAAGTAAAAACAAAGTGGTTTTTATAGTTTCTTCTAAACTTGCCGCCTAATAGTACCGATGTTTAACACGAGGCGGTGGAAAAACTGCAAAAGTACAAAACCGAAAAAAGTGTGAGGTTTTAAGGTGTCAGCAAAAGGAACGATTGGCAAAACTATTGTATTGCTTTTATTGATAATTATTTTGGTTTTTTTAGGTCTGTTTTGGTTTGATTATATCGGCGTTATTCAGGCAAAGCATTTTTTTGAACCAGTTTACCGTTTAATCGGGCTTTCGCCGCAGACAACTATTTCGGTAACGGCAAAGAACGATATGCTGGAAGGCGATTTGGACGCTGACCGTTTGGCAAAGCGGCTTGAAGCGCTGGATATGCGTGCGCAGGAACTTGATAAGAGGGAATCTGATATTTCAATCAAAGAGGCTGAATACCTTCAGATTGCCCAGGAACTGGACGAACGCAAGATTTCTCAGGAAGAACGTGAACAGACTTTTGAAAAAATTCAGAAAGAACACGAAGACAAGGAACAGAATTACAGGACTGTTGCAAACCAGCTTAACGGTATGCGCCCGGAAGCAGCCGTAAATATTCTGCTTTCCATGGAAGACCAGCTTGCAATTGACGTTCTTCGCAAGGTTGATGAAATTGCGGCAGAATCCAACTCAAGCTCAATGGTTTCTTACTGGCTTTCGTTAATGCCGGCAGATCGTGCCGCCGCAATTCAGCGCAAAATGACCAGCAAACCTGTTACTTTGGAATAATTTTTTTGATATTTGCAAGCACCGGTAAATCGCCGGTGCTTTTTTTATGGCTCGCCTGCATCTTGAAACGGCAATGCCATAAGCTTAAGGTGCCGGCGTGCCTTAATGCGGCGCATTAAGCTTTGGCGCAATTCATGCGGTTTTTTTTTCAGCGAAGCTTCGCATTTGGAACTTTAGGTTTTGTAAAGCCGTAACAGCCGTTTTGGGTTCCGCTAAATCTTTCTGTTTGTTACTTGCTTCCTGTAAATTCTTCAATTGCCGTAAAAAACAAAAGGCGCGGCGTTTTTAAATTTTCTTTTTTCTAAAGTGACTTTCTATTTTTCCGAAAATTTTATTGGTATTTCATTAAAAATTTTTAATAAATTTTTAAGAAACTTTCCATGAATGAATAAAATGGAGATTTTGGAGGTATGCCGATGGAGGCGATGAATGTGCGCCTTGATCAAATGGAATCTTTAAAGGCAGCTTCAAACCTTGCTTTGGGTGCAAAGGCAAATTATGTAAAAAACGATAGTTTTGCCGCGGTTTTGGAAAAAGCGATGTCACCCCAAAAGTCTTTTGAACCGCAAAAGCCGGCAGAAGCGCCAAAAGCGCAGACTGTTGCGCAAAAATCAAATGACGAACCTAAAAGTCAGCAGGTTAATGACAAAGCAGGCGAAAAGCCGGTAGAAAAAACCGGGCAGAATGCAGAAAAAGCTGAAACTGCAAAGGCAGAAGAAAAGGCGGCTGAAGATAATTCTACAGAAATTGCAAAAGCAGAAGAAAGTGTAGAAGAAAAACCAGACGCAAAAGTTGCTTCCGCTGATAATGCAGAAAAACTTGCCGCCGAAGAAACTGTTGAACTGGTTGCAGAAAACGAAAAGTCAGAAATTGCTGCAAAAAATGACGTTCAGCCAAAGGTTAAGAACGAAAAGACAGAAAAACAGGAAAATCTGCTGGAAAATCTTTTCGCCGTTAATCAGGATGAAGAATCTGACAAGATAGAAAATGTTGCTGAATTAGCAGAAAACGATAAAAAGCAGGTAAAAAAAGCAGGTAAAAACAGCGAAAATGCTGAATTATTTGCTGTTGCTGATAATTCTAAAAACGCAGAACAGTCGGTTAAGGCTGCTGAAAATAATCAGGAAATTGAAGTTGCTGCCTTGCACGCAAATTCAGGCAAAAAAGATGCGCCTCTTATTCAGGTTGTTGACGAACGCAGTGCGGTTGAAGTTGAAAACAAAGACAGCGGAAATTTTGTTTCTTCAGTTGCATACGACGGTAACGGCAATGCTGAAATGACTTTGAATCTTGCCGGACAGAACGGCGAAATGGTTGCCGGTGCCGGTTTTGAAGCAAAAGCAGGCGAAACTTCAAAAAGCACTTTTGCTTCCATGCTTTCTACTGAAATTAAAAACAACGCAGGTGATTTTGTTAAGAACGGCTTGATTACTCTGCGCGACGGTAACAAGGGAAGCATCAATTTGATTTTGCATCCTGAAGAACTGGGAAATGTTAAGATTAGATTGGAATTATCCGACAAGATATTGACAGGAAAAATCATTGTTTCTAGTGAAGAAGCCTACGGTGCTTTTAAGAATAACATAGAAACTTTGCGCCAGGCTTTTATTGATTCTGGCTTTGAAAACGCCGGTCTGGAACTTGCCTTTGCATCTTCAGAAAACGGTGACGAAGCAGCAGGTCAGGAAAAACAGAAGCAGAATCCTAAGGCTTATGTTTACAGCGATGCTTTGCCTCTGGCTGCCGGTGCAGAAGATTTTGACGGTTCATATTTTGAACTAAGTTCTGTTAACTTAATGGTTTAAAAGCGTTATTCACGCTCAAGATAGGAGAAGTTTGATGGAAATCAACACAACAATGAGTGCAAACGATCAGGCTGCCGTTATGCAGGCTGTAAACACTCAAAATGCCAAAAATGCAGCAGCAAACGGACGTGTTGCAAGCCAGGAATTAGGGAAAGACGACTTTTTGAAATTGCTGATTACTCAGCTTTCAAATCAAGATCCTACTTCTCCTATGGAGAACACGGAATTTATCGCTCAGATGGCACAGTTCTCTAGCTTGGAACAGATGACGAATATGAGCACTGGATTTGCAAAAATGGCAAACTTGCTTAACAGTTCGGAAGCTGTTTCGACAATTGGTCACGTGGTAGATATTACTTCTGGCGAATCAACTGTAACTGGTACTGTATCAGCTGTTACCCGCGGCGAAAATCCGCAGATTGTGGTAAACGGCATTCCTTACAGCATGGAACAAATTAACAAAATTTACGCTTATTAAGAGGGCTACTATATATGATGCGTTCACTTTTTGCCGGTGTTTCCGGTATGCAAAATCACCAGACCAGAATGGATGTAATTGGTAACAACGTTAGTAACGTTAACACCACAGGTTTTAAACGTGGAAGAGTAAACTTTCAGGATATGATTTCACAGCAGCTTAGTGGTGCTGCACGCCCAACTACAGAAGTTGGCGGTATCAACCCGAAAGAAGTTGGTTTGGGTATGTCTATTGCAAGTATTGATACTATCTTTACACAGGGTAACTTGCAGTCAACTGGTGTTTCTACTGATATTGCCATTCAGGGAAATGGTTTTTTCATCCTGAAAAACGGTGAAGAAACTTTTTATACTCGTGCCGGTAACTTTGGCGTAGATCAGGACGGTACTCTGGTAAATCCTGCAAACGGTCTTCGCGTTCAGGGCTATATGGCACAGGAACTTAACGGTGAAATGGTAATCAATACTGCCGGATATACTGAAGATCTGGTAATTCCTGTTGGCAGCAAAGACCCTGCAAAAGCAACTACAAATGTTAACTTTGCATGTAACCTGAATAAAAATACACCAGAAGTTCAGGAAGGTGCCAACGAAGCAGAAGTTGCCAAAGGTACATGGTCAACTGAATTTAAAATTTACGACTCTTTCGGTAATGAACATAACCTTAACGTTGCATTCCAGAAAGTTGCCGGCACACCAAACCAGTGGCAGGCAACAGTTTTGATTGATCCGGATGCTGCTGAAGAAACACAGACTCGCGTAGGTTTGGGCGGAACAGACGGTCAGGCAAATACTTTCATCGTAAACTTTGACAATAACGGTACTTTGCTTTCTGTAACAGACTCTGCCGGCAACAACAGTCAGGAAGAAGGTCAGATTTTGTTGCAGACTTCTTTCAACGTACCAAATACAACAGCCGGAGAAGACGGCAACTTAACGCGCCAGACTTTCAATATTAACCTTGGTACAATCGGAAGCCAGCTTAATACTGTTACCCAGTATGCCGCAGAAAGTTCTACAAAGGCTTTCTATCAGGACGGCTATACAATGGGTTACCTCAACAACTTCAAGATTGACAACAGCGGTATTATTACAGGCGTATATTCAAACGGTACTAACCGCGTGCTTGGACAGATTGCAATGGCAAGTTTTACAAACCAGGGTGGTCTTGAAAAAGCCGGTGACAACACTTATGTTCAGTCAAATAACTCTGGTTTGGCAAACATTAACGTTGCCGGTGTAGCAGGCAAAGGTTCGCTTCTTTCTGGTGCACTGGAAATGTCAAACGTTGACCTTACCGAGCAGTTTACTGATATGATTATCACACAGCGCGGTTTTCAGGCAAGTTCAAAGACAATTCAGACATCAGACACATTGCTTGAAACGGTTTTAAGTCTTAAACGCTAATCTTTGTAAATAAGTAACCGATAAATAATGCAGAGAATGTGTTGAAAACTACATGTTCCCTGCATTTTTTTTGAAAAATTGTAAGGACTTGACTGTTAAAGCTTTAACATTCAAAATAATGTAATGATAGAAGTAACAAGACTTGATGGAAAAAAATACTGGCTTAATCCGCATCAGATTGAACGGATAGAGCTGAATCCTGATGTAACCTTGCTAATGCTTTCGGGTCAGAAACTTGTTGTAAAAGAAAGCCCGGATGAAATAACCCAAAAAATCATTGCATATAGACGTCAGATTGGGGCGTTTAAAAACGAAGAGTAGAAAGTGTTTTTACTAAGGCGTGAACAGTTTAGGCTGTTCAGCCTGGTTAAAAAGCAGCGAGTAGAGGAGTAGGCTTTTTATGGACATAATGACCATCATTGGTATCATCGGCGGATTTGTTTGTATCGTCATGTCAGTTGTTACGTCTGGCGGTACTTTGGGCGGCATTTGGGACTTCCCGTCATTTATTTTTACCGTAATTGGTTCGTATACCGCGTTGTGTATTGCCTTTCCGATGAAGTATGTTGTAGGCGTTTGGGGTATTCTTGGACGCACTTTCAAAATTCCTAGCTTTAACGAAAAAGTTTTGATTGAAAACATGGTTAACCTTTCAGAAAAGGCACGCCGCGAAGGTATTCTTGCCCTTGAAGAAGGTCTTGAAGATCTGGACGACGAGTTTCTGAAGAACGGTTTGCGTATGGTTGTTGACGGTACCGACGGTATCGTTATTCGTACCATTATGGAAAACGAAATGGCGCAGTCTGAAGGACGCCACTTGCAGTGGGTTACAGTATTGAACGCCTGGGCAGGTTTGGGACCTGGTTACGGTATGATGGGTACCGTTATTGGTTTGATTGGTATGTTGAACAACTTGGAAGATAAATCTTCACTTGGTCCTAACATGGCGGTTGCGTTGCTGACTACCTTGTACGGTTCTTTGATTGCCAACATGTTCATGACGCCGTTTTCTACCAAACTTCAGGGTCAGAACAGTCAGGAAATGATTATTAAGGAAATGGTTATTGAAGGCGTTCTTTCAATTCAGGCTGGTGATAACCCTCGCATTCTTGGTCAAAAACTTCTTACATATCTTGATCCTGTTACAGCTAAGTCTGTTAAAGAATCAGTAATTAAAGACTAAAGAAGGTTGCTATGGCAAAAAAAGAGAAAAAACAGCCGGCGCCGCCTTCGAAAGAATGGCAAGCTACCTATGGTGACATGATTACCTTGATGCTCTGCTTCTTCGTTATGTTGTATAACCCGACTGAAGTAGACGTCGTTTCATTGAACCAGATGATGGCAACTTTTACCGGTGACCCGAATGCCGGTGGTCAGTCTCTTTCTTCGGGACGCTTGGCTGATTTGGGCAATACGGTTAACACTTTGCCTTCTATGGAAAAAGGCAAGTCGCTGGGTCTGGCTGTAAAACGTGCAGTCAGCCTGTTTGCACCAGATGTAAAAAGCAGCCGCATTACGTTAACGACTGACGAACGCGGCTTAATAATAACTCTTGCTGCTGATACATTTTTTGCACCTGACAGTGCAACACTTGATATGGAAGAAACAAGAGAAACTTTGCTGAGGCTGGCTCAGTTTCTGTCAAGCGACGAACTGAAAGACAGAAGATTCAGAATTGAAGGTCATACAGACAATACAACGCCAAATGCTGCTTTGTGGCCTTCAAACTGGGAACTTTCTACAGCCCGGGCAACAAACGTACTCCATTATCTTGCAGATTTTGGTGTAGATGAAGATCAGTTTTCAGTGTCTGGATATGCAAATACCCAGCCGAAATATTCAAACGATATGCCTGAAGGTCAGGCGTACAATCGTCGGGTTGACATTGTCATACTGGACGATGGTCATTTTTAATGATACTATTAAACTAATGCTTCAGGAAGGTACTCTATGGCAGACGAAGACGATTTGGATGTAGGTGAAGAAGGTGGCGAAGCAGGTAAACCTGCTCGTGGCGGCGGAATAATTCCAACCATTTTAAAATGGGTTGCAATTGTTGTTGGTGCAATTATTCTTATTGTTACAGTTGTAGTAATTACAATGAACATTATGAATAAAAATTCACCATCGCAGACTGTTATTCCGACTTCAGAAGATTATGTAAAATCACGCGAAGTTCTCGACTGGTACAGTTCAATTGGTCAGATTCGCACAAAAACCAGTGATGCGAATCCTTGCAGTGTTGTTGTTGAAGTTGTTCTTGGTTACAAAACTCAGGATAAGGTAACTTCTACAGAAATTACACAAAGACAGATCGAAATTAAAGACTTTATCCGTCGTTATTTTACACAGAAATCAGCTTCTGAATTGAAACCTCAGAATGAACGTGAAATGCAGATAGAAATACGCAATTCTATAAATGATGATATTTTGACTAACTCTAAAATCAAGGACGTGCGTTTTATGAGCCTTGAAGTTATTGAGCAATAGTTGTTGTAAGGGATAAACATGAACGAAGTTCTGTCACAGGATGAGATTGACCAGCTTCTCACCGCTATTAGTTCGGGTGAAACTGAGCAGGAGGATTTCCGCCCGGTCAGTGATACCCGTAAAATAAAGATTTACGATTTTAAGCGTCCTGATAAGTTTTCTAAGGAACAGATTCGTACTGTTTCGATTATGCACGAAACTTTTGCGCGTTTAACTACCACAAGCCTTTCAGCTCAGCTGCGAAGCCTGGTGCATGTTCACGTAGCATCTGTTGACCAGTTGACTTACGAAGAGTTCATTCGTTCTATCCCGACGCCAACCACATTGGCTGTTATCAATATGGATCCGTTGAAAGGTAATGCCATTCTCGAAATTGACCCGGCAATTACCTTTTCGATGATTGACCGCCTTTTTGGTGGTTCTGGTCAGGGTACAAAAGTACAGCGTGATTTGACCGATATTGAGCAGTCTGTAATGGAAGGCATTATTGTACGTATGCTGGCAAACTTGCGCGAAGCCTGGACGCAGGTTATTGACTTGCGTCCTCGCCTTGGGCAGATTGAAACAAACCCTCAGTTTGCTCAAATTGTTCCGCCTTCTGAAATGGTTGTTTTGGTTACGCTTGAAACCAAAGTCGGCGATGAAGAAGGCATGGTGAACTTCTGTATTCCTTATATTACAATTGAACCTATTATTTCAAAACTGTCATCACAGTTCTGGTTCTCATCTGTCCGCAGAAGTTCTACAACCCAATATCAGGGTGTACTTAAAGAAAAACTTTCTAATGTAGATATGGACGTTGTTGCAGAAATTGGTTCGATAAATTTACCAATTCGTGACGTTTTAAGCTTAAGAGTCGGTGATATTGTCCGATTATCTAATGTAAGGGTGGGTGATCCACTCACATTAAGTGTCGGAAATGTAAAAAAATTCCTGTGTCAGCCCGGTGTTATCGGTAAAAAAATGGGAGTCCAAGTTATTGGTAAATTGGATCAGTCCGACAACGATGAATTTGAAGAATTAAGTATGGAAGGAGACGAATCATATGAGTGATGGAGCCATTTCTCAGGATGAAATTGATGCTTTGTTGTCAGGTGTTGATTTAGGCGGGATGGGACCTGCTGCACAGACGTCTTCTGGTGCAAAAAAAATTGATACAAAACCTTTAGCAGACTTTTCTAATGATACCACAGGTGCTATGCAGTCTGGTATTACCACAATGATTGGTCAGGACTGTACAGTTTCTAACCCAGAAGTAGAAGTTTTGAACCGTGATGGTTTACTGAAACTTTTGCCGGAAATGGTTGTAGCTGTAACCGCAGATTACACCGAAAGTATGACCGGTGACCATCTTTTCTTGATGGATCCGGAATTTGCTAAAAAACTTGCCGGTTTGGTAAACAAAGAAGAAATTGCGGAATTGGACGATATGTCGCTTTCTGTAATTTCGGAAATTGTTTCTCAGCACAGCGGTACGGAAATTACAGTATTAAGCAAAACAGGAAAATTTCCTGGTCTGGCTTGTGCTCCTGCAGAAGCTGTTCACGTTGCAAAAGCAATGGTTCGTTATCCGCAGGGGGACTTTGCACTTTTCACTTTTACTATTACAATAGATTCACAAGAATATAAATTGTGGGAAGCCGTATCAAATAGCGTTGCCTTTAATATCGTAAATGCTATCAATCCTCCAGCAGCTGCAAGCGCACCGGTTGATACTGGTATGAATGCAGCCATGGGACAGCCTATGATGGATGCTTCTATGATGCAGGGTGGAATGAATCCAGCTGCTATGAATATGGGCGGTATGAACATGGCTAATCAAATGAATATGGGCGGTATGGCAATGAACGGCATGGGAATGGGTATGAATATGAATCCTATGAACATGGGCGGAATGGTTGGCGGTATGCCAAACGTTCAGCCTTTGCAGTATCCTAGTTTGCAGACAGGCGTTAATTCTATGGAACAGGGAAACATCGGTTTGATTATGGATGTTTTCATGGAAATGACCGTAGAACTTGGTCGCACTAAAAAGCAGATTAAAGATATTCTTGGAATGGGAGAAGGAACCATTATTGAGCTTGATAAGCTTGCTGGTGAACCAGTTGATATTTTGGTAAACCATAAACCTATTGCAAAAGGCGAAGTTGTTGTTATCGATGAAAACTTTGGTGTTCGCGTAACAGAAATTCTTTCGCCAGTTGAACGTGTAACCGGTTTGAAATAAAGCGAAATTTTTATAAAGTTAAATACGATTTTTCAAAGATTCCGTTTTTAATATTTTGCTGAATGCGCAGGCACTTTTGTGACTGCGCATTTGCTGTTTGCAATGGGGATTGCAAATTTATACGGGTGGGGGAAAATACTATTATCTCAAAAAAAGCACTTAGTTTTGTATTGTGTTCAATGTTTGTATGCATTTTTGCATTTGGCCAAACGGCACAGTCAACTGATCAGAATGAATCAAATTCTACTGCAACTATCAATGCTTTAGAACCAGAATCTGCCGCTGCAAGACCTTATGTGCCTTCCAGCGACGTTGTTTCAAACACACAGAATAATGCCGGACGCAAAAATTCCAATCCGTTCTGGCAGTTTATAAAACTTATTTTGGTACTGGCGCTTGTTATTGCCTGTATTTATGGTCTTGTGTGGCTTTTAAAAAAGTTTTCTTCGCCTGCATATCAGTCTGACCCGTATTTAAAGCGCGTGTCATCTGTTGCCCTTGCGCCGGGCAAATCTGTTTGTATAGTTTCTACGCCAAGCCAGGCATTTATGGTTGGCGTTACAGATAATTCGATTAACCTTATTGGCGAAATTACAGACAAAGAATTGATTGATGCAATGAACTTAAATGCTGAACGTCAGGGTTCAAATGCCAAACCGAAAGATTTTTCTTCAATGCTGGGTAATTTTTTTGAAGGCGGAAAAGTTAAAAACGCGCCTGACAGCCAGAGTTTTGACGCATATTTTGAAAATGCCGGCGTACAGGCAGCGGAAAGACTGCGCGAAAAACGCGAAGAAATATACCGTAACAACCAGCCGGAGGATTTTTAATGAAAAAGTTGATTTTGCGGATTTTGCCTTTTTCGATTTTCATATTTCTTGCAATTTTTTCTGCAAGTGCACAAAATTTCCCTCAGGGTTCTAGTCAGGGAACAACGACTATGACCGAAAAAGTAACGCCTATTGATATGCCGCTGGTTGATTTATCAATCCGCAACCCGCAGAACGGGCAGGAAGTTGCTTTCAGTGTGCAAGTATTGATGCTTTTGACGATTCTTTCACTTGCACCGAGTATTTTAATTCTTCTTACCTGTTTTTTACGTTTTTCTATCGTTCTGGACTTTATCAAGCGCGCCCTTTCTTTGCAGCAGGTTCCTCCAACCGTCGTTTTGAACGGAATTGCTCTTTTCATGACCCTTTTTATAATGTGGCCAACTTTCAATCAAATCTATACAAACTCTTTTAAGCCCCTTGCCGACGAGCAGATTGGCGTAGAAGAAGCCTATACGCAGGCGATTAATCCGATGCGCAATTTTATGTTCAGCCAGATACCGGACGGAAATAAATCGCTTGATATGTTTTTGGAGCTTGCAAATGTAAGACCGCAGACTTTGGACGATATTCCTACCTATGTACTTATTCCGGCTTACATTTTGAATGAATTGACGGTTGCGTTCAAAATAGGAATTCTTCTGTACATACCGTTTATTGTTGTTGATATGGTTGTGGCAAGTATTTTGATGTCTATGGGTATGATTATGCTTCCGCCTGTTCAAATTTCTATGCCGTTTAAGCTTATGCTTTTTGTTCTTGTTGACGGTTGGGGTTTGCTGACCCAGCAGCTGTTTATTTCGGTAATGTAAAAAGGAAAAAATATGACTGTTGGTGAAGTAGTAACAATACTGCGTAACGGGGTTTTGCAGATTTTGACGCTTTCTGCCCCGGTCTTAATTACGGCTTTGATAGTAGGTCTGGTTGTTGCCATCATTCAGGCTACAACTTCTATACAAGAACAAACTTTAACCTTTGTACCGAAAATTTTTGCAATTCTGCTGGTCTTGGGTTTTTTAGGCGGCTGGATGTTTACAAGTCTGTCTACTTATACAACAGATTTGATGCGTGCCATTCCCCGGATTGCAAAACCGGAAACCGTAAGTGCGGAAGTAATTGAAGTAAATACGGGAAGCTGATAAATGATTGAGCAGATTGTTCAACAGGCGCCGTATTTTCTGCTGGTTGCGGTGCGCATTTTTGCAATGATTTTAACTTCGCCTTTGCTTTCTACAAACACCGTAAACCGTGCGGCAAAAGTTGCTTTAGCCGGTTATACGGCGTTTTTAGTTTTGCCTACAGTTTCTTTTGAAGGCTGGAACGTTGAACCATACAATATAACATATCTGCTTCTGGTAATTGGCGAAGGTTTAATCGGTGTAATCAGCGGTTTTTATCTTAGCCTGCTTTTTGCAACATTCAGTTCTGCCGGTCAGTTTTTTACGTACCAGATGGGTTTTGGTGCAAGTGAAGTTTACGATACCTTGAATCAGGTTGAAAACCCGCTGATGGGTCAGTTTTTGAACCTTGTTGCAATGTTCCTGTTTTTGAATATTAACGGTTTTCAGCTTTTGTTTACCACCGGCGTTATAAAAAGTTTTGAATGCATCAACTGCTTTACTCTTTTAAATGCCCAGGAAGAATTTTTAAGTTTTCTTCTTGCCGGTTTAACAAAACTTTTCTTGAATGCAATTATGATTGCCCTGCCGATAACCGGAACGCTTTTTTTGATTTCTGTTGGTACCGGGCTTTTGTCCAAAGCCGCCCCGCAGATGAACCTGCTTTCCGAAGGTTTGCCGATTACTATTTTGTGTGCATTCGGACTGCTGGTCGTGCTTTTAGACCCAATGTCAAATTATTTTGTCGATACAATTGAAACCGCCTTTAATCAGCTGGTTGATTTGTTTTTGAAAGTGGGGCGGGCAATATGAAAATTTTAAAATTCTTCAATAAAAAAGAAAAAATTGCCGCCGCGCCTGAAGCTGTGCCAGAAGCAAATAAAAGTTTTGAAACCTATTTAAATGAAGCGCTTTTAGACCAGATTGACTTGCAGTTTTTTGCAAAAGCAGAAGACGAAGGCAGAACCGAAGACCCGACCGAACATAAATTGCACAAGGCGCGGGAAGAAGGCCGCGTTGCAAAAAGTCAGGAACTGAATAACGGACTGGTTCTGCTGTTTCCGGTTTTGGCGCTTATTTTGTGCGCGCCCTGGCTTCTGGACAAATTTGTTCAGATTATCCGCTTTTATTTTACCCGCTGCACCGAACTTGAACTAACAGACCGCATTATCGCCAGGGCGTTTTATGATTATTTTATAAAAATGATGCTGCCCATTGCTTTTGCGGCGATTGTTGCCGGTATTGCCGGAAATGTTATCCAGAACCGCGGTTTTATTTTCAGTACAAAACCGATTGAACCAAAATTTTCCAAAATCGTGCCGAAATTCGGTGAATATTTCAGGAAGACGCTTTTTTCGTTTGAAGGCGCGTTTAATGTTGTAAAATCTATTGTAAAAGTTGCAATTATTGTATTTGCGGCTTATCTGGTAATAAAAAACGACAGCGAAGTTTTGCTAGGTCTTTTAGGTACAAATATTTACGAAGGTCTAAAATACATCGGCTTCATGACAGGCAAGCTTCTGATTATAGCTTCTGTCGTATTTATCCTGATTGCAATTCCCGATTATCTGGTTCAGCGCCGCCAGTTTATGGAATCTTTGAAAATGTCAAAGCAGGAAGTTAAGGAAGAATACAAGGAACTTGAAGGCGATCCGCTGGTAAAAAGCCGCCTGAAACAGCGCATGCATGAAATGCTTCAGCAGAATATGCCAAAACTGGTTGCCGAAGCTGATGTTGTTATTACCAACCCGACCCATTTTGCCTGCGTAATTAAATACGACCGCAATTCCATGCCGGGACCCATGCTGACTGCAAAAGGCGCCGATTTGCTTGCCCAGCGCATAAAGGAAATTGCAAGGGAAAACAGCGTACCGATTATGGAAAACCGGCCTTTGGCGCGTGCACTCTATGCAGAAGTTGAAATAGGTGATATAATACCAGAAACTTATTATCAGGCTTTGGCTACTATTTTAGCAAAAGTTTATTCGATGAATAAAAAAACACGTCCAAACTATATGTAAAATAGGATTATGCTTAAAAAAGCTTATTTTCCTGATATTTTCAAATGTTTGTACTCAATTTCTAGCCGAATGGGGATCGGTTTTAAAAAGAGGGTGGATTGAATGGCTGAAAAAGTCGGCAGTTTATTAAAAAGTTTAAGTGAAAACTTTATGGCCGTTACTGCGGTTATAGTTGTTTTAATGCTTATAATTCCGTTGCCAACACCGGTACTTGACCTTTTAATGGCATGTAACGTGCTTCTGGCACTTTTAATGCTTCTTATCGTAATTTACACTCGCAAAGCCGTAGATTTTTCTTCGTTTCCTACGATGCTTTTGGTTTCTACCGTTTTCAGCCTTGGTTTGAACGTTTCTTCAACTCGCTTGATTTTGTCTAAGGGGTTGAAATTTAACGGAAAAATGGTAGGCGCGTTTGCCAATTTCGTTGTTGGCGGCGACGGCGGAACTGAAAGCCTGTTAATCGGTTTTGTAATTTTCATCATTATTATTGCCGTACAGACCTTTGTTATTACAAAAGGTGCTACCCGCGTTGCCGAAGTTGCAGCCCGTTTTACCTTGGACGCGATGCCGATGAAGCAGGCAGCAGTTGAAGCCGAATATAATTCCGGCGCAATCAGCGAAGAAGAAGCCCGCCGCCGCAAGCTAGAAGTTCAGCACGAAGCAGATTTTTACGGTTCTATGGACGGTGCTACCAAATTTATCAGCGGAAACGTAAAGGTCGGCATTTTTATTACCGTTATCAACCTGGTTGTGGGCGTTATTTTCGGTATGGTGCTTCGCGGCGAAGCCTTTAATGTTGCACTTGGAACATATGCAAAGTTTACAATCGGCGACGGTTTGCTTTCCCAGCTTCCTTCTTTGTTAATTTCTTTTGCAACCGGTTTAATTGTTACCCGTTCTGCCAGCGACAACACAATGAGCGCCGACGTAAAAAAGCATTTTTCGCAGAATGCGTGGGTTTATTTTGTCAGCGGCGTAACTCTGGCAATTATCGGTATTTTGCCGGGCTTCCCGTGGTATTTCCTTATTCCAATGGGCATTGCGCTGATTTATCTTGGCGTGCGCCTGCGCAGAATTGAACAGAAAAACTTCGCCGCGCAACTTGAAAAAGAAAAGAATAAAAACAAACCGGCGGCACATACCGGCGAACAGGCTGAAACCAGCCCGATTGTTCCGTTAGATCCTCTTTCCCTTGAACTTGGTTTTGCTCTTATTCCGCTTGTAGATAAAGAAAAAGGCGCGGAACTTCTGGAACGCGTTACTCGTATTCGCCGCGAAACAGCCCTTGATCTCGGTCTGGTTGTGCCGCGCATCCGCATTATTGATAACATGGCACTTGAACCAAGCGAATACTGTTTTAAAATCAAGGGTGTGCCGGTTGGTCAAAGTAAAATCCGCATGGGCTGGTATATGTGTATGAATACCGGCGGCGTTATTGAAGAAATTTCTGGCGAAAGAACCACAGACCCGGCTTTTGGTCTGCCTGCAATCTGGATTACGGAAGACCAGCGCGACCGCGCAGAACGTGCCGGATATGCTGTTGTTGATCCGCCGACAATTATTGCAACCCATTTAACAGAAATCATTAAAAGCCACGCAGAAGAAATTATCGGGCGGCAGGAAGTTGCCGGTATTATTGAAAATTTGCGCAAGGATTACCCGGCGGTTGTGGACGAAGTTACAAAACTGTTTACAGTCGGCGAAGTGCAGAAAGTATTGCAGCGTCTTTTGCGTGAACAGGTTTCAATCCGCAATAACGTAGTAATTTTGGAAACAATGGCTGACTACGGTCCTGTAACAAAACAGACTGATATTCTGGTAGAAAAAGTTCGTCAGGCTTTAGGTCGCCAGATTTGCTTGCAGTATGCCGATGAAGAACGCACTTTGCACGTTCTTACTGTTGAACCGGCATTCTTGCAGAAACTTGTAGAAAGCCGGATTGATACAGTAAATGGTCCTATGGCTGCTTTGGAACCTGTTGCACAGCGTTCATGGATTTCGGCATTAAGTATGGCAGTGGCTTCAGTACAGGAAAAAGGCTTTATGCCTATAATCTTGTGCCCGGAAGAAGCCCGTATTTTGGTAAAATCAAGTTCAGAACGCGAAATGCCTGGTCTGGTTGTTCTTTCTGTGCCAGAAATTACGAAAGATATAAAAGTTGAATCTTTGGGAGAAATAAAAGTTGGCTGATTATACAAGAGAAAGTTACCAGACTAGGGAAGAACATAGTATTACCAAGTCAACTTATGTCGAAGCAGTTGAAGAAATGTACCGTCTTTATGGAAGAGACAGCACAGTTTTAAATCATCAAACTGTAACTTATGGCGGTTTTTTAGGTATCGGGCAGAAACTTGGCGTAAAAGTTACATTCGTACCCGGTCGTTCTTCTTTGCCTCAGCGCCCTGTAGCACAGCAACCGGTAATGCCGCAGCCTGTAAGCCCAAATTACCGTTCAGCGCCGGTTAAGCCGGCATCTGCTGCACCAACTTTGCAGGAAAGTACACGTACAGTTGCCGCAAATACCAATAGTTTGGAAGAAGCCAAAAAGAAAATTTTAAATACCGTGCCGACACAGGTAATGGAAGATATTCGTTACAAAGAGCTGGTAAACCAGATTAAGCAGCTGAACGAAAGCTTGAATAATTATCAGCGCGGTGGCGTTGTAGAACATCCTTCAATTCAAAAAATTCAGTCATTGCTTGAAAGAAACGAATTTTCACCGTCTTATATTCGCACTATGGTAAGCCGTCTGCGCCGTGAACTTTCGGTTGACGATTTGGAAGATTTTGATGTCGTGCAGACCAGCGTAATTTACTGGATTGCTGAAACAATTAAAATAGATGACTATTTTACAAGCGATGATTTTTTTACTTTTCCACAGGCAATTATTTTGGTTGGTCCAACCGGCGTAGGTAAAACCACAACCGTGGCAAAGCTTGCGGCAAACTGCTGCGTTTCAACAAAATTTAATCGCGAAAACCCTTGCAGGGTTCGTTTGATAACTAACGATACTTTCAGAATTCAGGGACAGCAGCAGCTTGAAAGCTATGCAATGTGGATGGATATTCCTGTCAGTATTGCAGAAAAACAGGATGATTTGAAAGTTTGTTTTGCTCAATATAAAGATCGCACCGATTTGTTCTTTGTAGACACTTTCGGTGTAAGTCCAAGCGATTTTGAAAAGCTTGGCGAAGCCCGCGGCTTGCTAGATTTTAAGGAAATTGAAACAAAAGTATTTTTAACTATTTCTGCAACGACAAAAGCAAGCGATGTTTTAAACATTATCAAGCAGTTTACGCCTTTTGAGTTTTCCGGCGTAATTTTAACTAAGATTGATGAAACTGAAAAAATCGGTAATATAGTAAGTTCTTTGTACGAACGCAATATGAAAATTGCGCTTGTTACAAACGGGCAGATTGTACCGGGTGACATTCAAACGGTTACAGCTTTAGACCTTATGAAATATTTGGAAGGTTTTGAAGTAAATCGTGAGCGCTTAAGACAGCGCTTATCGGCAAAAAAAGCCGATAATAAAGAAAAATAGAAATCGAAGAACGATAAGGATACAATTATGGAAGATCAAGCAGCACGTTTGCGTGAAATGATGCAGGCACAAAAAGCTAAAAAGACCAGAATTATTACCGTAACCAGCGGAAAGGGCGGTGTAGGTAAAACAAATATTGCAGTAAACCTTGCAATTGCTTACGCCCAGACCGGTAAAAAGGTAATTCTTATTGATGCCGACCTTGGACTTGCAAACGTTAACGTAATTTTGAATATGGTTCCGCAGTTCAACTTGTACCATGTTATTACCAAACAGAAAAAAATGTCCGAAATCATTCTTCCAACTGAATTTGGCATAAAAATTATTGCAGGTGCAAACGGTTTTTCTCGTATTGCAAACCTTAACGAAGAAGACCGCATGAATTTTATTCATGAATTTGAAACACTTTCTTCGGCTGATATTATTATTATTGATACAAGTGCAGGTATCAGTAACAATGTTTTGGGCTTTGTTGAAGCTGCTGACGAAGTTTTGATTGTTACGACGCCGGAACCAACAGCTATTACCGATGCTTACGGCATGATTAAAATCATTGCTACCGAAACTGACAGCCTTAAACTTAATCTTAAGCTTGTTGTAAACCGCGTTCATTCAAGTGCTGAAGGCCGCAAAATCAGCGACAGAATGACTACAATTGTAGGTCAGTTTTTGAACTGCAAGGTAGAATACATGGGCTTTATTTATGACGACCCGGTTGTAAGCCAGTCGGTTGTACGCCAGAAACCGTTTATTATTGCAGAACCAAATTCTAAACCGGCAATTTGCATTAAGCATATTGTTAGCCGCATTGAAAAAATTGAAATTGAAAAACCGGCTGGAATTTCTGGTTTTGTAGATAAATTGATGGGAAGAAACTGGACAGCATAAACAATAATTTTTGCAAATTGCTTGTTTTTTATGCTGAAAAATTGTGAATTAGCTTTAAAGAACATAAAATTACGATTATTTTCTTTAACTATGTAATATCAAGTTGTACTTTTAACTTGACCAATGAGATTTTTTGACTTAAGCTTGATTAAATGGGGGTTTAAATGAATAAAACTAAAGTTTTGCTTACTGCTGGTACTTGCGGTTTTGTTCTTTCCCTTTTAGTCGGTTTAATTTCCAGAGTATCTTTCGGTGTTGTTTTTTTACGTGCTATTCTTTTTGCCTTGGTTTTTGCCGGTATTGCAGCTTTAGGTCAGTTTATTTTTGAACGTTTTTTAGAAAATACCGGTTCTGTTATTAGCGGCGGCACAGGCGCAGTCGGCAATGAACAGGATACGAAAGGGCAGTTTGTAGATATAAAAGTTGATGACGCTGTTTTTCCAAATGAAGAAAATGCGCCGCTTTTCCAGATACCAAAAGAATTAAAGCCTGATTGGGTAAATAACGGTCAGTCAAAAACTTCAGCTGGTTCGGCTGCTAAAACCAATTCTGCTTCTTCTCAAGGTGACGACGGTGCAGAACCTCTTTTTTCAATACCATCGGTTATTCAGCAGACAGATGAACCGCTTTTTACGCCTGTTCAAAATAATCCTGCACCGTCTTCCGACGAGGCTGAACTAGGTATGCTGCCCGATATGGGTTCTATGCTTTCTGATATGCAAAATTCTTCAAATGATGATATAATAGTAACTTCTGATTTTGCTAACTCTGGCGACACTGGGCGTTCAGGTGCGATGCAAGCCGCGGATACAGAAATTATAGCAAAAGCTATTCATACTGTTTTAGCGCGGGATAACAGCTAAGGGTGAATAAAATGGCTACTTCGATTTTTGATGAAAAAAGTGAAGATGAACTTTGGATTGAATATAAAAAAACACGCTCGCCGGCATTAAGAGATGCGTTTATTCGGCAATATATGCCTTTGGTAAAATATGTTGCAGGTAAAGTTTCTACCGGTATGCCCGGTAATATTGAATTTGACGATTTAGTCGGTTTCGGTCAGTTTGGTTTGCTTGATGCAATTAATAAATTCGACCCTGAAAAAAATGTAAAATTCAAAACTTATGCCGTAACCCGTATTCGTGGTGCAATTTTTGACGAATTGCGTTCAATTGACTGGGTTCCGCGTTCGGTACGCCAAAAAAGCCGCGAAATTGAAGATGCAATCAGCCGCCTTGAATCAAAACTTGGTCGCACGGCAACCGATGCCGAAATTGCAGGTTCAATGGGTATCAGCGAAGAAGATTTTCAGCAGACAGTTCTGAAAGTTTCCGGTACAAGTATTCTTTCTCTAAACGATATTTGGTATTCGGGTGATGATTCTGACCATGTTTCTATTGGTGACTGCATTGAATCGCCTGCAAGCCTGAATCCGGATGTTATCGTTGAACGTGAAGAAGTTCGCCGGGTTATTATAGAAGCAATTAACGAACTGCCAGAAAAAGAAAAATACGTTTTGATTTTGTATTATTACGAAGATTTGACATTTAAAGAAATCGGTCAGGCACTTGACGTAAGCGAATCGCGTATTTCTCAGCTGCATACAAAAGCAAACTTGCGCCTTAGAGCCAAATTAACAAATATTCGCAAAGGTATTCTGTAAAAGGGGGAATCAATGGTCACACTTGAAGAAATTCGTGCAGAATTACAGAAAAAACTTCAAATTGATCAGGTTTTGCGCACTGTTGAAGTTCATGCAGACACTTTGGACGAGGCTCTTGCCGATGCTGCCGTACAGTTGCAAACCAGAGTTGCCTTTTTGGAATATGAAATAGTTGAACGCGGTTCTGAAGGTTTTATGGGCATTGCCAAAAAACCGTGGGTAATTACCGCCTACGAATCTGCGGAAGCTGCCATTGCCCGTGAAAAACTTAAGGGCAAAACAACTGTTGAAGGCGGCGAAGAAGCTGCTGAAGAGCAGATTATTACTGATAAAGACGCACAGTTCTTCATTCATTATTTTAATAATGAAATCATGCTCAAAGTCGTTCCGCCTGTTGGTGCCGGTGCAAAGCTGAATTATAAAGAAGTTTTGAAGTCGGTAAAAACCGGTGATGCTTACGAAATAGACGAGAGTGCAATTAAAAAGACCGTTGAACACGGTGATACCGAGGGCAATTACGATCACATCGGTACATTCATTCAAAATCCTGTTAACGACGCAGTATTTACTATTGATATTTCCGGTGATGAAATGACGGCAACAATTACTGCAACTGCACCAAAAGAAGACGGCGGTGAAATTGTTGGCGATATTATTGAACGCCAGCTGATAAAACATAATGTTTCTGTCGGTATTGATCAGGAAAAAATCGCCGCATTTGTTGATAATCCAGTTTACGGCGAGCCTGTAGTTGTTGCCGAAGGCATTAAGCCGCACGACGGAAACGACGCTTATATTAAATACAATTTTGAAACAGATGTAAGCAAGCTTAAGGTAAAAGAATCTGAAGACGGTAAAGTTAACTTTAAAGAGCTCAACCGTGTTCAAAACGTTGTTGAAGGTCAGCCTTTGGCACAGAAAATGCTTGCCGAACGCGGTAAAGCCGGTAAAACTTTGTATGGCCGCTATCTTGAAGCCAAAAACGGAAAAGATATTCCTATTCCGCTTGGTAAAAATGTACGCCTCGATTCTGACGGCCGCACAATTCTTGCCTGCTGTAACGGACAGGTTTTGTTTAACGGTAAAATCAACGTTGAACCGGTTATGGAAGTTGAAGCCGTTAACGTTAAAACCGGTAATATTACATTCCTCGGTACTGTTATTGTTAAAGGCAACGTTGAAGACGGCTTTAATGTTAAGGCTTCTGGTAATATTGAAGTTTATGGAACGGTCGGATGTTCTCAGCTTGAAGCCGACGGCGATATTGTTGTTTCTCTGGGTATTATGGGACGCGATGAAGGAACGATTAAATGCGGTCGTTCTCTTTGGGCAAAGTTCATCCAGAATACAAAGGTTGACGTTGATGAAAACATCATTGTAAACGACGGTATTATCAACTGTAATGTAAGCTGTAAAAAACGCATTATTCTTCAGGGTAAACGTGCTGCAATTATTGGCGGTCATTTGTTTGCAACAGAAGAAATTAACGCCAAAAATATTGGTAGTAACGGCGGTGGTAGCGAAACCATTCTTGAAGTTGGCTACGATCCTGTAAAGAAACTTCGTCTTGATGAATTGCAGGCAAGACAGGCGGAAGTTGTTCAGTTGCTTGAAGAAGTTAACCTGAATATTACAACTCTTGAAAATTTGAAGAGTTCGCGCAAAACTCTGCCGCCGGAAAAAGAACAGGCTTATGAAGATTTGATTCACCAGAAAGGTGATTACCTTGATGAAACAGAAGCTATTGCCAAGGAAATTCAGGAAATTCAAGATTATCTGCGTGACTTGAAGGCAATTGGTAAAGTATCAGCATCAGGCAATATTTATCCTGGTGTAAAAATATTTATTCGTGATGTAAAAGAAGAAATTCGCGCCGAAATGAAGAGCGTTACTTTCTATCTTGAAAACGGATTTGTTCGCCAGGGTAAATACGAACCTGTTGGCGATGACGTAAGACGGACACCGGATGGGTATTCAGCCAATTGATTTGCAGACGCTTTTTACGCAGCTTGATAAGGTTGGAAAAACACAATTCCAGCAAACCCAGGCTGCGCAATTGCAGAATGCAATGGTACATGACGAAATTTCTCGAAAACAGGCAGCCCAGAAAGAAGCAGTAGAAAAAACTGCGGATCTTCAGGACGAGCTTGAAGTACGGGAAAACAAAGAACATTCTTCTTCCGGCGGACAGCGCCGCAAAAAAAAGGATAATTCAGAAGATTCTGCACCTGAACAAGAAAAACAGTATTTTTCGGATCCGGGTTTGGGTCAGCACATCGATATTTCGGGTTGATTATGGAAAGTTTAATTTTTTCAATGTTTGTTCTTGTAATCAATTTGGTTTTATGGTTGGTTTTCTTTTACAAATTCAAAACAACATATTCGCCTGAACGGGTTTTAAAAAGCATTCGCGTTGAAGTTGACAAGCTTTTTACCGAAATTATGCGCACAACCGAAGAGGACGTAACCTTGATAGAAGCGCGCATTGCCGGTTTAAAAGATTTGATAGCACAGGCTGATGAACGCATTTTATTGGCAGAAAAAGAATTAGCCCAGCGCCAGAATGAAAAGCAGGTGCTTTCTGCACTCGAAACCAAAAAAACTCGCGAACCGAAAAGCAAAAACTTAAACCAGCGGAAATTGTCGCGGTATGAACAGAATGTTTTTGAAAACACAATGCAGCCTTCTTTAATAGAAGAAAACGTGCAAAATGATTTTAGCGATTCTGTTGAAGTTTCTGTTCAGCAGTCGCTTTTTGCGCCGCCGCAGCCTGCACAGCCGCCAATGCCGGATATTGAAATTGAACAGTTTAATCCGCCGGTAGTTGAACAATATGCCGTTGCGGAAAATCATCAGACTTTTGAACCTTATTCTGGTTTTGAACCTGCGCCTGCGAATGACGTAATTTCGGTACCGACAACGCCAAAAGAAAAAATAGAGTTTTATTTTAATCAGGGTCTTGAAGTTGAAGCCATTGCAGAAAAAATCAACGTGCCGATAAGTCAGGTTCGTTTGGTTGTAAGTATGTACGAAGCTTCCAAAAATTTCAATTCAAAGTAGCGAAGTTGTTATATTAAAATAATTTAGCATTCGGCATTGGCAAAAAAAATTATAGTGAAGTTTGGTTTATGAAAAATTACAGATATAATTTTGAAAACTGGTTTGATACTGATTTGGAATGGAAACAGACATTTCAGATTAAAGATTTTTTTCCAAATGACGGTTTGTGGAAATTTAGCGATTTTTTGCCGCGTGTTACGTTTTTTTCTGTTTTTGGTGATAAAAATGCAATTAAAAAAAGCCGTGCAAAAACAAAAATATTTTTTACCGGCGAAGATACCAGCCAGAATTTTACCGATTTTAACGACCATTGTGTTGGCGATGCCGATTTGAGCATTGGTTTTGCAAGTGAAGAAAGTGTAAACGCGCCAAATTACATTCGTTACCCGCTGTGGCTTTTGTATTATTTTGGCGAATACAAAACTTTGCCGCAGATTCAAACTGCAATTGACGAATTTAATTCAAACTGGAAGCTAAAACCGAACAAACGTTTTTGTGCCCTTGTTGCCGCCCACGATAAATTTGGTACGCGCAAAAGACTTTGCGATATTTTAAACCAGATTCAGCCTGTAAGCTGTGGCGGCAGGCTTTTTCATAACGATGACAGTCTTGTTAACGATTTTTCCAACGATAAAGAAACCTATCTGCAAAATTTCATGTTCAATCTTTGCCCCGAAAATGTTTCTGCGCCCGGATATGTTACTGAAAAAGTTTTTCAGTCGCTGGCGGCGGGGTGCATACCGATTTATTACGGTAGCTGCGGCATTGCAGAAGAACAGATAATCGATCAGTCGAAGATAATTATTTTTAACGGCAATAACGACAGCGAAGTTTTGGAAAAAGTCCGCAATTTGTATCAAAATCCGGAAGAATATGCAAAAATGTTCGCCGCGCCGCCAATTAAACCGGAAGCCGCCCAATGGATTTTTGAAAAAAATCAGCAGCTTGAAGCAAAATTAAAAGAAATATTAAAGGCGTAATGAAAATTTGAATGAAAGACGGCGGAACGTTTTTCGTTCATTTTCTTCAGTCTGTTTTTGTTTTTCACTTCAAAAAGAATCAACAATCTCGCCGCAAGCAGTGGGGTATTAAACTCTCCGCACGAATAAATCACAAAAAATTGCGTTCAGCCTCTTACTTTAAAAATCTCTAAAATCACCAGTTTGTTAAATTTTATATTGTATAATTTACTATTTTCTTATAACATAAAGCGATTGCGTGGTGTGTTTGTGCCCGGAATCAATTGCTAAACAATAAGTTGAAGGATTTTTTCAATTCTTTAACGCAAAGGAGGCATGATAAAAATTACATTTCTGTAGTTTTTATCATTCAAGTTTGTTCCTGCGTTGCATTCACAAGCTTGGATTCTCGCCATCCATGGCTCGCCGCTAGCGCGGTGTTTTAAAGGAGAAAAGAATGAAGAAGGTTGTTGTTGCTGTTTTAATGGTAGCTCTCTGTTTTTCTTCAGTATTTGCTGCACCAAAAAAGGCAAAAAAATCTAAGGAAAAGGTTCTTAAAATTGGTGTAATCCAGTTGGTTGAACATTCTGCACTTGATGCAAACTACAAAGGATTTGTAGACGGTCTTGCAGAAGCAGGATATGTTGATGGTCAAAACATCAAAATTGATTATCAGAATGCACAGGGCGAACAGGCAAACTGTGTAACAATCGCTCAGAAACTTATCAACGATAAAGACGATTTGATTTTTGCAATTGCTACACCAGCTGCACAGGCAGTTGCTAACCTTACACAGAATATTCCGATTCTTGTTTCTTCTGTAACAGACCCGGAATCTGCTAAACTTGTAAAATCAAATGAAAAACCTGGTACAAACGTATCTGGTACATCTGACCTTACACCATGTGCTGCTCAGATGGAACTTTTGAAAAAAATCGTACCAAATGCAAAAACTGTAGGTATGCTTTATTGTTCTAGCGAACAGAACTCATATTTCCAGATTAAACTTGCTGAAGCTGCTTGCGATAAACTTGGTCTTAAATATGTTGAAGCAACTGTTTCTAACTCAAACGAAATTCAGCAGGTTACACAGGCTCTTTGCGGAAAAGTTGACGTAATCTACGCACCTACAGACAACATGATTGCCGCCGGTATGGCATTGGTTGCTCAGGTTGCTAACGAAAACAAGATTCCTACAATCGTAGGTGAAGAAGGTATGGTTAACGCTGGTGGTTTGGCTACTTACGGTATTAACTACTACGAACTTGGAAAACAGACTGCAAAAATGGCTGTAGAAATTCTTAAGAACGGTAAAAAACCGGCTGACATGCCAATCCAGTACTTGGACACATGTGACCTTAAGGTTAACGAAGAAACAGCTAAAAAACTTGGAATCACAATTCCAGCTGACCTGTAATTTAATTTGCAAACACCGTTTTTAATGGTGTACAGCAAAACTTAAATGCGAAAGCCTTTCTTACTGAAAATAAGAAAGGCTTTTTTTATTTCTGATAGTGACAATATCATAAAATATCTTGTATAATTAAAAGAATATTTATTTATTTTAGGAAGATTTATGGGTTTATTGCTTGCTGTTGAAGGTGCAATTTCTCAGGGTTTGCTTTGGGGTGTAATGACACTTGGTGTTTATTTAACCTTCAGAATTCTGGATATTGCCGACCTTACTGTTGATGGAAGTTTCGCCACTGGTGGCGCTTTGTCTGCTGTTTTAATTGTTAACGGAATGGATCCGTTATTTTCGCTTTTATTTGCTTTTCTTGTAGGCATGGTTACCGGTCTTGCAACCGGCTTGATGAATACAAAGCTGAAAATTCACGTACTTCTTGCCAGTATTTTAACGCAGATTGCCCTTTATTCTGTAAACATACGCATAATGGGCAAGGCAAATACACCGCTTTTGGGTGTAGATACCGTAATGAAAATCCTTTCAGAAAAATTCGGTTTTTCTTCAACCTTGTCTTCGCTGGTTGTCGGCGTAATCGTAACAATTATTCTTGTAGCAATTTTGTACTGGTTCTTTGGTACGGAACTTGGCAGCGCAATGCGTGCAACCGGCAACAACGAACACATGGTACGTGCTCTTGGCGTAAACACCGATACGATGAAAATTATGGGCCTGATGTTTGCAAACGGTTTGGTTGCATTTAGCGGCGCGCTTGTTGCACAAAGTCAGGGTTATGCCGACGTTCAGATGGGAACAGGTACAATCGTTATCGGTCTTGCCTCAATTATTATTGGCGAAGTTATTTTTGGCAAGCATTTTGGTTTCTGGTACACGCTTATTTCCGTTGTGCTTGGTTCTGTAGTTTACCGCATTATTATTGCCGTTGTTCTTCAGCTTGGCTTAAAATCAACCGACTTAAAGCTTTTAACTGCGTTAATCGTTGCAATTTCACTTTCTGTGCCGGTATTTAAGGAACGCATTCAGCGCCGTCGCCGCAGCTTGCCGGGCACAAACTTGGCAACCGAAGCTGATACCCGGCACGCAGATACTAAAATACCAGACGAAAACAAAAACTAGGGTGGTGTAAAAATGCTTAAACTTTTCAATATTTCTAAGACATTCAACCCCGGTACAGTAACCGAAAAAAAAGCCTTGCGCGGCATAGATTTACAGCTTGAAGACGGTGATTTTGTTACCGTTATCGGCGGCAACGGTGCCGGAAAATCAACATTGCTGAACCTTATTGCAGGCGTGCACTATACCGATACCGGTTCAATTTTTTTGGACGGAATGGATTTAACCGGCAAGCCGGAATATGTGCGTGCAAAATATTTGGGAAGGGTTTTTCAGGATCCGATGCTGGGAACAGCAGCAAATATGGAAATAGAAGAAAACCTTGCAATGGCAATGCGCCGCGGTAAAAGACGCACACTGGCATGGGGAATTCAGCCTGCAGAACGCAAATTATATAAAGAAAAACTTGCACTGCTTGATTTGGGACTTGAAAACCGTATGACAAGCAAAGTAGGCTTGCTGAGCGGCGGACAGCGTCAGGCATTAACGCTTTTAATGGCAACCTTGCAAAAGCCAAAACTTCTGCTTTTGGACGAACATACTGCCGCGCTTGACCCAAAAACTGCAAAAAAAGTTCTTGAGCTTACAGAAGAATTTGTAACACGCGACAACCTGACAGCCTTTATGGTAACACACAACATGAAAGACGCAATCCGTTACGGAAACCGCCTTATTATGATGAACGAAGGCAAAGTGGTTTACGATGTGCGTGGCGAAGAAAAGAAAAACTTGCAGGTAAAAGACTTGCTTGAAAAATTCAGTCTTGTTGGCGGAAATGCCGCAGACAATGACCGTATGCTTTTGAACTGATTTTAAGTAATTTATAAGCAATCCAAAATAGAGAATGCAAAAACAGAATATTATTTTTGCGCGTAGTGCATTAAAAGTTCTGTTTTTGCCTTTGCTTTTTTTAGCCCGAAATTATAAAAATCGGGCATGGTTTTATAAATTGCTGTTTATTCGTGCGGAAGGTTTTATACCCCGACGCTTGCTGCGAGGTATGTTGATTTACTGCCAGAAATCAAAACTGATATTGTTGCCGCATACATTCATTTTTGCATTTGCGCCAATTACCAGCGGAATTGTGGGCGCAACGTGCCCGATATCTGCGTCCATAATAACCGGCACGCAAAAATCGCGCAGAATGTCTGTGACCGCATTGTATTTATTTACGCCCATCATCTCGCCGCTAAAACTTGCAAGCGGTCTGCCCACCACAAAGGCGCTAACCTTATCAAACCAACCGGCATTTTTTAAATGCCATACCTGCCGCCTTATTTCCATAGGATTTGCATCGCAGCTTTCTATAACCCAGATAATTTTTTCAGCCTGCCGGTTGAAATCTTTTACGTTATCCAGTTTTGCTCCGCAAATATTTGCAAGCACATCCAGACAGCCGCCAAGAACAATGCCTTCAGCCATTATTTTTTCTTCTTTTGCGGCGGCGCGCATAGTTTCGCCTTCAAATACAAAACTTTTAAGCACTTTTTTGCCGTTAAGTACCAGCGGCGCAAGCGGGTCTTTTTCTTCTTCGTCTTCTTCCGGCAGTTGAAATTTTTCAAAGCCGCATACGCCGGTGCGTTTGCCTTCTAATATTTCAATTGAATAATTTTCAGTTTCTGCCCAGGGCTTGCCAAACGCCGTAACGCAAGGCCCGTAAATGCCCTGCACGCCGGTAATGGTAGCCAGCGGAAAAATAAAGTTTGTATTGTCCGAATATCCCATAAACCATTTGGGCTTTGCACCGCGCAATTTTTCAAAATCAATATGTTCAACGGTTTCGCACATAGTTTCGCCGCCGCCAGCCGAAATAATTGCATCAATCTGGTCGTTAAGGTAGAATTCTTCAAGTTCTTTAGCCGCAATTTTGGGATTTGTACTTATGCCCAGACCGTCGCTTGCATAAACGGTTTTTCCAATTTTCAGTTTGTAGCCGCGGTTTTGCAGCTGCCTTTGTGCGTGTTCAAAACGGGTAATGTATGGTTCAATGGTGCAGCCAAAAGAAGGCGCCGTAACCCCGATGGTTTGCCTATTCTGCAAAAAAGCCGGTTTTTCAATTTTCATAATATCCTCCGTAATAGTTTAAAATTGAATAATAAAAAGGGCAGGGCTGCTAATTTTTTTTGCCCGAATGTTGAATTTGGAAAAATGTGCTGAAAATTAGTTTCCTTAAATTCAATAAAAAATGTATGTTTTATTACAAGTTTATGCTAATTATTAAATTATTATTGAAAATTTTTCAACATTAAGAATGACTCAAATTTCATTGCCAGCAATTGTAGTTGTCGCAATCAAAATCTCAATATAAGTCGCTTGGTTAATGCTGAAAATCACAAAAAACGGATTTTATTCGTGCAGTCGGGTTTAATACCTCTTGTTAAGAACAATATACCTCGCTGCTTACGGCGAGGTTGTTGATTTGTATTAACCAAACATGTAGTTTTCATTTTTTTTCTACTGTCCCAAAAACCGTTTATAAATCTCCAGATCCTTATCACCAAACACATTGAACACAACTTTCTTTACAGTGGAATCCGCATTTTCTTTAA
>JAKSTR010000024.1 GCA_024402495.1 Treponemataceae bacterium
TTCTTTAAATCGCCGTGATTTAAACACAGAAAAAAGACCGTTTAAATCACGTTTTATATCGCCTTAAAAGCCCTGTTTTTAACAGGTTCAATTTCCGGTTTCTTTAATTTGTCATGCTGAAAAAATAAAATTCATCAAAGCTGGCGGAAGAATGTTTTACATAAAGGCAGGGCGCAACTCCAGCTAGTTTTAAAAACGCCTTTTACCGTGCCGTACTTTGGTTTCCGTTACTAATTCATTCAATTGTTCCTTACATTTAATATCACCAGTTAGTCGTAATGGTATACAAAATGCCAGTTTGTATAATCTAAAAACACACCCCAAATTCCCATACCAATAATGAATAAATGAGCTATAAAAATTAAAACACCCTGTATTTTCTCATTTAGCGTTTTTACGTTTTTAAACTCTTTGATAATAATATACATTACCCAAATGGCATAAGCAGAAAAAACAATGCACAGTGGCAGAAAAGCTGAAAAATTTCTGCTTGCACAAAATTCCATATAGGATTTCATTATTCCACGAAGAAGTTTTTGCCTTACATCCATACTACTCTTTCTCCCATTCTATCTTTCCTAAGCCCCATAAAGTACCGGGGACTGCAATGTCTTCAAAAAAGTAAATCTTTTTTCCCGTAACAGTTTTTATAAACCTGCCATTTCCCTGTATATATCTTCTTGCTCCAGGATTGTATCCAACTCGAAGAATACTTGGTATATTTCTGGCAAAAGGTTTATATAAACCGGCTACTCCCAAAGCATCAGCAACAACTCCTGTAAACGATATAGCAAAAGCTTCTTCTTTTCCTTCATATGCATACAATACTCCAGCTGTTCCATCACAAATCAAACTTGCCAAGGATATATATGGACAAGCTGCAGGAAATACAAAAAAGCAAATTGCATTTACAACGGCTAGGCTTGTAGAAATTCCCCCAAGGGCATCTGCTATATCTGTCTTCGTCCATTCCTTCGGCTTGTCTGTATTCGGCAATATTGGTGTCGTCGCATTTGTTATTACTAGTTCTTTAGTTGCATTTTGTTTAAACCTGTCAACTGACGGTGACGGCAACAATGGCGCTTATGCAGATGTCTTCGTATTTTGTGCCGGGGTTTTAGCTGTGTTTACTAACACATATAAAATCCATACTCACAATAGTTATTACCCTCTGCTGATTTTCTAAAAATCTGTTTTGAAATTTGCATACGGATATTTTCTTTGGGCATCCTCTACGGACATTTTATAAAATTTTTACCTTTCTTCATATTTTCGTAAAAATTTGAAGGTTGAATTGTAATATTCTTTTTGTTCAATAATCGAAAAAGGAACATCATTTTCAAGTTCTTTTGGGATTTCCATTTCTTTATCATAATCACCATTAAAATATACAAAATTTGGCGTATCGGCAGGAAGTTTCGGCAAAGAATTGATATAATCATATATATAATCAATGTTGCCTATAATATTGATTATGTTATTCAATTCTTTTTTTTTCGTTAACTCTGACATAAATCTAATTTCTGTACAAATAGTAAAAGAACAAACATATTCCACTTTAGGCCCCGCTGATAACACGACAGGTTCAAAAGCTTGTTTTACCAGCATCAAATCATTTATTTGCAACATTACTGGTGACCATCTTCCTATAGCACTCTTATAATGATACAGTTCAATACCAGAAAAAGAAATAAATCTGTTGTTCGTAAGATAAACATATATGTCGTATGTATCATCTTCTGGATAATCAGAGCTTTTTTCAAATTCTACAGATTCTACATCTTTGCACTTTAAGATTTGCTGCTTTACATATTCCTCATTACTCATAAAAAGGCTTTTGAAAAATGGAATATCGCTTGCTGAAAGTGTAAAAATATAAATGGAAGCAAAAATTATTGTTAAAATACTTTTTTTCATTTTTCTTCCTCTTTTATTTACTGGTGCGTGATTAAATACTAGCTAGAATTACGTTTAAATAATAGCCCGAATATAGAGTTTTAAATATTGCCTGAAAATAACAGGATGGTTTATGAAAAAACAACCGCAACGCTCAGCCACGGACAAGAAAAAACTTGTCATAGCCAAAAGCGCATGCCGCCCGTACAGCTTCGGGCAGCACGTTCTTAATCCGCAAAAGAAACTTCCATTGCAGCGGCATATTCGCGGCACAGTTTTTCAAAACTAAAGGCTGCGTTTGCAGAACTTGTACTTGGCAGGCAAACTGCGTGCATGCCGGTTTGTGCCGCGCAAAGTTTTTCGTATAAAGCAAACGCCGTTTTGCCGGTGCACAAAACTTTTCTAACAGAAGCCCCGGCAAGCAAATCCGTAAAATCATTTGGCAGCGCATTTTTTATGCTGGAATCCGCCGCGCCTTCAATATCGCAGCCGGAAAGCACATCCCACAATGCAAGCCGGTTTGCCAGAATCAGCTCTTTCCTTTCTTTTATCGCCGCATCAAAATCCATTTTTCCCGGCGCAGCAGAATTTTCCGCAGCCGGCGTTCCGTCATTGCGATATTCAAGCCGCCAGCCGAAAATCTTTTCCATAACGCGCCAAAACCGGTTCTGATTGTGCATATAAAAAAAATTCCGCTCACGCGATTTAGGCGAAGGCATTGTGCCCAAAATCAAAATTTCAGAATTTGTACCGTAAACCGGCGGAAAAGGATGAACAATATTTTGCTGCATAAAAAGAATGATAAGCCAAACCCGGAGTTTTGTACAATTGCAGCAAAAAACGCAAGCAGACTTCGGCACGGCGTGCAAGATGCCGTTTGTTCCTGCAAAAATGCCGGAATGAAAATTTTCAGCCTGCCGGTATATTGCATTTTCTTTATGCGCAAAAGCGTGCTATACTGATTTACCGCCAAAATGAACGCTGCGCGAAAGCCGCAACCTTTCCCGGCAACAGTAAAACGCGCAGAAGCTAAAAATATATTTCAGGTAACAGTTTATGAAAAACGCATTAATTTCAATTATTACAATAAATTATAACAACGCCGAAGGTTTACAGAAAACCATTGAAAGCGTAAAAAACTTAAAAAATACCAGTTTTGAATATCTTGTAATCGACGGCGGTTCCAGCGACAGTTCATCCCAAATTATTGAAGAAAACAAAAATTTCATCGATGTTGCCGTTAGCGAAAAAGACGAAGGTCTTTACAACGCAATCAACAAGGGCATAAAGCTTGCAAGCGGCAAAATAATCGGGCTAATTCATTCCGGCGATACAATTTTGCCAAACGCCCTGGACAATTTGCCCGCCCTTCACCAGCAAAACCCCGATTCGGTACTTTACGGCGCGCTAAAAGCCGTAAAAAACGGCCGCTTCGATTCGGTCTGGGGCTTTAACGCCGACCTTTTGCCGCGCCAGATGATTCCCCACCTTGCCGCTTTTGTGCCTAAAAGCGTTTACAGCCAGTACGGGCTTTACAACGAAAAATATAAAATCGCCGCCGATTATGAATGTTTTCTGCGCTTTTACAAAGCCGGCGTCAGCTTCGTCTTTTACGATGCAATTGTCTGCGAATTCAATCTGGAAGGCGTTTCTCAAAATAAAGAAGCCGAAACGGCAAAAGAAGTAGAAGAAATAAAGAAAACTTACGGCGTCTATCAGGCACCCGGCAAAAAACAAAGAATTAAAGCCTTTATCAAGCGTTTTTTGTAAAATTTTTCGCCCGCGGTGCAGTTTCTGGCTTTCAATCTGGCAAAATATGGGATTTTGCTTAACACTTGAATATAGGCAAATAAAAGATTAAACTATTCAAACTATATATTTTCAAAAAAAATAAGGAATTTTTATGGAAATTTCGATGGTTGGCACAGGCTATGTTGGTCTGGTTAGCGGCACATGTTTTAGCGAAATGGGAAACACCGTTTGGTGCATTGACGTAAATAAAGAAAAAATTTCACGCCTGCAAAATGGCGAAATACCGATTTTTGAACCCGGCTTAACAGAAATGGTTACCCGCAATGCAAAAGCCGGAAGATTAAAATTCACAACCGATTATAAAGAAGCAGTACCGAATTCTTCAATTTGTTTTATTGCCGTTGGCACGCCGCCCGGCGAAGACGGTTCTGCTGACATTACCTATGTTCTTCAGGCTGCCGAAAGCATTGCCAGCGCAATGGAAAAATATACCGTAATTGTAGACAAATCAACAGTTCCTGTCGGTACTTCCGAACTGGTAAAAGCCAAAGTTGCTGAAGTTTTGAAAAAGCGCGGCAAAAACATAGAATTTGACGTAGTTTCTAACCCCGAATTCTTAAAAGAAGGCGTTGCAATTGAAGATTTTATGCGCCCGGACCGCGTTGTTATTGGTGCCGAAAGCGAAAAAGCCGCCGGTATCATGAAAGAACTTTACGAACCTTTTGTAAGCAACGGTCATCCGCTTTTAACAATGGACATAAAAAGTGCAGAAATTACAAAATATGCCGCAAACGCAATGCTTGCAACCCGCATCAGCTTTATGAACGAAATTGCAGCAATCTGTACAAAACTTGGCGGCGACGTAAAAGCCGTTCGTCAGGGTATCGGTACGGATTCGCGCATCGGAATGAGCTTTTTGTATGCCGGATGCGGTTACGGCGGCTCGTGCTTCCCAAAAGACGTAAAGGAATTAATTTCTGTTGGCAAGCGCAACGGAATTGAAATGAAAGTTGCCACCGCGGTTGAAGCCGTAAACGAAAGACAGAAGCACATTGTTGCAAGTCAGGTTCTGGCGCATTTTGGCAGCAACCTTAACGGCAAGACTTTTGCGCTTTGGGGTCTTGCATTTAAACCGCAGACAGACGATATGCGCGAAGCGCCGTCACTTGTTGTAATCCGCGATCTGGTTGCCGCCGGTGCCAAAATAAAAGCCTACGACCCGGAAGCTTTTGAACAGACCAGACATTATTTAGCAGATTTGCCGGCTGACGTAATTGAATACGTTGACGATATGTACGACGTATTAAAAGATGCAGACGCTCTGGTTTTAATGACCGAATGGAAAGAATTCCGTCAGGCAGATTTTGAAGCCATTAAAAAGAACTTGAAACAGCCGGTTATTTTTGACGGCCGCAACGTTTACGAACCGGCAAAAATGGCAGAATTAGGCTTTAAACACTTTTGCATCGGGCGTACTTTAGCATGACATTAAACGAATTCCTTGAAAACAACACAATAATTGCCACAATCCGCAACCGCGACGGCGGACGCATAAAAACGCTGGTAGAATCTGCGCGCAAAAATGGCATTACTTCGCCTTTTTTAATTGCCGATTTTGGTTCTTACAAGGAATTTTCTGCCGAATACGAAAAACTATGCAAAGAATTAAACATTCAATATGTTTTTAACAGCACCGAAGGCTTGCCATGGAGCCGCGGACAGGCTTTAAACTTTGGAATTGCCAGCGCAAAAACAAAGTTTATCACCACCACCGACATTGACATGCTTTTTGACAGCAATCCATACGAATGGATTGCCCAAAACTGCGAAAACCACGGTGTTTTTGCCGTAACTTCTTACTGGCTGCCTAAAAACGGCGACAAATTAAAGGCAAAATGCGCCGGCAAAGGTTCCTGCGGCGGTTTTCAGTGCGTAAGGCGCGATTTATACGAAAAACTTGGCGCTTACGACGAAAAAATAAAATACTGGGGACTTGAAGACTTGGACTGGTCTTTCAGGCTGAAGCGGATTGGCGAAGAACCGGTGTGGCTGCCGGATGAATACCAAATGTTTCATCAATGGCACCCGCAGGCAGAAAGCGGACATTTGCGCCCGGACACAGCCCGGTTTGACACTTTAAGCCGCTATTACCAGAATGCCTTTGAACCGAATTTGGGCAGCAGCTGGGGAAAAATTTTAGGCGACCGGGATCGCCCTATTTTGGGTCTGGTAAGCAGAAACGAGCTTTGCAGCGAAATTACGCCGGAAACTGTTCAATTTGCAGTAAGAAAATTTGACGATTGTTTTTCATCGCAAAAGATGATGGATACAATTAAGGCAAATAAATTCATAAAGCTTGAAATTTCACCGCGAATAAAGGAAAAAGCCAAAACGCCGTTTGCAAGTTTTATTCGCAAGGCATTCAAATTATTTGGCATGGCAACCGGACAGGTAATAGGCGCAGACATAAACTACAATTTTGACTATTTTTATGCCGCGCTTTTGCCTGTTCTGCAAAAAAACGGCTTAAAAGACTATTATATAAGCGAAAACTTAGAAAATATTTACCTTTTAATGAATTAAGGGAAAAAAAATGAGCGAAAAAACAGTTTTAATCACCGGTGGTGCCGGTTTTATTGGTTCACATTTGTGCCGCCGTATGTTAAACGAAGGCAACCGCGTTATTTGTCTGGACAATTTTTTTACCGGCAGGGAAAGCAACATCAGCGAACTGCGCAAAAATCCTAAATTTTCGGTAATTAACCACGATGTTGAACTGCCATATTCTTTTTATGCAGACGAAATTTTCAACCTTGCGTGCCCGGCAAGCCCGCCACATTACCAGCGCAACCCTGTTTCAACTTACAAAACCAGTATTTTTGGCGCAATTCACGCCCTGGATTTGGCAAATAAATGGAACGCAAAAGTTTTTCAGGCTTCAACTTCTGAAGTTTACGGCGACCCTTTGGTTCATCCGCAGCCGGAAACCTACTGGGGACACGTAAACACAATCGGCATCCGTTCATGCTACGACGAAGGCAAGCGCGGAGCCGAAACCCTGTTCATGGATTATCACCGCCAGTTCAATACACGCATTAAAATTGTGCGCATCTTTAACACTTACGGCCCGATGATGAACAAAAACGACGGTCGCGTTGTAAGCAATTTTATCGTGCAGGCTTTGCGCGGCGAAGACATTACAATTTACGGCAACGGTCAGCAGACCCGCAGTTTCTGCTACGTTGATGACCTTGTTGAAGGTTTCTGCCGCCTGATGAACACCGGCGACGACATAACAGGTCCTGTAAACCTCGGCAATCCGGGCGAATTTACAATGCTTGAACTTGCAGAAAAAGTTCTGCGCCTTACAGGTTCAAAATCAAAGCTGGTTTTCAAGGATTTGCCGCAGGACGACCCGAAACAGCGCAAGCCGGACATTACAAAAGCCGGCGAAGTTTTAGGCTGGCAGCCGCGCATTCCTTTAGAAGAAGGCTTAAAGCACACAATTGAATATTTCAAAAAGGAAATTTAGTGAATAAAGTTTGCGTCGCCATTCCGGTTTATAAAAAACAGCCCTCTCCAGACGAAATACAGTCGCTGAACCAGTGTTTTGCCGTGCTGAAAAAATACCCGATTTTTCTGGTAACTTTTGAACAGCTTGACACCGGTTTTTACGCTGATTTAGCCGCAAAACACAGCGTTACCTTGCAAAAAAAACTGTTTGACGCTTCACTTTTTGCAAATATTGACGGCTACAACCGCTTAACCAAAGACGTAGACTTTTACAAAGCCTTCAGCGACTTTGAATTTTTCCTGATATACCAGCCAGACGCATGGGTTTTCAGCGACCAGCTGGAATACTGGTGCAGCCAGAATTACGATTATATCGGTGCGCCGTGGATACCCGGCGGCGGCGAAATTGATTTATCGCCATACGACGGGTACAAATTCGTAAAATCCGGTAACGGAGGCTTCAGCTTGCGCAAAACCGAATATTTTGTGCGGCTTTTATCGGCAAAAGGCGCGGTTTATACCAAAGAAGGCGTTGCCCGAAAGATTGAAAATCTAAAAAAACAGGGTTTAAGCATAAAAAACATGCTTAAAATTGCGGCGCTAAAATGCGGCTATGCAAACCGGATAAATGTTGCAGTCCAATCCAAACGTTCCGAAGACCGTTTTTACATTGATAATTTTGCCGCCGGTATTTCAAACTACGAAATGAATACGCCGGAGCCGGAAATTGCAATGCAGTTTGCCTTTGAACAATGGCCCGAATATCTGTACAAACAGAACGGCGAAAAACTTCCGTTTGGCTGCCATGCCTACAAAAAATACAATTACGAAGGTTTTTACAGCCATTTTATAAAGGGCGGCTATGAACTTTAAAGAACTTATCAGCGCCCTGCCCTTTGAATTTGAACGGAGCATTTGCTACAAATTAAACAGTTGGCTAAAACGCCGCCCAAGCAGCGCGCCATATTTAAGCGGCGATACTTTCGCCAGATTTGCAGATTTTTCAATTGAAAACCAAAAACAGCTGGAAGATTTTTGCAAAAATATTGAAAATGTAAACAAAACTGAAAATTTCAGGCAGAAACTGATAATTCTGTTTTCTTCAAATCTTCTGGTAGATTTTGCAAATTCAGTTTTGCCAAAAATAAGCGTGCCTTTTGTACTTTTAAGCCATCAGGGCGACGCAAACATTACGCCGGAAAGCACAAACGCTGATGTTTTTTTACAAATTGCGCAAAATCAGCATCTGGTTTGCTGGTTTGCCCAAAACTGTACTTTGCAGCACGAAAAAATTGTGCCTCTGCCAATCGGGCTTGAAAACCAGCGGTTTCACAACGCAGGCAACGTTGCAAGCTTTAAAAAATTGCAGAAAAAATTACGGGCTGGCAAAATCCGCAAACAGCCAAAAGTGCTTGTTGCGCTGAACCTTGCCACAAACCCGGACAAACGTTTCTGCTGTTACCGCGCTTTCTGGCACAAACCGGCTGCAAAAGAGCTTTCTTCGTTTGTAAGTTCGCAAAGTTACCGGAAAATTGCTGCAAGCTGCATGTTTGTAGCCTCGCCTGCCGGCAACGGTTTGGACTGCCACCGAACATGGGAAGCCATGTATCTGGACTGCGTTGCTTTGGCAGAACAAAACCCGATGAATGAATATTTTAAGAATCTCGGTTTGCCGGTGATTTGCGTAAGCGACTGGGCAGCTTTTGCCCAAAAAACAGAAGCCGAACTGGTGCAAATTTACAATGAAATTATGAAAAACTGCGACAAGTCTGCTTTGCAGGCAGAATACTGGCAGAATAAAATGAAAGGTGCATTTAACGCATAATTTTTTAAGGAAAATTGATGAGCGATTTGAATTCTACAAAAACAGCACAAAACGAACAAATTGAACAGGTTGTTCTGCTTTGTTCCGGCGACAAATGCGCTTTGGCATCGCAAAACATACCATATATTGTAAAAAATATTGCGCCAAAAACAATTTTTGTAATAACTGCGGCAAAAAATTTCGGTTTGCTGCAAAACATAAAAGAAAAAACGCCAAATTTGCAGCTTGTAAACGAAGACACAATGTACGAAGGTCTTAATTTTTCTTCAATTAAGGCACTTGCTGACGAAGTTTATGGCGAAGGACAAAAACGCACGGGCTGGTATTTTCAGCAGTTTTTGAAAATGGCGTGGGCTTTTAACCCGCTTTGCGCGCAGAAATATCTGGTCTGGGACTGCGACACTTTTCCGCTGCAAAAAATCTGCCTTAACTGGAACGATAAAACAATTTTCAATATAAAATCAGAAGTAAATACTGCATATTTTGATACTTTAGAGGCAATTCTGGGCATAAAAAAGCAAATTGCTGGCTCTTTTATCAGCGAATTTATGTATTTTGAACAGAAAATTATGCAGGAAATAGTTCTGCAAATTGAAAATAACGCAAATAAAAATTCAGGCGAAGCAAAACTTTCATTTTTTCAAATAATTTTAAACGCCGTTAAGCAGAACGGCAGCCCAAAAGCTGGTTTCAGCGAATTTGAAACTTACGGTTCGTATTTATTCGCAAATTATCCGCAAAAAATGACATTTACAAGCATACCGACAATGCGAAACGGTGCAAATTACTGCGGAATGAAGCCGAAAAAATGGCAGATTTGGTATATCGGGCGGAATCACGTAACGGCTTCGTTTGAAAGCTGGAGCAAGCCGCATAAACTGCGTGTTCTGTGCTTTAATCTGTTTTCATGGTTCTTTTGGCTTGTAAAAAGCTGATATTCTGGAGATTTTATGAACGCAATTATTGTGCACGGCGGCAAAGAATACAGCAATTACATCAGCGACTGCGTTGAACAGTTTTTTCTGTTCAACAAAGATTCAAAGCTTTTTTGCATTGCAGACCAGAATTTTTGCCAGCTGGAAGAATTATCGAAAAAATTTTCAAATTTTCAGGTTGTTTTAAGTTCTTCTCTAAAAAAAACCGCGGCGCACCGCTTTTATCTTGCCATTAACCGCAGCGCACACAACACATGGCGCGGCGGCTTCTGGCGTTTTGTAGTTGAACGCTTTTTTCTGATTGCCGAATTTATGAAACAGAGCGGCGAAGAAAATCTGCTGCATTTTGAATACGACAATTTGATTTTTGAAAAAATAAACAGTTTTGAAAGCGCTTTTAAAAGCCAGAATAAAATTCTGCTTCCGGCGGACGGCGATAAACGCTGCATTGCCGGTGTAATTTTCATTCCGTCTTACAGGCATTTGCAGGCTTTCTGCCGGTTTTACAACCGCCACTGCACCGTCCGCGTAAAAAACGACATGTTTGCATTCAGCGATTTTATTGACAAAAAGCCTGCTTTGTGCGGAAACCTGCCGGTTGTGCCTGCCGCATATACAAACGGAAAAACTCAGCTTTTGTCGCAAAAAGGCGAAATTCACAATAAAATTGAACGTTTCAGCAGTAATTTTGATACTTTTGGCGTAGTTTTTGACGCAGCGGCATACGGGCAGTTTATTGGCGGCATAGACCAGCGCAATGTTGAAAACAGCAAAGACGACACCTGCGGCTTTATAAACCCGGATGCCGCCTATAATACAGGCGATTTTTCATTTGAATGGAAAACCGAAAACGGCTTAAAAATACCATATTTGAACTATGCCGCGCAAACTTACAGAATATTCAACCTGCACATTCATTCTAAAAAATTGAATTTGTATAAATCAAACCGGGAAAACTAAAATGGCAAACACTTTTGGCTTAAAAACAAGCGAAATTGCAGTAATTTGTTTTACTTCCGCAAAAAATTTGCACGAACGCGCCCTTTCTGTAAACAACACCTGGCTGAAAAACTTTGAAAAAGGCTATCTTGTTGGCGGCAATTTTTATGCAGACGACTTGAAAATGATTTGTCTTGGCGACCATGTCGGCGAAGATTATTTTTCCGCAACGCCAAAGCAGTTTTACGGCTTAAAAGCCATGACCGAGAAATTCCCCGAAGCCAAGTGGTTTTTTATAAACGGCTGCGATGCATGGCTTGATGCAGCAAATTTAACCGAAGCCTTGGGCGCTTTTGACGATTCCAAAGATCTTTTTGTAGGCGGCAACTTTGCAAAACGTTCCGTAAAATTGCAGAACGGCGAAGATTTTCCGTTTTATTTTCCAAGCGGCGGCAGCGGTTTTGCACTAAGCAACAGTCTTGCCAAAAAACTTGCCGCCAAAACTGAATTTATTCTTGAAGACTTGCAGAAATATGAACTTTTTGCCAAAGGTGCCTGCGACTGTACGCTGGCTTTTTACCTTTTAACCCTTTTCGGCATAAAGCCAAGCTATGTGGAAGGTTTTTACGCAGTTCAGCCTTACCAGTACCCCGGCGATATTTATCTGAACGGCGATTTTAAGGAAGTTTCTGAACCGTTAATTAAAAAGCCGATTGCGTTTCACACTTTGACAATCCGCGAAATGTACATGCTGAATGCAGGCAAAATGCCTAAAAAGCCCAATTTTATAGATAAATGCGTTGACAAATTTGCAAGGCTTTTTTCGCGTAAGCTGAAAACTAAACGGTTTGTCAATGCGGTTTTGCAGCCAATTTATGGCAGAAAGCCGAAAAATGCAGAAATTTGAACAAGGAATAATATAAATGTCTGAATATTTGTGCAAAACACCAGTTGTCATGATAATTTTCAACCGCCCGGATACGGCAAATCAGGTTTTTGAAATTGTAAAAAAAGCAAAACCGCCCAAACTGCTGCTAATTGGCGACGGCGCGCGCCCAAACAAACCGGGCGAAGCTGAAAAAGTTGAAGAATGCCGTAAAATTCAGCACAAAGTTGACTGGGATTGCGAAGTTTTAACAAATTTTTCGGACACAAATATGGGCTGCAAAAAGCGCATTTCTTCCGGTCTGGACTGGGTTTTTGGCAATGAGGAGCGCGCCATAATTTTGGAAGACGACTGCAAGCCTGCCGACTGTTTTTTCAGGTTTTGCGACGAAATGCTGGAATATTACAAAGACGACGAACGCATTATGCTTGTTTCCGGCGACAATCAAAGCCCCAAATGCCAGAAACTGGAAGAAAGCTACTATTTTACAAAGCACGTTCACATTTGGGGCTGGGCAACCTGGCGCCGGGCGTGGCAAAAAAACGACACAAGCATGAAAGACTGGCCGCAAATCAGCGCAAGCGGCGCTTTTGACCATCTTTTTAAAAATCCACGGTACAATTTTTACTGGAAACAGTTTTTCAATATTCTGCACGACAACCGGGTAAATTCCTGGGCTGGTCCGTGGGTTTATTCGGTTTGGAAAGAATCTGCGCTGGCGATTGCACCGAAACACAACCTTATTACAAACATTGGCTTTGGCGAAGACGCTACGCACACAAAAAGCGGCAGTATTTATGCCCAAATGCAAACCGCCGAACTGGATTTTCCGCTGGTTCACCCCAAATATGTGCTTGCAGACGCAAAACTGGACGAACTAGAAATGAAACAGCGCTGCAAAGACGACGGCAGGCTTCCTTATCCGTTTGACAAATGGGCTTCGCAATTGAAATGGTTTGCAATTAAGCACATATTGAAAAAATAGAAAAGCCGCCGCATTTTTTACACTGGCGGAAATTGGCGGCAAGAACAAACGGCTTTTTGAAATTTTAAGTTTCCGTAAAATCTTGCCGCATTTTTTTCTGCTTACTGCAATTAAAAAAATTTTTCTCTGGCAAAACTTCTTTTTTAATACAGAAAATTTATAAAATCATTCGCCAAGCACAAAATTTTCGCCAATTACCACGGCTTTAGAATCTTCTGCGTGCCCGATGTTTTGCGTTTTTGCAACCGGCAAATTGGGCGGCACCATTTGCAAGACAAGTTCTTTCAATTTTTCGCCGCCGCCAGCCTGTTCCAGCTGAGAAAAAGTGCCCAGCAAAAGCCCGCTAATCTGGTTAAAAACGCCCATCTGTTTTAATTGGGCAAAAAAAGTTGCAATACGCGGCAAAAATCCAGACAAAGACTCCAAAAGCAGCACCTTGCCGCTAAAATTCGGCAAATACTGAGTGCCGGCAAGCTTTAAAAAACAACGCACGTTGCCGCCAATTAAAACGCCTTCTAATTTATTACCCTGCCAAAAATTAGCACTAATTTCCGTTAAATTGCTGCCGCCATTTATCAAAGTCTGTTCAAAATCAAAAGCCTGCTGCTTTGAAAAATTGCCGGCAATATTTTGAATCTGATACAGAACCGAAGATTTGCCGGTTTTTGCATAAATTGCGTTCAAAATCGTGGTCAAATCGCTGTAGCCCCAAAATTGTTTGCCGCTGCTTTTTATCACATCAAAATCAAAAAAATCCAAAACCTGATTCGCGACATCGCCGCCGGAAACATCAAAAATCGCTTTAATTTGGCTGTCTTTATAAAAATTCATCAAAACTTTTGCGCGTTCTTCGCCACTGGCAGAAAAACCGTCGCTTTTTTCAAAAATATAATCGCTAAGAACAGGCTGCAGCGGTATCTGGCGCAAAATACCGGTCATTTTTGCAATATGCGGCGCTGAATTCTGGCGCAAACCGTTGGAACAAGCGGCAATTGCGATTTTGCTGCCCTTTTCAATCGTCTGAATCATTTTTTCCTTTCAATTTGCGCCAAAAAATTTGTATGGCGGCGCAGAAATTTTATAATTTCATTTGTACAAAAGAATTGCTTTCATTTTTATAAAAAATTTTATATAATTATTCAACCTATGAAAAAAACGCAATTTTATAAACTTTTTGGCGGCTTGGGCAATCAGCTTTTTCAGTACGCTTACGGGCTTGGGCAAATTGAAAACGGCGAAAAGCTGCGCTTCATTTTGAACAAAGATGCGTCTACCAGAAACAGCCTCAGCATAAATGAACTTTTTGAAATTGATAACAGCCTGATAATTGCACCAAAAAGCAAAATTGGTCTTAATTTTTATAAATTTTACGCAAAATATCTTTGCAAAACCTGGCACGCCGATTTTTTTCAGGAATACGGGTTTGCAGAAAATTTGAATAAGCTGCAAAAATCTCCAAAATTCGGGTTTAAGAAAATTGAACTTTACGAAAAAAGCCCGGAAAGTGCTTTTATAAAGGCGAAAAATGCCGTAAGCCTGCATATTCGCGGTGGAGATTATAACAGGATTGACGTTTTTAGAGATTTTGGAAATATTTGCAATCTGGAATATTACAGAAATGCGATAAAAACTGTTTGTGCCGAAATTGCAGACCCTGTTTTTATAATTTTCACAAACGATGCAAAATTTGCGCATAATTTCATTGAAGAAATAAAAAAAGACGAATATTTTCTGCAAAATTCTGTAAATTTTCTGTTTTTAAGCGAAATTTGCGAAAGTAAAAAAGCACAGGAAATACAGAATAATTCAGCAAAAACCAAAAAAGACGACGCTTTTGAACTTTATTTGCAGAGCATTTGCAAGGCAAACATTATTGCAAATTCAACTTACAGCTGGTGGGGCGCATTTTTTAACCAGAATCCGGAAAAAATTGTAATTTCGCCAAAAAAATGGCACAATTCGCGGCCGCAAATGATAGACGACCTTGTTCCAAACCGCTGCAACTGGAGAAAAATCTGATGAAAATTGTGAAAATTAAAAGCGGACTTGGAAACCAGATGTTTCAGTATGCTTTTGCAAAAGCCTGCCAAAAACGCAGTGGCGAAACCGTGCTTTTGGATCTTTCCAATTACAAAACCGAACATTTGCACAACGGCTACGAGCTGAACCGGCTTTTTAATATCGATTTGCCCGTGGCAAGCCGCAGCGAATGCGATAAAATTGCCACAATTCCCGATAATTTTTTGCGCCGCATAAAGCGGAAATTTTTTACAAAAAAAACGCACCTGATTGAAAATGAAAATATTTTTGACAAGCGCTTTTTTAACTGCGATGGCAATTTTTATTTTGAAGGCTACTGGCAAAATGAAGATTATTTTTCGCCCATATTAATAGAAGAAATTCGTTCAATTTTTGCCTTTAAGCCCCAGCTTGATGAAAAAAATATTCAGCTTATGCAGAAACTGGACGCAAATTCTGCAAGCATTCACGTGCGGCGCGGCGATTATCTGCTGAAAGAAAACCAGAATTTGAATCTTTGTACGATTGAATATTACAAAAAAGCGCTGAAAAGCCTTTTTGAGCAAAAAAATATTTCAAATCTGCTGTTTTTTTCTGACGATATTGCGTGGTGCAAGGAAAATTTCACCAGTTTGCCGGTGCCGGTAACTTTTGTGGACTGGAATACGGGCGAAAATTCGTGGCAGGACATGGCGCTGATGGCGAAATGCGGCAGCAATATTATTGCAAACAGTTCTTTCAGCTGGTGGGGCGCGTACCTAAATCCTAACCCTAAAAAAATTGTGATTGCACCGGCGTTCTGGAACAGCAAAAATATTCAAACTGAAAAAAAATTACCCGAAAACTGGCAGGCACTTAAAATATGAAGCCGTTTTACGATTCTGCCAGTTTACAAAATGCAAAAATCTCGGTAATTATTCCGGCTTATAATGCGGAAAAAACTCTGGAAGCCGCCATGCAAAGCTGCATTGATCAAACTTTTCTGCCTTTTGAAGTAATCATCATAAACGACGGCTCTACAGATAAAACCGAAGAAACTGCAAATAATTTCATAAAAAAACAGCAAACGAACGTTAAGTTTTCTGTAATATCGGTAAAAAACGGCGGCGTTTCCAGGGCGCGCAATATTGGCATAAAGCAGGCTGCCGGCGATTTTGTTGCATTTTTAGACAGCGACGACGCATGGCATACTGAAAAACTTGCAAAACAAATAGAAGCTTTTAAAAATTTTCCAAATACGGCGCTGGTTTCTACAAACAGTACCGTAAAAAATCATTTTTCAGGGCAAACCAGACGCGTAAGTTTTACGCATCTGCTTATCCGCAACCACGTAATTACATCTTCTGCAATAGTGCCGGCGACAATTATAAAAAACTGCATGTTTGACCAGACTTTGCGCCGTGCCGAAGACTATAATTTGTGGCTGAAGCTCGGCAAAATCGGCAAAATCGTTTTCATCGACCAAAAACTTGTATTTTTTGCCGACAAGCGAACTTTTGGCGTTTCGGGGCTGTCGGCAAATTTTCACGCCCTAACCGCCGACGAAATGAAAGGTCATACAAAGCTTTTTTTTGCCGGCACAATAAATTTGGGACAATATTTTTTCGCCTTAGGAATGACTTGCGTAAAGTACCTGCGTAAATGTATAATATATTACTTAACTTAAGCATTTTACGGTTTTACGCGATTTTATATGACGAAAATTCTTTTTACAGCCTCCCGGCAAAGCCATTTTAACCAGTTTCATCTGCCGTATCTTGAATATTACAGCAAGAAAGGCTTTAAGGTTTTTACCGCAGCTCAAGGCGAAGCTAGCTATTCATTTGACGCAAAGCATTATAATATAGAATTTTACAAAGGCAAACCATGGAAAAACCTGAAAACTGTTTTTGCCGTAAAAAAAATAATCAGAACAGAAAAAATTGACGTTGTTATAAGCAATGCAACTTTGGCAGGAATCATTACCCGCCTTGCGGTTCTTTTTTGCGCCAGAAAACCGGTTGTAATCCATAGCTGTCACGGTTATTTGTTCAGCAAAAATACGCCAAAACTAAAAAAGGCCATAATGCTTTTTATTGAAAAATTTTTTGCTCCTATCACAAAACTTTGCATTACAATGAATTATGAAGATTTTGAGGCAGCAGAAAAACACAGGCTTGGCAAAATTGTAAAAAATGTTCCCGGCATTGGCATAAAACCTTTCAATGCAAAAAATTGTACAGCAGAAGAAATTATAAAAGCAAAAAAAGCTGTTCTTGGTAACTTTTACAGCGATTCGGATGTTCTATATTTTGTATACGCTGCCGAATTTTCCAAAAGAAAAAATCAACAACAGCTTTTTGAATATTTTCTGCCGCTTTTAAGACAAAACCCCGATTGGGTTTTAATACTTGCAGGTACTGGTTCAGAATGGCAAAATATTCAAAATCAAGTTTTGCAGGAAAATATGCAAAATCAAGTAATTTTACCGGGTTTTGTAAAAAATATCGATGAATTGCTTACTTTTTGCAATTTTGTAGTTTCTTTTAGCAAAAGCGAAGGTTTACCGTTCAATTTAATGGAAGCCATGCAGCACAAAAAACCCGTGATTGCATCCCGGGTAAAAGGTCACAGCGATTTAATTGAAGACGGTGAAAACGGCTTTTTGTTCAATTTAGGCAACTTTGATGAATTCAAAGAAAAAATTGAAAAAATTGCCCGAAATACCGGTTTGCAAAAAGATTTTGCAGAAAAAAGCAGCCAGAAAGTTGCTTTTTTTGAATTAAGCACTGTTTTTGACCAGATAATTAAGACTTATACTTTAGCCGACGGCAGACTTGAATAGATTATGATTAACGAAAATCAGCGTACTTTAAACCGCATTCAAATATTTTTAGACTTGTTTTGTATTCCGCTTGCTTTTTTGCTGGCGTATTTTTTCCGTTTTGAACTTTTTAACGGCACAAATAACCTTCCTTTTGAAACGACAATTTTTTTAGTTTTCGTTTTAATGCCGGTATATTTTTTGCTGTACAGTGCTTTTGGACTTTACAGTTCGCGCCGAACCAAGCCTTTTTACGAAGAAATTGCTTCCATTATTTATGCAAACGCAATTGCAACCTTGCTGTTTGTTTTAATTCTGTATATTGGAAAAATCATGCACTTTTCGCGTTATGCGGCAGTGCTTATTGCTATTTTCAACACTTTAATTACAATTTCAAGTCGTTTAATAATTCGTTTTATACTAACAACTTACCGCAAGCGCGGCTACAACAAACGCTTTTGTCTGGTTATTGGCACCAACAAATTAAGCCGCAAGTTTATTGAAAAAACCCGCAAGCACCCGGAATGGGCTTACGAAATCAGCGGCGTAGTTTCTGAAAACGACTATAAAAAAGGCGATTTTTGGGGTCTTTCAATTATTGGCACAGTTGACCACCTTGGAGAAATTCTGGCAAACCAATATTTCGATATGGTAGTAATTGCCTTGGCACCGGAAAATTATATGGAAATCGATACGATTATTCCGCTTTGCGAAAAAAACGGCGCACGCATTCTGATTGTGCCTTATTACAGCGAATATATTCCGGCAAAACCTGCATTTGAAGATTTAGACGGTTTGCCTGTTATTGATACGCGCTACATTCCACTTGATTCTTCAATTCACCAAATGTTTAAGCGCAGTTTTGATGTTTGTTTTTCGCTTTTTGCAATAACTATATTTTCACCGGTTATGCTTTTTGCCGCAATTATGACGAAAATTACTTCTCCAGGACCGATTTTGTACAAGCAGGAAAGAATAGGCTTAAATCAGAAAAGCTTTAATATGTACAAATTCCGTTCAATGCGCGTTCAGTCGGAACAGTCCAGCAATACTACATGGACGACAAAAGATGATCCGCGCAAAACAAAATGGGGCGAATTTATGCGCAAAACCAGCATTGATGAATTGCCGCAATTTTTCAATATTTTGACGGGTTCCATGTCGGTAGTTGGTCCGCGCCCGGAACGCCCGTATTTTGTTGCCCAATTTAAAGAAACCGTACCGCGTTACATGGTTAAGCATCAGGTTAGACCGGGGTTAACAGGCTGGGCGCAAGTTAACGGCTGGCGCGGTGATACTTCAATTGAAAAACGTATTGAACACGATATTTTTTACATTGAGAACTGGTCTTTTATGTTTGATATGAAAATTATCTTTTTGACGGTTTTTAGAGGTTTTATAAACAAAAACGCATATTAAAATTGTCATATCTGGGCAAATCTTGAAATTTCTTCAAAAATGGGGGTATAATAGCATGATGTATTTAAACAAAAAGATTTCCTGCTTTTTATTATTCCTCATTTTTTTTAGCACAAATATAGTTTTTTCGCAAACCGCAGGCAACAGATTCCAGATTACATCGGTAAAGTATGAACTTGAAGGTCAAACCAGAGTAAGTGCATTAAAAGAAATGCTGAAAATTGACCAGGAAACGGTTTTTAAAAATCAAAAAGAATTTGACGATTATCTTGCATGGCTGCGTGCAGAATTTGACGGTTTCAGAGTTTTTTCATATACAGAAGTTCAAGTTTTTTATGGCGTGCGCAATGCACAAACCAGTATTACCCCAGTTGAACTTTTAATGAAAGCAAAAGATGGGCACGGCAACAAGATTGTTGTCCCTTTTCCTAAGTATACATCTGCCAATGGTTTGAAAATAACTTTTAAAGCCCGTAACTATAACTTTATGGGTACAATGCAGATGTTTGACCTTAACTTTGGGTATAACTATTACACTGCTGAAAAACCGGTAATAAAACATATTATCAGTGCTGATACTGGTTTTACAGTTCCTATAAAGGCTTTTGGTCATGACATAAACTGGAATAATGGTATAGAAGTTAGTAAAGTTTTTGTAGATAAAGACAAGGAAGCTTCGAAAGCATTCAAACCGGCTGTTTCTTATTCTACAAGTTTAGGTATTTGGTCTCAAATCGATAAGAAATCTTCCATTTATGTTTCTCCCAGTGCTTATATAAATTATACCGCAGAAGGTAATTTATATTATAATATTGGTCAGTCAACATCATACAGCCGCCGTCTAACAGATATTGCATCATTGAATCTTAATTTCAGTGAATATTTTTACCGAAATCCAGAATACAAAGATGATGTTTATTATTTGAATAATTCGGTAGGTGCTTCATTACCTATCACACTTGGTCGTATTCCGAACTTTAACAGTGTTACATGGACACCGTCCGTTTCTTTCGGCTGGAACTGGGATGCAGATGCACTAAAACAGAATCCGGCAGCTGCAAACAAAAGTGACATGATTGACCATAACGACTTAAAAGGTCCGGTAGTAACATTTTCACACTCTATTGGTTCTGGAAAACTTGAACGTGTAGGAAACTATCGTAAAGGCTTCTTATTTTCACTTGGACAAAGCTGGGGATATAACCTTTATACCAAGACAATCCCAATGCCAACATTTACTTTGAATACACAAATGTATCTTCCCGGTGACAGAATTGCATTATATAACCGCACATACTGGTACTATAATATGGGTGGTGGAACTAGCGTATTTGGCGGTCGTATGCGTGGTATACGCGATAATGACGCGTTTGCTTCAGATAATGCAATTGTATTCAACTTTGATGTTCCAATGCGATTGATTCAGACCGACTGGGCTGGGTGGGGTTTCCCTGCATGGATGAGAAAAATTGATTTTGAAGTTCTTGTTTCTCCATTTGTAGATGTGGCACTTGGTCACAATATATATACCAACACAAACTTCTTGATAGCAGACGGTTATTATTCTGGCGGTATTGAAATTTTGGGCTACCCTACCCATATGCGTAGTGTTATTGGTCGCATTAGCGTTGGTTTGGACTTGGCTCGTACAGTTTTACCGGGAAGAGTTGTTAACAAAAGCTGGCGTCCGGATGTTTCAAAATACGAAATGTTCTTTGGACTGGGTGTTTTCTATTAGCTTTCAGCAGCCAAGCCTAAACATCAACATCCTATTGGTTAAATCAGATACTCCAATTACCGTAGACAGTACAGGCATAAGCATAGCATTCGGAATGACAAAACAATAAAACTTGCCGTTTGCACATTAGAAACATATAAAAAAGCTGGAATATATGATTTACAAATATTCCAGCTTTTACATTCTTAAATTCTTACAATTCTGTAAACACAAGCATTACAAACAATTATCTAAAATCAAATAATTCTTCGTGTGATACAAAACCAGGCGTTTGTGCATATTGGTCTGGATTGTACATTACGATACAAAGGTCATATTTTTCAGCCTGTTTTACAAAAGTTTCAACACTGCCATTAAAATATCGCAAATCCAAACGGTCAAGGTTCTTTATACCTAAAGCCAAAAACGGCGCAAAAACATTGCTGAAAGAATCTCCAATCAAAAGAACACGGTAATTATTATTTGCAGAATAATTTGTTACAAAATTATTGCAGGAACCATACCCGTAAGCGTGATAAGGACTGCTGAAATACAATTGTTTTGATTCCAGCGTCGGAACATCAATCATTGCAATAAAATCACCGTCATTATTTGCAAGCTGATTTTCTTTATCGTAGGCTTCAAAATGAATATCATAATTCTGTTTTGGCGTAATAAGTGTAAAATCGTCTGCTGGAGTTTTGGCAACGGTTAATTTTTTACCATAAGAACCAAGCAAGGCATTTTTATAAACTTTGTAATCAAATTTATCCGGGTTATAAATTTCTGCATCAATAAAAAGCGCCGTCTGCCGGTTTATTTCTTCTGCAATTTTTTTAGTTGCCCACAAACCAGTTTCAGCCTTCCAGTGATGATCCGTAACATAAAACATTTCCGGGAAATTTTTATTTTCTTCAATTAATTTTTGGCGCAAATCAAACGTTTTTATACCGTTTTGCTGCAAATAATTCAAAACATCGTCAGAATTTTGATTTGAAAAATCGCGGACACCAGAATAAACAGTGTCTAAAGGCGAAATTTTGTAAGGTGCCTGAACATAAATAAACGGAATATCTTCGCTTTGCAAAAAATCAGCAAAACGGACAATACTTTTTCTTAGTTCAAAAGTATCAAGGCGCTTTTGCAGCAAGGAAAAATAACCATTATTCAACTTGACAACCGGATTATACAAATCAGCGCTCAAATTCCATTTTGTAATTTTTTCGCCGTAATTTGCCTTTTCAAGAAAAAAATACCGGCAAACAATATTTTCGCTCAGCCAGGTTTCCAGTTTATTTCTAATACCGGCAATTTTGCCTGTAAATTTGTCGCATTTTTCATCAATTTTATTGATTTTTGCAAAAATCTTCGATTCTTTCTGCTTTTTTTGCACATTTTCAGCAATAATATTGCCGGCATTTTCTGCAACCTGAATATTTTCAACTTTTTCAGCAGCTTCAGCATTTTGCACGTTTTCAACATTTGGATTTACAGCCAAAGCACGCTGCTTTATTTCTTCGTAAGATTCACCAAACGGATACATTTCAGCAAAATTAACCTTAACGCCAGTTCCAACCTCTTTTCCAGACAAATCCGGGCGGTCAAAAAAAACAGCCTGAACAATTGGATTTGAAGCACCGGCAAATTTTATTAAAACGCGGGCGCCCAAACGCACCGCAAAACTGAAAAAAAACGCAATTAATATTACAAAAGCAACGCGGGTAAAATAAAACAAACAATTTTTAGTATTATTCATGGCAATTAAAAGTTAAAATAAATAAACGGGTTATAAGTTGATTTTATACAACTAAGCACGGAAAACACAAACACAAAAGCAAACCACAAACAGACTGCAATTTGTGCCAAAATACTTAACATTTTGCAGGATTTTGCTTTTTTTTGCTGCAAATTATTCAATAAAGCGGAATATTTGCTTTTTAATAGCGGAAAAATCGGGAAACAGGCAATAACAGAAGCAAGCAGCAAAATTCCGCCGTTCTGAAGATAATAGTTATTTGCAAATATTTCAAAAATATTTCTGCCTGCCTTAACCGGCGAAGCGCCAAATAAATATGTCCAATAATTGAAAGCAAAACCAAGCGACGGGCTTCTGAAAATTATCCAGGCGCACATTACGCAAAACAGCGTAAAAAGCCGGTAAAAAAACGCCGGCACTTTTTTGTCAATTTTATCCAAACTGAAAAATTTTTCAACGGAAAGCAGCACAAAATACAAAATGCCCCAAAACCAAAAAGTAAACGCAGCGCCGTGCCAAATGCCGGTCAGCGCCCAAACAACAAACATATTAAAAAACTGCCGCGGCATACCTTTTCTGTTGCCGCCCAACGGAATGTACACGTAATCGCGGAACCACGACGAAAGCGAAATGTGCCAGCGCCGCCAAAAATCGGTAATTGACCGCGCCATATACGGATAATTAAAGTTTTCGTTAAAATGAAAACCGAAAATCAGGCCCAGCCCAATCGCCATATCGGAATAGCCGGAAAAATCAAAATAAATCTGCAAACTGTAGGCAATTGCCCCAAGCCATGCATCCAAAGCAGAAGGAATTATACCGGCATCAAAACCGTTAAAAACCACGTCGGCAATAACCGCCATATAATTTGCCAGAAGGCACTTTTTACCCAAACCGAACACAAAACGCACAAAACCATTGGTAACATCCTGCGAATTTTCGGTTCGGTTTTCAATTTCATTTTCAACTGTGCTGTAACGCACAATAGGTCCGGCAATCAGCTGGGGAAAAAGTGAAATATACAGCGCCAAATTGAAAATATTTTTTTGCACGCCGCATTTCTGGTTGTAAAGGTCGATAATATAAGAAAGAATTTGAAAAGTAAAAAACGAAATACCAATTGGCAGCGCAATTGAAACGCTGTTTGTGGCAATAAAGGCAAAATGTTCCGCAATAATTTTAGAAACAAACGAAAGATATTTGAAAATAAATAAAATGCCAATATTCCAGATAATTGCCAGAATCAGCCACAATTTTTTCAATTTCTGACGGTTTTTGACGGCATTTTTATCAATTAGAATACCAAAAACGTAATTTACACAAATTGAAAAAATCATTAAAAGCACAAACAAAGGTTCGCCATAAGCATAAAATGCCAAACTGAAAATCAAAAGTACGGCATTTCTAAATTTTCTTCCCCTAAAAAACGGGTTAAAATAGCAAATTAAAATTAGCGGAAAGAAAATAAAAAGAAAAATCGATGATGAAAAAACCATTTTATATTCCTGTTTTTAAAAACAATTCCAGCCCGCAAAACGAACTGGAATTGATAGACTATATATCAATTATAAAAGGTAACTTAATAAATTTTAAGCAGTTCACTAAGTGCAAGATTACGCCAAAAATCTTCGGGGCAAAACTGCGAAAGACTAGAATACATTCCTTCGCTTAAAACTTTGCAGTCAGATTCATACAAAATCTGTGCATAATTGTAAAAACCTTCCCAAACACCGTTTCTGGCGCCCCAGTCTGCAATTTCGTAATATTCGCCAACTTTTTCAAGATAGCGCACAAAATTGGACTTCTTACTTGAACTGACATTTTTGAGAACCGCGCCGTTCGGCTGACGGTAAATATCAGTTTCGCGGTCGGCATAAACATATTCCATATCCCGCTCTTTTACAGCTTCATACATACGGGTAAAGGCAATCAGCGCCGCCAGAGTAGACATCGTCAGTGCCTTTTCCTGCTTACCGTTGTCGCGGTAATAATTTGCAAGCTGGTAATATGCGCTCAAAGAAGTATAAGCCGTGCTGCGGTAAAGCAAAAACAGTTTGTCAAGAGTCATGTCACTGGCATTAATTGAACGCTTTACAGCTTTTATAAAAGTACCGTCTTCGCCAGCCGAATTAACATAGCCGTCGCTGGCAATAACCAGCAAAAGCGATTTTTCAAATTTTTCGTAATCTTTTTGCAGCTTGGCAAGATATGCCATCTGATACAGAATGTCAAAACGCTGGTCTGGAATATCCAGAATATCAGCATGTTCCCAGGCTCGGGTTAAAAATGCATCTGCAAGAACATATTCGCCTTCAAGCATGTAAAGCTTGCCAAGCATAAAATCCGCTTCCGGGTATTCTTCGTATAAGGCAACGGTTTTTACAAGCTTTGCAGTAGAATAATTCAATTCTTCCTGGCTTCTTTTTACCAAAACGTCGTGAATCACGGTCAAAGCATCTTCCGCATTGCGTTCTTTAAGAACTTCAACAACGGCGTCAATATTGTCACCAACAACCTGAACGGCAGAAGGGTTCAAAGCCTGATTCAAAACATAAAGAGACCATGCAACTTCGTCTCTTCGCTTGCTTTTTGCAGTATCAACTAAACGTACAGCCTCTCCAAAATCACCCTGCTCATAGCTCAACTGGGCATCCTGCAGCGTCATCCACGATAACGAAGTAATTTCGGGTTTTTTAGGTGTTTGGGCAAAAACAGCGCCAACAATTGAAACAAACGCAAATACTGCAAACAGTTTTTTCACAGCGAATTTAACTCCTCTCTAAATGCTGCATCTGCCTGATCAGCAGAAACAGTACGAACCACAGCACCGTGCTTAAAAATTATTACGGAATCACCGGCGCCGGTTATACCGATATCAGCAGTTTTACCCTCGCCCGGACCGTTTACGACACAGCCCATAACGGCAACCGTTATATCCTTGTTCATCGAAAGCAATTCAGTCTGCCAGCGGTCGGTAAAACCATGAACATCAAAACCATTTCTTCCGCACCGCGGGCACGAAACAATTTTTACGCCGCCGCTACGCAAACCAAGTTCGCGTACAATTTCTTTTGCGGTAATAATTTCGTTTTCCGGCAATGACGAAAGGCTGACGCGAATTGTTGAACCGATTTTTTCGCTTAAAAGTCGGCTGAAAGCCATGGTACTTTTTACCACGCCGCCAATTAACGGACCAGCTTCTGTTACGCCAATATGCAGTGGTGCATTATAAATTTCGGCAAATTTTTCGTTAGACTCAATAGTTTCTGCAACAGAAGATGCTTTCATTGAAACAATAAATTGATTGAAATCTAATTTATCAAAAATCTCCATTTCTCTGGCGGCAGTTTGCACCAAACCTTCGGCGCGGCTGATTTTCTTTTCTGCAACCAAATCAGCCAGATCTCTTGGCAGGCTGCCGGTATTGATGCCGATGCGCAAAGCCGTACCTGTCTGGCGCGCCTTATCAACCACGGCTTTTGTTCTTTCAATTGAACCGATATTGCCCGGATTGATACGAATTTTTGCAATATTGCCGTCAAGACAGCGCAGCGCAAGTTTATAGTCAAAGTGAATGTCCGCAACCAAAGGCATTTTTACGGCTTCGGCAAGTTTTAGCAGTGCTTCGGCACTTTCCATATCGGGAACGGCAAAACGCAAAATATCGCAGCCCAAAAGTTCAAGTTTTTCAATGCGTTCAACAGTTTCGCCGAACTTTTTGCTGTCGCTTAAAAGGTCTGTAATGCCTTCCTTCCACATGGTTTGTATGGTTACCGGATTTGTGCCGCCAATTACAATTTTTCTGGTCTTTCCTTTTCCGCCAATTGCCACTTCATAAGGGGTTTTGTACATAAATGCCTCAAAAAAATAATTTGAATTAGTTTGTTCTTTTATAATATAGAAAATCATTGAAAATTTCTTGTACTTTTCAAAAAATCTTCAAAAACTTGCCATTTTCTTCCATAAAAATTGAATTTTTCAGGTAATCAAATGACTGCCTGAAAACAAAAACAGGCTGTAGAAAACCTACAGCCTGCGTAAATAACAAAATTAAAAATCAGACACTAATCAAACAGAATGCCATAACAAACAACGCTACGGTTTCACACAAACCAACAACTGCGATGTACTGTGAAAAACCTTTGCCTGTTTCAGCAAAAGCATCAGAACCAGCAGCACCGGCTTTCCCCTGTGCAATTGCAGAGAATGCCATTGCAATACCAGCGAAGATACCCAAACCAAGCAAGTACCAAGAATCTTTTGAAGAACCGCTGATAAACATCATTGCCAGATAACCGTAAATTGTCTGGGTAAGAGGAGCACCGGCGAAAACTGTCAAAATTGAAGAAGCAGGCTTGTTGTTCAAATAACAGCGCTTCCATGCACCAATTGTTGCTGAACCAGCTGTGCCAATACCAATTGCAGAACCAAGAGCAGCAATACCAAGAGCAGCACCTGCACCTAACATACCAAAATTCATGTTAAATCTCCTATATAATAATCTCTAACAAACGAATGTTCGCCTGCTAAAACTATTCCCTAAAGGGTTCGTATTTAAAGCCAGCCCAGTTCATGCCAACGTGGCTGGTAAACTCAAGTGTATTCAAACGTACGCCGTGTACAATAACAGAAAGTACGTTCAAAACCATGTTCAAGCCGTGACCAAATACCAGAAGGATAATTCCAAAGAAGATCAGGAAATTACCCAGCATTGGACCAGCCATTGTGTTTACAGTTTCTGCAATAGCAGTACCTGCCAGCGCAACTGCCCACAAGCGGATGTAAGAAACAATATCAGAGAAGAAGTTAATAACACCCAGCAAAACTGAAATGATATTTTTACAGCTTTCTACGATACTCTTTCCGATGCTTCCTTCGTAGTTAGAAAAAATAAAGCTTAAAACAAAACCGACAGCGATTAAAACTGGTACCGGTGTAATCAGCGGGAAACGTTCAGATGATACGATAAGCATCAAAACAACGTAGAACATACCCCAGAGAATAAACAGGGAACCAAGATCTGCAAGAACTTTAAGAGATTTTTCCTTAAAGTTACGCTTCATTGCTATAAAGTGACCAATTGAAAGTTGTGCCAGAGCAAGCAGGAAGCAGAAAATCTGCAGGTTCGTATCGCGTTCCGGGTTTGCCGGCGCAAAAACCGGTAAAGCCAAATTCTGAAGGAACGGCGGAAGCAATGTATAATCCATACCAAACCATGAACAGTTCAGTACGCCCCAAACTACTGTAGTAGTTGCCCAAACAATTAACAGAGTAATAATCGGTGCAACAGGCTGTTTAGCCTTTTTAGCCTTGAATGCGGCAAACAGACCGGCAAACAGAAGCAATAAGCCGTAACCGGCATCACCAAAAATCATTCCAAAGAAAATTGTAAGGAACAGCAAGAACCATATACTGACATCATATTCCCAATATCCAGGGAAAGTTCCCATAAAATCAAGAACAGGATACAAAATTTCAACAGCCTTATTATTTTTAAGCTTGGTTGGAACATTGTCTTCTTCAGTCGGGTCTTCTGCCATAAATGCCCAGGAATTAGCTTCTGCTGTCTTTTTCAGTTCAGCAAACTCTGGTTCCGGAACAAAGCCTGTAAGCCATGCAAGCGAAGAATCTGCATCCGTTCCGTCATTTTCCATGCCGGAATAAATGTCTTCAAATTCAACGTCTTTTGCCCAAAGCTTGGCATTTTCTTTTAATGTTTTAGCATAACAAATCTGGCTTACCAGTTTCTGGTTTAAGCCGGCAATCTGTTTTTCTGCTTCGGCAATTTCTGCTCTTAGCGCATCAGAAGATTTTTCCGGCAATTGAACAAGCACAGCTTCCGCCGGCATTGATTCATATTTGCCTGTTTCGCTGCCAAAAGCAACAAAACGCTTTTTATTTTTATCTTCATTTACCAAAACAGTGCTAATTTCTTCCGGAATATCGTAATAATTTGCCGGAGGAATTTCGTACAATGTTAACGGAATGCCTTTTTCTGCCAAAAATGCAAAATCTTCCGGATTAATGTTTCCCCATTTGGCAAAACGTTCCAGATCACGGGTATTTTTTAATACCAGTTCTTCGCATTTTTTGCGTTCTGCAACAATACCATTAACTTCTAAAGCTTTTTCTAAAGCAGCATCTTTGGTTAATTCTTCAGCTGCAATCTTTTTAGAACCTTTAGGAGCTTTAATATCGCTTAAAGTCATAAAGGCACTGTTAACAGCATTCAAATTGCCTTTTAACGTTGCCAGGTCTGCCCCGGAACCATGAACACTGTCGATGTGCATGACACCGGCCTTGCGCAAAGTTTTTAAAGCTTCTTTTCTTTCCTTGTTGAGCACAATCAAAGAGACTTTCTTCATAGGTACAATCATTATTTCGTCTCCTTTTCTTCTGCTGCACGTTCAAGGTTTTTCTTGGAAATTTTTCCGCGAACAACCGCTGCAACCTGCTGGTCGCCAAGATAAACAGTAATTTTCTTAATGTTGCTCTTTGTTTCAGGAATTTTAACCTTTTCAAAAAGGTTAACGCGCTGAGTTGTTACCCTCAGTTCCTTTGCCAAAAGTTCAACCTGCTTATCAAGCACGTCAGCTTCCAAGTCCATTGCAAGCACTTGTTCCATTTTGTCAGCTGCAAGATCAATCCACAAAGGTGTACTGTATAAGTCGTAATCGCCGCGAGCGAATTCCGCACCTTCATAGATTGGAATAATTACACCGGCAATGTTTCCGACACCTTTCTTGATGTTAGAAACTGTAACCATGTCAGGCGTAAAAGCTTCGCGCTCACCAAAAACGGCAATCCATTTAGAAAATTCCTCTTCCAATGCCTTGCGCTTGGCTCTTACTTCCTTGGCTCTGGCGTCAATTGTACGGATTTCTGTTTGCAGCTGCTGTTTTTTGAGCAAAAGCGTCGGCAAATAGCGCTTGTACATTTTAAGCGCATCTTTCTGACTCTTAAGCTCATTTTTTGTCAGCTTTATTGTTGCCATACAATAACCTTATTTTTTCCAGTACTGTTGAATCAAGTCAGACTTGATACCTGTTTCATCACTTTCAAAACATTCCGAAAGAATTGCCCAGCCCTTATCAAGAGCAGCTTCAAGCGGAATATTTACAGACAAATCCATCATTTCGCTTTCAAACATCTTTCCGTATTTCAAAAGCTTTTCGTCCCACTGCGACATCATAAAGCCCATTGATTTTTTCTCAAGGGTATCTTTATAAGAAGAATACAAACGAATCATTGCATCCATAAGGGCGCGGTGGTCGTTGCGGGTTTTGCCGTTAACATTCTGTTTAAGGCGCGAAAGCGAACCAAACGGCTCAATGCGTCCGCCCTTCAAATAGAACTGACCTTCCGTAATATAACCGGTGTTATCTGGAACCGGGTGAGTAACGTCATCACCAGGCATTGTAGTAACTGCAAGAATTGTTACTGAACCGGCATCATCAAAGTCAACAGCCTTTTCGTAACGTGCAGCAAGCTGAGAATACAAATCGCCAGGATAACCGCGGTTTGAAGGAACCTGTTCCTGAGTAATCGCAATTTCCTTCATTGAGTCGGCAAAGTTCGTCATATCGGTCAAAAGAACCAGAACATCCTTGCCCTGCAATGCAAACTGTTCGGCAACAGCAAGCGACATATCAGGAACCATCAAACATTCTACAGTCGGGTCAGCAGCAGTATGAACGAACATTACGGTGCGGCTCAAAGCACCACCCTCTTCAAGAGTATTCTTAAAGTACAAATAGTCGTCGTACTTTAAGCCCATACCGCCAAGAACAATTACGTCAACTTCAGCCTGCATTGCAATGCGGGCAAGAAGCTGGTTATAAGGTTCACCAGAAATAGAGAAAATAGGCAGTTTCTGAGAAACAACCAATGTATTGAACATATCAATCATTGGAATACCTGTACGAATCATGCGTTTTGCAACGATACGTTTAGAAGGGTTTACAGAAGGACCGCCGATTGCAACAAGATTTTCCTTCAGTTCCGGGCCTTTATCGCGCGGGTTGCCGGAACCGTTGAAAATGCGTCCCATAAGGTTTTCCGAAAAGCTGATCTGCATTTCGTGACCCAGAAAGCGCACCTGATCACCAGTAGAAACACCACGACCACCGGCGAAAACCTGCAAGGAAACCAAATCGCCGTTAACGCGGTTAACTTCTGCAAGTGAAGTACCAAAAGAAGTAGTAATTTCAGCAAGTTCGCCGTATTTTACGTCTTCAGCCCGAACAGTAATAACGCTTCCGTTAATAGATTCGATTTTGCTATATACCTTATTCATTATTCACCGTCCTTAAAAAGCTTTGCTGCATCTTCATCAAGTTTGCCCGATTTAGAAGCATAAACATCTTCAAGTTCTTTCTGCAGTGATTTAAATTTGTCAGACTGCCATGGTGAATAGTTCCAGTCCATGAACTTCTGTCTGAACTGGTTGAAGAATGCACGGGCATCACCTTTGTCTTCAAGATCAAAGCTAGAACCGAGAACTTTAAGAAGGAACGAGAACACAAAAGTCTGGCGTTCAACACTTACAGCGCTGTCAACTTCATCAAATGAGTTCTGCTGGAAATATACGGCATCCAGGAATTCTGATTTCAGGTAGTAAACGAAGTCTTCAAGTGAAGTACCTTCTTCACCTACAACTTTCATCATCTGTGCAACTTCCGTACCTTTCTTGAAGATACCGCGTGCATAGCCTACCCAGTCTTCGCGGATAACGCTTTTGTATTTTGACCAAGATTCAAGAGGGTCAATTGCAGGGTATTTACGTGCATCAGAACGTTCGCGGCTAAGACCGTGGAAAGCACCAACAACTTTAAGTGTTGCCTGAGTAACAGGTTCTTCAAAGTTACCGCCGGCAGGCGAAACCGTACCGCCGATTGTAACAGAACCAATTTCGCCGGAAGCAAGGCGAACGATACCTGCGCGTTCGTAGAAAGCTGCGATATAAGATTCAAGATATGCAGGGAAAGCTTCTTCGCCCGGAATCTCTTCCAGACGGCCAGACATTTCGCGCAAAGCCTGTGCCCAGCGTGATGTAGAGTCTGCAAGAAGAAGAACATGAAGACCCATCTGGCGGTAATATTCTGCAAGCGTAACTGCCGTATAAACCGAAGCTTCACGGGCAGCAACCGGCATTGAAGAAGTGTTACAAATAATAACAGTACGTTCAATCAGAGAACGGCCTGTGCGCGGGTCAATCAATTCAGGGAATTCTTTAAGAATTTCTACAACTTCACCAGCGCGTTCACCGCAAGCTGCAACAATTACAATATCAACGTCTGCGTTACGGCTGGTTGTATGCTGCAAAACGGTTTTACCGGCACCAAACGGACCAGGTACACAATAAGTACCGCCTTTTGCAACCGGGAAGAAAGTATCAACCAAACGAATCTGGCAGACCATTGTATCTTCAGGCTTTAAGCGTTCTGCATAACAGTCAACGGCGCGTTTAACAGGCCACTGGAAAGTCATTGTAACATTGTGCTTTTTGCCCTTTTCGTCAGAAAGAACAGCAACAACTTCAGTATTTGTATAGCTTCCTGCCGAAACGATTGAATCAACTTTATAAGTTCCATAAAAATTGAATGGAACCATGATTTTATGTTTAAAGTTTCCTTCCGGAACTTCACCGAGGTAATCACCGCGTTTTACGGTGTCGCCTGCTTTTGCAATCGGAGTAAAATCCCATTTCTGAGACTTATCCAAAGCATCAAGGTAAACACCACGTTCCAGAAAGTAACCGGCCTGTTCAGCCAGCTGTGGCAGCGGGTTCTGCAAACCATCAAAAACCTGACCCAAAAGTCCCGGTCCCAAAGTTACCGAAAGCATGTTTCCGGTAAATTCAACTTCGTCACCAGTTTTAATACCTTTGGTCATTTCAAAAACCTGAAGCTGAGCTTGATTTCCGCGGATACGGATAACTTCGCTCTTCAAGCTTTTGCCGCCGACTTTTACGTAGCCTACTTCGTTCAAAGAAACATTACCTTCGAATTCAACGCTGATCATGTTTCCGTTGACGGCTGCTACTTTTCCTTTTGTATCCGTCATTTTGATTCTCCAAGTATCTGGTCGTATATAATGCGGTATGACTGCATACCCTCACTTTCGTCAAATTTATGCATTCTTTCTGCCATCTTAAGCTTTAAGCCGTAAGCATAAACCGCGTCAAGACAAAAAATATCCAGCGGCGCAATGTCATCAAGCTTTTTAAGCCGTTCAGCATTCAAATACATTTCAGCTTCCAAAGGACTATCATAAGAGCAGGCAGTGCGTGCAATCTGCTGAATGTCTTGAGTTACGCTGGCACCTGCATTTGAAGCAATTTCTTTCTTCATTTTTGCCGCCCTGAACTGAACCAGAGCCAAGCGCAGGTCACGATCCCAGGCATACCATTTGTCCAAAAAAGCAGAACCGGTGGAACTGCTTTCTTTTGGTGCTTCAAGGGAAAGCTTTTCAGCACATTCCAATTCGTTACCGCTTAAAAAACGGTGACACAAATCAGCAAAATATTCAGTAGAAATAGGAGGTTTTACTGCACTGTCACGCGCAAACACAATAGCCGGAAGCTGCGCAACAAAGTAATAGTAATTTCCCACTTAGTTTATTCCTCCGGCAGCATCTTTCATAATTTGCGCTGTTTTTGGATTAAGATATGCAGAAAATAAAGCTGCAACAGATTCAGCAGAAAAATCGTAATATGCAGCACCGTCTTTTGTACCGATACGGAAACCTGCATCTAAGGCAGCATCTGACTTAATTTCAAGACCCTTGTCAATTTCTGCTTTAAGTGCAGAAGCAAAATTCTTTGACAAAGCGTCCAAATCTTTTTCTGACAAAAGAACGGCAACAGATGAAGCATCTGCATTTGAAGTCCAAGCCTTAACCACATCTGGAATAAGGGTTTTCAGCATGTCGGCATCATAAGCCTTTGCTGTTTCAGCTTCTACAATGGCAGAAAGTTCAGCATTAATTCCATCACGGAAAGACAAAATACTGTTTCTTCCAGCCTGTTTAATTGCATCAATACTAGCTTTTTCAAGGCGTTCAGCTTCGGCTTTTGCCTTTTTTTCAGCCTCTTCTGCTTTGCGTTCAGCTTCACTGATAATTGCGGCAGCACGCTTTTCTGCATCAGCAATAATTTCTGCAGCTGACGATTCTGCAGCGGCGACGCCGTTTTTCTTAATCTTATCAATCAGCTCTTGTAATTGAACGTCCATAAAACCCCTCAATATCTAAGTTTCTCAGAAACATCAAAAGCGATGATTCCAATTTATTCCGTTGGAACGACCTATGGAACATTTGCTTTGGTAAGTTTTCTTCAATTTTTTGCCAAATACAAAAGAAAAATCTTACAAACCAATATAAATAAAATTATAAATCAATATTTTCAAAATATCAAATTAAAATGTGCTAAAGTTTTGCTTTTTTTTGCCTATAATGTTTTTTTTAACGCTTATGTGCCGTATTAGGTGCTGTTATAACAGTATGTTTACTTTAA
>JAKSTR010000025.1 GCA_024402495.1 Treponemataceae bacterium
TATTATTTAATTCAAACATTTTTAACTCCTTCTATTCCGCTAAATTCCTGTTGATTTGGATAATCAATTATACCACATTCCGCGTTCATCCGTGTTTATCTGCGGTTAATAACATTAATTCCTATAGATTACCAAATATACCATGCTCACATAAAAGTACAAATCTGAAAAAAATCTCAAAAACTCACACCTTTTAGCCCGAAATAATAAAAAGGTATGAGCTTTTTTGACGGGGGAAAATATGATGAACTTATAATACGGCGTTTCTATTTGTTTTCTTCTTTGCTGTTATAAGCTGAAAGTTCTTCAAAATATTCTTTGGGTTCGCTGCAAATCGGGCATAAAAAGTTTTCGGGTAAATCGTCAAAGGCAACACCGGCATAAAGACCGTTTTCCAGACCTGTTTCTGTATCGTAAACGCAGCCGCAAATAGTACAAATATATTTTGCCATTTTTTCCTCGCTCAATTTTACATAAAAAATCGTGTTACTTTTAAAATATTCTTGCAAAAGCTAATTTGCAAGCAGTTTTTCAAGTTCGTTCTGCTGGTTAAGCAGTTTCTGGTCGCTGGGTTTTATTGCAATAACCTGCCGCAAATAATACTGCGCCTTTTTATAATCCTGCTTTTTGTAATAATAGCGGTAAAGGTCGTATAGCGCGGCTTCGTTGCGCGGATTGCTTGTCAAACTGCTGCGCAAATCGTTCAGTTTGCCAGCGTCGCTTGCGGCAAGGCGGCTGCGCTGATAATACAAGGCGCTTTTTGTTTTTTGTGCCGCATTCGGCAGTAAACTTTCTATAAGCTTTAAGGCTTCGTCGCCGCTTTTGGTAGCAATCAGCGTGCGTATGTACATAATTTGAATTTCTTCGTTTTGCGGACGGCTGCCGTACAAAATCTGGGCGTTTTCTTTTGCATCGGCATATTTGCCAAGCCCCAAGCACGCATCAATGCGCAAAAGCTTTGCCTGATCGTCGCTGCGTATTTGCAGCAGTTTTGCAGAATTATTATACGCGGTTTGCCACTGTTCGTTTTTTATTGCTTCCTTTACCATTATGACCATTGCGTCAGCGTTGTCCGGCTGTTCGCCCAATATTTTGGAAGCCATTTGAGACGCGGTTAAATCGTTTATGCGTATGCCGGATTCTGACGCAATACCGGCGGCGGCAAGCAGAATGGCGGTATCATTTGGAAATTTTTGCAGGGCTTCGGTTGCAGTAGTGGCGGCATAATTCATGTTTTTATTCCAGTCCTGCAAAAGCCGCAAACGCACCAGATAATATTCGCGGTTCGGTTTTTCGTTCCGGCTAAACAAATCCAGCGCCGCCGAAGCACGCAGATAGTCGCCCTGTTCCAGAAGAATGCGGGCGCGCATCAGCTGGCACTGGGCATTTGTAGAATCGCTTTGCAAAACCTGGCTTACGTACTGGTCGGCAAGTTCCCAATCGTTCATTTCAAATGCGGACTGGGCGCACAAAGTTAAAAGCTCGCGGTTGTTGTTGTTTTTCAAAAGACTTTTTACGCCTGCATTATAGGCGTCTTTTGCCCTGCCCAAAGCCAGCAAAGCCTGTATGTAAGCCGTTGCAACGGGCACGCAGTCACTTTGAATTTTATATGCGGTTTCCAGCGGCTTTACAGCCTGCTGGTATTTTCCCTGACGGCTGTAAATTGTTCCCAAAAAATACGGTGCAAGAATCGCATTCGGATTAACTTCCATCGCTTTGGTAAGGGCAATCTGGGCTTCGGTGTAGTAGTTTTTTACATTTGGCGCGGTAAAAAGCAGCAGGCTGGGCAAAACAAGGGTTAAATAATCAGAACTTTTTTCGTTGTTAAAATCGTAGCTGCCCATTTTCGCAGATTCAATTGAACTGCGGTAAATTGAATTTTCAGTAAGTTCTGGCAGTTCCCATGTAAGGCGTTCGGATGGATAAACTATTGTATAAATTGAAGTTGCAACATAAAGCAAAAGTTTTTCGCGTTCGTTTACGGCTTTGCCCTGCTGGCGTATGCGGCTTGCGGCACTGCGCAGCGATGCCGGCGTGCCTTTTTCAATGTCTGCCAGCGCCTGCAATTCGGCAGCGGTTGCGGTACGGCTTGCACCGCCGCTCTGGCTGTTTGTGCCGGCAGTTTTTTTAATGCCTGTGCTTTTTGCAGAATTTTTGCCTGCGCTAAAAGAATCGCCGGCGGCACCGGTAAAAGTATTTGGCGACGCAAACAGATTTATGACAGAGGCAAAAAAATATATAAAACAAATGCAAAAGAAAACGCAGCAATGCTGCTTTCTAATCATGCAAGTTTCCTTAAAACGAGAACATTTTTACAAATTTCAAAATATCAATTTGTAAATTTAATGTAATTCAAAAAATGCAGTTTTCTGGAATTACATTAAATAAATTCGTCAAACTCTTCTTCACCGCTTTCCATAATGGATTTTTGGCTGCCTTGCGTATACAGGAACAAAATTACCAAACCTATGCCTGCAAGTACAAAAAGCATTGGCCACCATTGCAAGGCAAACACGCGGAAAGAAACACTGATAATGTCCAACGAAAAAAGTAAAAAGAATCCGCCCATTACAAACAGCAGAATCGTCGGTACAAAAATTGCACCGACAAGCCGCTTATACCGGAAGAATCCTGTAATAATCAGCGCAATGCCTGAAAAGATAACAAACAAAGGCCACAGTTGATACATTCCTATATTGAAAATATTTAAGTTTACAAGAAGAATTAAAAAACCGCACAGCAGAAGCATAATGCCCACAAAAAGCGGAATTGCGCGCTTGAATTTTGTAATGTCGATGTATAAAAGAATGCCGCCCAAAAACATTAAAATTGCAGGATATGTTAAAAACAAACTTGGACCGCGGTCTGCAAATTTTGCAGCAAGTAAAACAAACCCAATGAAAATAAACAAAAGCCCGCTGGCAAGCAAAGAATTATATTTTTTTGCAGACATAAAAGCTCCTTTAAAACATCTAAAAAAACACTTGTAAAACAGAAAAACCACTTTTTGTGTAAATATAATTCTATATCAACATTTAAGAATGTAGCAACCGCGATGTGTGTAAAAATATTGATATTTTTCATGGAATCTTTAAAATCTCCAAAATCTTTATAAAAAACCGGGATTCTGCAATAATCAGACAGCATTCGCATACAGGTCAGGGTTGTCAATTCAAAACGCAAATGGTAAACTCGCCCTATGTTTAAAACTGTTTATTTTTGCAGAACATATAAATTCTTTTTGATAACCTTAACAGCCATTTTTTTATTTTCAGGCTGCCGGAGCAAAACGCCTGCAACCGACATTTTAAGCGAAAAACAGAAGCAGAACATTCTTTTGCAAAAACTGCAAACACAGGAATTAAGCCAGATAAGCCGCTTTACAATCGTCAACCAGATTGCCAGCAACTACAAAGCCCAGAACGACAAGACCGCATTCATTTTGTTTTTGACCGATTACGTGGAACAGCACCCGGAAGACACCTATAATTCTTACTGGCTTTTAATGCTTGCCAACGAATATATGGAAGAAAAAGCCTACCCTTTTGCAGAATATTATTTTGAACGCATCCTGAACAATTACGACGACCTTTTAGTAAAAGGCGAATCGGTGCATTACACCTGCTTAAGCAACCTTCTGCGCCTTGACCAGTCTGCAAGCAAGCACATAACCTATTACAACCAGCTTATCCAGCGTTTTCCGGAAAAAATAAGTTTAACCGAATGCTATGCCCGGCTTGCCACCGAATACGAAAAACTTGGCGAGTGGGAACAGATGCTTAAAGCCTATGCGCTTTTTGAAGCCCAAAACGACGCGGCAACAATTCAGATACCGGGGCTGCCAAACGCATACAACCGCGCGCACCAGATGCTCCGCATTACGTCTTCTGCCAAAAACTGGTCGTTTGAATCTCTGGAAGCGCTGGAAAAAGCCGTAAAAACCGCAATCAGCAACCGCAATTATACCCAGCTTGACCGCTACAAAAGCCGCAGCAACTTTTTTGCAGTTTCGTGGCGGCAGGATGAAAACGACACAAACAGCCAGGCAAACTTTTCGCTTTCTTCCGTTATGAAAGGCAGAATACGCTACAGCGAAACTCTGGACGAAACCACAAACTCCAACGAAGCATATTTGCGCACCTGGGGCTGGCAGCAAAACGTTTCTGTCTGGTATTTCTGTTTCCGCAAAATCAACTTTCCGCTTGACCCTGAAATTCACGGGCGCTGGGAATGGGCTGGTATTTATTACGGCGAACGCCTGTAGCACTGGAGAAAACCCGGAAATTTGACGAAAATATACTGCGGCTTTGTTGCCGCACAACAGTACCAAAGTTGAGCAGTATGAGAAATTCCCAAAACAGTAAAAAATCTTCTATATATATGCGTTTTTTTGGCGTTTATATTTTATGCCAAATTATGGCTTTTTTTCCGCAGCACGCCGCGGCGCAAATTTTAACCGGTCCGGTTGCAAATCCTGTTGCCACGCGCACAAACGCCAATTCAAGCACCCAAACCGCAGCAGAAGAAGCTGCGCCGGAAACCGAAAGCAATGGAAAAGCTGAAGAAAGCGAAAATACCAAAGAATCTGCTGACGGCACAATAAAGACAAAAGACGAAAACATTGATAAATCTCAGGTTGTTGCAGAACAGATTCAGCAGTTTGCACCGGCAGAAGGCGAAGAAAATGCAGAAAAAACTGCAAAAGCCGAAGAACCTGTAGAAATTCAGCCTATCGGCATTACTTACCCCAAAAACGACGCCCTTGTAAAAAAATATATTGACCAGTACACCACAAGCTACGGTAAAAAATGGCTTGTTACCGTAATGCAGAACGGCGCGCCATACCGCAGCTACATAAAAGCCAAAATTGCCGAATACGGCATTCCGGAATGCATTGAGTTTCTGCCGGTAATCGAATCCAGTTTCCGCATTGATGCAGTTTCTAAATCCGGCGCAATGGGGCTATGGCAGTTCATGAAAAATTCAATCGGTCCGTTTGGCATTCGCGTAAACGAATGGATGGACGAACGCTGCGACCCGTGGCTTGAAACCGATGCCGCCCTGAAAAAACTTAAGGAAAACTACGGCGTTTTTAACGACTGGGCGCTTGCTCTGGCTGCATACAATTCCGGGCTGGGCGCAATAACGCGCGCATACAAAAGCAACAATAATGCCGATTACTGGACTTTGGCGCGCAAAAAGAAACTTAAGAACGAAACCATTCAATATGTGCCAAAATTTATTGCAATTGCCCATATTTTAACAAATGCAAAAGCTTACGGCATAGAACTGCCCGAATACGAAAGCGAAGCGCACCAGAATTTTACGGTTTTGCAGGTTAACCGCAACATGGACATAAGCATGATTGCCGAGCTTGCAGAAATTGATACAAAAACCATGAAATTTCTGAACCCGGCTTTGCTTTATGGCGTTACGCCGCCGGGCATAAAATACGGTTTGCGCATTCCGGCAGAAAGTCTGGAAAGCGTGCAGGCAATTGTAGACGACAAAAGCATTTTTCTGCTTAAATTTCACCGCTACAAAATTAAATCCGGCGACAATTTAAGTACGCTGGCAAAGCATTACGGCGTAAGCGTTAAAATGATTACCGACGCAAACCCCGGCATAAAACCGAACGCCCTGCAAATTGGCAAAACCATTTTAATTCCGGCATTTAAGGACGTTGCACCTTACGCCGGCAAAAGCAAGGCAAGCGGCGTAAATTACGGCGGTTCTTACACCGTAAAAAAAGGCGACAATCTATGGAACATTTCCCAGCGGTACGGCGTGCAGGTTGAAGAACTTGCCGCAGAAAATAATATTGATTTAAATGCAACTTTACGTGAAGGAAGAGTTTTAAAAGTGCCGATATTAAGTATAGAATAGAAGAAGTATTTTGTTTTCACTTTCATCTTTCAGTTTTTTTGTTGAAAAGAGGTACAACTGTGCTTTTACATAAAAAAGGTTTTAAAATTTTAATTTGCGCGCAGGTTTTTATTTTTTCTTTTTTGCTTTGCGCCGCACAAACCCAAAACATGCAGTCCAGCAGCAATGTAGACTGGACAAACCAGACTTTTGCTTCAACCATCATGCTTGATACGGAAAAAGCCGGAATAAAAATGCCTTCCGGCCGTGCCACAGCCGTAGACAGAATTACAACCCAGGTTCCGCTTCTGGTAAAAGATGCGCTGCTTTCCATAAAAGTAAACTCGTTTACCCGTCTGGGCGACCTTGTCATTCACGAAGACATAAGCCTTGAAGAATTAAGCGGAATTATTGATCAGGGCGAAAAAACGCCAAGCTATTTTTCTTCCAATACAAACATGCTGCAAATTTCGCACAGCATTTCGCTAAGTGAAATTTCTGCAAAACTGCTTTCGCACCAGAAACCGTACCAGCCCAAGCGCCCTATTGACCGTATTGCAAGCCGCGCTTATTCGGGCATTATTATTGATGCGCGCGGCATGCTGCCGGTACACGGCGAATTTGTAAGCGAAACTGCCGAGCCGTGCCTTTTTCCGCAGATTTGGGACGAAACCATGGAACTGCTGTACGAGCGCAACATGGTTGAACCCGAAATTGTACGGCAGAAAGGTCTGGTAACTTACGGTTACGACGGAAACCTGCGCAATTATACAGACCGCGTTGGAGAAGACCCGCTGGTTATTAAGGCGCGCCAGCTGTACGGCACAAACCGCACCGACCCGGTTATTTCCAAAAGCGATGCCTTGCGCATTCTTTCGGTGCAGGAAAACATTGATTTGATTGCACAGGGCAAGGTTGTTATTCTTCTTGATAAGGAACGCCTTGTTAAGCGTATTCTTGTGCCGATTAAAGACGATTCTTACTATCTGGCATACAACCGCCTTAAGAAAAGCATTTCCGACGGCGACGACATACTTTCTGCGCCGATTGATACGGATACCGGCATTGTTGTTGCCGTGCATAACATCCGCTTTAAGCCGGATTCTGCGGACATTCTGCCGGAAGAAGGCGAACGCATTGATAAAATTTCCAAGGCGCTGCGCGATGCAATCAGCACGAACACCTTTACCATTCTGGTTGAAGGCCATACGGCGCGCATTGGCGACATAAATACCGAAATGCCGCTTTCTATTGCCCGTGCCCAGACCATTGTAAACGAAATGATTAAGCGCGGAATACCGGCGGAATTGTTCAGCTATAAGGGTTACGGCGGTAACGTGCCTATTGCAGACAACGACACCGCAGAAGGCCGCGCGCTGAACCGCCGCGTAGAGATTACGCTGCAGCCGGTTTTCAACTTTACTTCGTGGTATTAACCGGAAGATTTCCAGACAAGCGCGCAGCTGTTCAGATTTTTCAGAACGGCTGCGCGGTAATATGATTCTGCATAAAAGCACGGATGCATTAAATCGCGTCCGTGCTTTTTTATTTTTCAGTCTTACAGCCCAGCCCGAAGACCAGAACGCAGAAACAAAAGCCCTGCAAACTTTTCATTTTTTTAACCTGACGAAAGCTTAAAATTTTCAAATTTCCTTCATATATAGAAACTTATTTTTACATTTGGTATAATGAAAAAATCTAAATATGCTGGTTTCAGCGCAATTTATCAAAAAACAAGAGGCATTTTCATGGCTAAATATCCTTTCGAGACAATAGAGCCAAAATGGCAGAAATATTGGGACGAAAATAAAACTTTCCGTGTAAAGGAAGATTCTTCAATTCCTGTTGAAAAACGCAAATACGTTTTGGATATGTTCCCCTACCCTAGCGGCGCAGGTCTGCACGTTGGTCACCCAGAAGGCTATACCGCAACCGACATTTACTGCCGCTATCTGCGTATGAAAGGTTTTAATGTTCTGCACCCGATGGGCTACGATTCTTTCGGTTTGCCGGCAGAAAACTACGCAATTAAAACCGGTACACACCCTTCTATTACAACAAACAAAAATATTGAAAACTTTACCCGCCAGATTAAGGCTTTGGGTTTCAGCTACGACTGGGACCGCTGTGTTTCTACATGCGAACCGGACTATTACAAATGGACTCAGTGGATTTTCCTTCAGCTTTACAAAAAAGGTCTGGCTTACGAAGCCGAAACACCTATCAACTGGTGCCCAAGCTGTTTGACAGGGCTTGCCAACGAAGAAGTTAAAGAAGGTAAATGCGAACGCTGCGGTTCGGTTGTAACGCACAAGACCATTCGCCAGTGGATTTTGAAAATTACTGACTATGCAGAAAAACTTCTGGAAGATCTGGACACTCTGGACTGGCCTGAAAGCGTTAAGCTGATGCAGAAAAACTGGATTGGCAAATCTTTTGGTGCAGAAGTTGATTTTGAAATTGCTGATGAAGCAGGAAAAGGAACCGGCGATAAATTAACCGTTTACACGACCCGCTGTGATACGCTTTTTGGCGCAACTTATATGGTTGTTGCACCGGAACACCCGCTTGTTAAAAAACTTACCACTGTCGCACAGAAAGCCGCAGTTGAAAAATATATTGACGACGCAGCAAAAAAATCGGATTTGCAGCGCACAGACCTGAATAAAGACAAAACCGGCGTTTTCAGCGGAAGCTACGCAATTAACCCGGTTAACGGAAAACTTATTCCTATCTGGATTGCAGACTATGTTTTAATCAGCTACGGTACAGGCGCAATTATGGCTGTTCCTGCACACGACGACCGCGACTGGGAATTTGCCAAAAAGTTCAATCTGCCGATTATTGAAGTTTTGAAATCGGAAGTTGACGTACAGACTCAGGCATGGACACAGGACGGAATTCATGTAAATTCTGGTTTTGTAGACGGTTTGAACAAAAAAGACGCTATTGCAAAAATGATTGCTTTCCTTGAAGAAAAGAAAATCGGTAAAGCAACCGTAAACTATAAACTCCGCGACTGGATTTTCAGCCGCCAGCGCTACTGGGGTGAACCAATTCCGTTAGTTCACTGTGAAAAATGCGGCTGCGTGCCAGTGCCGGAAGACCAGCTGCCGGTAAAACTGCCGGACGTAAAATCTTACCAGCCTACCGGTACAGGCGAAAGTCCGCTTGCCGCCATTGACGAATGGGTAAACTGTACCTGTCCTAAATGCGGCGGCAAAGCAAAACGCGAAACCAATACCATGCCTCAGTGGGGCGGCAGCTGCTGGTACTATTTGCGCTATCTCGACCCTAAAAACAACGCTGAATTCTGTTCTAAAGAAGCCGAACAATACTGGATGCCGGTTGACCTGTACGTTGGCGGCGCGGAACACGCTGTTCTGCACCTTCTGTATTCAAGATTCTGGCACAAAGTTCTGTACGATATTGGCGTAGTTTCTACCAAAGAACCTTTCCAGCGCCTTATCAACCAGGGATTGATTACATCTTTCGCATTCCAGCGCAAGAACAAAACCCTTGTACCAACCGACGAAGTTGAAGAAAAAGACGGCAAATTCTTTGAAAAAGCAACAGGCGAAGAAGTTGAACAGATCATTGCAAAAATGAGTAAGTCGCTTAAAAACGTTGTAAACCCTGATGACATGATTAAGGAATACGGCGCCGATTCTGTGCGCATGTACGAAATGTTCATGGGACCGCTTACAATGAGCAAACCGTGGAACACAAAAGGCTTAATCGGTATCAGCCGCTTCCTTGAAAAAGTTTGGGCTGTTTCTGAAAAACCGCTTTGCGACGATGAAGTAACCGGCGACATCAGAAAGCTTATGCACAAAACCATTAAAAAGGTTAGCGAAGACACCGATGCATTGAGCTTTAATACCGCAATCAGCCAGATGATGATTTTCATCAACGATGTTGCAAAGCTGGAAAAACTGCCAAAAGAATTGTGGAACAATTTTGTCCGCATGCTTGCCCCTTACGCACCGCATCTGGGCGAAGAATTGTGGCAGAAACTTGGCAACAGCAACACAATTGCTTACGAAAGCTGGCCAACATATAAAGAAGAATTCTGTGCAGACGATTCATGCACGATTGTTGTTCAAATTAACGGCAAAATTCGCGACAAAATTGAAATGCCGCTGAATGCTGACAAAGCTGAAGTTGAAAAAGCAGCCCTTGCAACCGAAGGCGCAAAACGCTTCCTGGAAGGCAAAACGCCGGCAAAAGTTATCGTTGTTCCAAACAAACTCGTTAACGTGGTTGTAAAATAATGGCTTTTATCGATTTTCGCAGCGATTCTGTTACGCAGCCAACCGATGAAATGCGACAGGCTATGGCGCAGGCACCGGTTGGTGACGATTTTTTTGGCGAAGATCCAAGCGTAATTGAACTGGAAAATTACGGCGCAAGTTTGACCGGTAAACAGGCTGCAATATTTGTACCAAGCGCAACTTTTGCAAACCAGCTTGCGCTATTTTGCCACTGCAATCCCGGCGACGAAGTAATTATTGACGAAAACAGCCATATTGTACAAAAAGAAAGCGGCGCAGCGGCTCTTATTTCCGGCGTAAATTTCCGCACATTCGTTCCCAAAAACGGCGTTTTGTGCGACGACGATTTAATTTACCGTATCCGTACCGGGCATGAACCGGACGAACCGAAAACCGCGCTTATCTGTCTGGAAAATACGATGAGTTGCGGCAATACGATTCCGCTGAAACAAATGCAGTCGATGCGCTATATTACGGCGCGGTATCACGTGCCGGTGCATTTGGACGGTGCACGGCTTTTTAATGCCGCCACTTCGCTTAATATCAGCGCCGCAGAAATTGCCCAGAACGCTGATACCGTTACCCTGTGTTTGTCCAAAGGGTTGTGCGCACCGGCTGGCGGGCTTTTGTGCGGCAGTAAAGAATTTATAGAAAAAGCACGGCAAAAAAGACGGCTGCTTGGCGGCGAAATGCATAAAGTTGGCGGTCTTGCCGCAGCCGGATTAATCGGGCTGAAGCAAATGCGCCAGTGTCTTGTTCAGGATCACGAAACTGCATTTTATCTTGCAAACAGCCTTACCCAATTTGCAGAAATTGAAGTTGATATTACCAGAATTGAAACAAATATGGTTACTTTCAAATTCCGCGAAGACAATTTTGAAACGGAAGCTTTTGAAGATTTTTTTAAGCACCGCAACATTTTGCTGTTTGGGCCGAATGCACAGGGCACTGTAAAACTTTACACCCACCACTGGATTAACAAACAGCATGTAGACAGTTTTGTTAAAACATTAAAAGAATTTTTACAAGACTAGATTTTGTCAAACAAACACAAAAAAAGGCTGATTCATAAGAATCAGCCTTTTTTATATAAGCAGCTATTCAATCAACAACATCACCGCAAGCGTCTGAGTGTTACCCGACGCACGAATAAAATTTAATTTATCTCAGAAAGCAGCATTGCTTCAGGGCTGTCGTTTTCGCCTTCAATTTTTGAAACTTCTTCAAGCAGCTGTTTAGATTTTGAAGAAAGTTTTGACGGAACTTTAACCATGATTTTAATGTACAGGTCGCCTTTTCTGCCGGCTGTACCATAAGGAACACCTTCGTCGCGCACACGCAAAAGCTTGCCGCTTTGTGTGCCGGCAGGTACTTTTATCTTAATTTTCTTGCCGTCAAGCGAAGTTACGGTAATTTCTGCACCCAAAGCCGCCTGAATAATCGAAATCGGCACGGCACAATACAAATCCTGTCCATTGCGTTCAAACTGCGGGTGCGCAGAAACATGCATAAAAATATACAAATCACCGGCTGGTCCGCCGTTTTTGCCGGCATCACCCTGATTCGGTATGTTTATGCGCTTTCCGTCGTCAACTCCCGGCGGAATGGTAATGGCAATTTTGCGCTTGCGTTTTTCAACACCGGTACCGCCGCAGGCTTTACACGGATTGTCGATTGTACTGCCTTCACCGCGGCAGGTTGGACAAGTCTGCGCCATAGAGAAAAAGCCTGAACTTCTTCTGATTTGACCTGCGCCACCGCAAGTAGGACAGGTTTTTCGTTTTGCGCCTTCGGCACCGCCGGTACCGTGACAGACATCACAAACTTCGTTATGGCTGAAAGTAATTTCCGTTTTTGTACCGTAAACAGCATCCTTAAACGGAATTTCCAAATCGTAGCGGAGATTTGCACCCTGATTGCTTGCAGCCCTGCCGCCACCAGAACGACCGCCGCCGAAGAAACTGCCGAAAATGCTTTCAAAATCGAAGCCGCCGCCAAAAATATCCTGAAAATCGCTGTATGCGTGGGAATAACCGCCGCCACCGCCGCCCATTCCTTCAAGACCGGCAAAACCATACTGGTCGTAAATCTGACGTTTCTGGTCGTCTGAAAGAACTTCGTAAGCTTCAGTTGCTTCTTTAAATTTGTCCTCAGCTTCTTTATTACCCGGATTTTTGTCCGGGTGATATTGAATAGCAAGCTTGCGATAACCTTTTTTAATTTCGTCTTTGCTTGCGCCTTTTTGCACCCCAAGAACTTCGTAATAATCTCGTTTGGCCACGGTTATACCCTTTTATTTCTATAATTTTACTAAGCATAATTTGCAAAAAGCCTGTCAAAACACCCCGTAGAATGTCTTGCAGGCTTTTGCATTTTTTTCTATATGGCAGGGCTTTTTGCCCTGCCAGCAGAAAATTAAAGTTATTTCTGTTCGTCTACAACTTCGTAGTCAACGTCGTCGGCAGAACCCTTTGTTGAACCAGAAGCATTTGCACCAGAGTTTGCACCGCCCATATCAGGACCAGCACCCGCAGCACCTGCACCGTTTGCACCCTGCTGTTTGTACAATTCTTCAGCAACTTTGTAAGAAGCTTTCTGCAAATCTTCTGTTTTTGCCTTAATTTCTTCTGTATTGTCGCTTTCAAGAGCACGTTTAAGGGCTGCAACAGCATCGTCAATAGCCTGTTTGTCTGCACCAGAAACTTTGTCGCCCATTTCTTTAACGGTTTTTTCAACCTGATAAATCATGTTTTCAGCTTCGTTGCGTGCATCAACGCGTTCACGTTCTTTTTTGTCTGCTTCTGCGTTTGCTTCAGCTTCTTTAACCATGCGGTCAATTTCGCTGTCGCTCAAGCCGCTGCTAGATTCAATGCGAACGCTCTGTTCCTTGCCAGTGCCCAAATCTTTTGCGCTAACGTGAACAATACCGTTTGCATCAATATCAAAAGTAACTTCAATCTGCGGAACACCGCGTGGAGCTGCCGGAATACCTTCAAGGTCAAATTTACCCAAAGTACGGTTCTGGGCTGCCATTTCGCGTTCACCCTGCAATACGTGGATAGAAACTGCTGTCTGTCCGTCGGCCGCAGTAGAGAAAATCTGGCTTTTGCGTGTAGGAATTGTTGTATTGCGAGGAATGAGTTTTGTACAAACTGCACCCATTGTTTCAATACCCAAAGAAAGCGGTGTAACGTCAAGCAAAAGAACATCTTTTACATCGCCGCCAAGAATACCGCCCTGAATTGCAGCACCAATTGCAACAGCTTCGTCAGGGTTAACGCCTTTTGAACCTTCTTTACCGAAAATTTCTTTAACAACCTGCAAAACTTTCGGCATACGTGTAGAACCACCAACCAGAAGAACTTCATCAATCTGTGCAGCTGTAACACCGGCATCAGCCAAAGCTTTGCGGCAAGGTTCCTTTGTGCGTTCAAACAATTCTTCAGTCATCTGTTCAAACTTTGCGCGTGTCAAAGTTTTCTGCAAGTGTTTAGGACCGGTTGCGTCAGCAGTAATGAACGGAAGGTTAACTTCTGTGCTAGACTGTGCAGAAAGGTCAATTTTTGCCTTTTCAGCAGCTTCGCGCAAGCGCTGCAAAGCCATGCGGTCAGCAGAAAGGTCAATGCCTGTTTCAGATTTGAATTCGTCAACAAGCCAGTTGATAATCTTGCGGTCAAAGTCGTCACCACCAAGGTGAGTATCGCCGTTTGTAGATTTTACTTCAAAAACGCCGTCGCCAAGTTCAAGAATTGAAATATCAAATGTACCGCCACCAAGGTCGTAAACGGCGATTGTGCGTTCATTTTTCTGGTCTTTGTTGAAACCATAGGCAAGAGAAGCTGCGGTAGGTTCGTTGATAATGCGTTTTACTTCAAGACCGGCAATTTTACCGGCGTCTTTTGTTGCCTGACGCTGAGCGTCGTTAAAATATGCAGGAACAGTGATAACAGCTTCTGTAACTGTTTCACCAAGATAATCTTCAGCAGTTTTTTTCATTTTCTGCAAAATGAAAGCAGAAATTTCCTGTGGAGAATATGGCTTGCCGTTGATGTCAACGCGAACATCCTGACCGTTGTCTGTAACATGGTATGGTACCATTTTTGCTTCGCCGGTCAATTCGCTGTAACGGTGACCAATAAAACGTTTAATAGAATAAACAGTGTTTTCCGGGTTAGTAATCATCTGGTTTTTTGCAGGCTGACCAACAATGCGTTCGCCTTTAGCAGTAAAACCAACAATAGAAGGAGTTGTGCGTCCGCCTTCTGAGTTCTGAATAACAACAGGCTCGCCGCCTTCCATAACAGCTACACAAGAGTTTGTAGTTCCTAAGTCGATTCCAATAATTTTTCCCATAGTATATCTCCTACTTGATTAGTTTTCAGTCTGTTCGCCAGATTCAGCATTTGCAGAATCTGCGGTATTTTCTGCCTTTGGTGCAGGCATGTGAACCATTACTTTAGCGTGGCGGATTACGCGGTCTTTAAGTTTGTAGCCTTTAAGATAAACTTCAGCACAAACAGGTTCTTCAACCGGACCCGGTACGCTTGCAATTGCTTCGTGAATGTTAGGGTCAAAAGCATCGCCTACTTCGCAGTAAGAAGAAAGGTTGTATTTTGATTCCAAAAAGCCGTGCATCTGCTTGTTAATCATTTTAACGCCGTCAATAACAGCCTTAACTTCCTTGGCATCGGCAGCGGCAGCAAGACCGCGGTCAAAATCATCAAGAATTGCAACCAGATCGGTTAAAATTGCAGTATTTGCATAATCGAATGCATCCTGCTTTTCTTTAATCATGCGCTTGCGGTAATTGTCAAAATCGGCAACCTTGCGCAAATAATTGTCTTTCAGTTCAGCATACTGCTTTTCAAGTTCGGCATATTTATCTTCAATTGTCTGTTCTTTTGCCTCTTCAGCAGGTTTTTCTGCCGCAGAAGCTTCTTCAGCAACATTTTCAGCCGAAACTTGTTCGTTCTGCTGTTCGTCTGTAATATTTTCTTGTTCTTTTGTTTCGCTCATATAAAAAAATTACTCATTCAAAATTAAAACGGCAAGTGAAAATTAACATTTTTTTGCATTTTTTTCAATTTTTTTTAAGAAAAGCATTTAAGCCCAAAAACAGCGCCAAAAGAAGCCCCGAAATACCGCAAATTCTTGCAGGCTTTTCCATAAAAAATCAAAAGAAAAACAAATACCTTTCTTCATCTTAAAAAAATTACAGATATTCAAAATCCGGGCCGTCGTCGCCAATAAAGGTGCGGATTTTGCAGTCTTCCATGCAAGCCTGGTCAACAAACGCCAGAATGTTCGCAGCTTCCGGCGACATAATGTCTTCAGGATTGTAGGAAAGCTCCAGAACCGATTCTTCGCCTTCGCCCCAAAGCCGCGCAAGGGCGCCGTTTAAGCGCACCATATCAGCCATCGCCGGTATCGCGTAAGACAAATGCTTTTCTTCATATTTAAACTGCAAGAACGAAAGCTGCATCCGTTCCAGTTCCTGATGGCTGCAAAAATTGGGATTAAAGCCCGTATTCTGGGCGCAGTTGTTGCAGCGCTGCCATTCGGCAAAATCCGTTAAAAACTGCGAAGGCTTTATGCGCAAAGGCTGCAAAACCGGCAAAAACCAGCCGACTGCCCTTCCGCACGAATAAAAAACATCGCAGGCAAAAGCCAGATGTTCTGCCTTTACCAAATCGCCGCTGGAAAAAGTCGGCGCATGCTGAACAAAATACGGCGGCTTATTTTCAATTTTCAAGCCGGCTTTTTGCGCATTCTGGTAATTCCTGCTGCCGTTTACCGCATTGAACCGGCAAAATTCCAGATTATTCGGATAAAGGCTCAGCGCAAAATCAACGCTTTCCTTAAAACTCGGCAAAGTGTCGTCTGGCGCGCCGTAAACCAGATTAAAGCCAAAAGCCAGATCGAAGTCATTAAGAACTGCAATTTTTTTGCTGAAAGCTTTACGGTCAATATTCCGGGCGTTGTTAAATTCAATTTGAAGCGAACAGGCAAGCTGCGCCAGACCTGCGGCAAGCTGTTTATCAATACTCTGGGCGTTTAAATTGAAGCAAAAATGCGCGCCGCCCAGTTTTTTGCCGAAAAGGCGCAGAAACTGCAAAGCGCGGTCTTTGTTTGCGCCAAAATTATCGTCAAGCACAAAAACGTCCGGCACACGTTTTCTGGCAAATATTTCAAGTTCTTTTTCTATGCGCGGCACAGGAATATTGCGCGGCGCAGCACCAGCCCGGCTTAACTGCAAAACCGCGCCGTTGTAAGTTACCGGGTCAATAACTTTACCCAGCCACGGCGACGGCAATTTTTCAAGATTTTCTTCAATGCCAAAACGAATTCTGTTTTTAACGGAAGATTTTGCGTTTTTTGCACCGGCTTCGCACGCCAGAAGTTCTTTAACAAGATTCAGGCACGCGGTTTCGGCTTCGCCTGCAATTAAAAAATCAAAAACGGCTAAATCGTCGCCAGCCGGCACATTTTTACTGCATTCAAACCGCGCGGAAACATTTTCGCCCATGGCAATAAAAGTTAAGTCGCCGGCATTTACACCGTTTTTTGCGGCTTTTTCTTTAATTTTTTCCACGCACAAAAGGCTTTCTGCCACATTCCAGCTGAAAAGACTGAAAATTACGGCGATTTTCTGTTTTTTTCCGTTTTTGGCGTATTGCCTGTAAACGGAATCGCTTAAAAGTTCGGCGGGCGTTTTTTTGCTTTGTGCCGCTTCGTCAAAAGACAAATCTAAAAGGCTAAAATCAAGGTTGGAAAGCCCGGCATTTTGCAGCATTGCAGCGGCATTTGCGGCATGAACAGGCAGCCAGCGGGCATTTGTTTCTTTTAAAATTGTGACGAAGAATACTTGCATAAAAATAAAATTACGTTAAATTGCTACAATAATCAACTGCAAAACCGGCTATAAACGCGCTAAATATTGAAATATAAAAGCTTTATTCGTTTTGGCAAGGGCGCACATTTTGGGCGGCGAGCTGAAACAAAAAAAAGCACAACCGCGCTTTTGGCTGCAATTGTGCTTTCTGCAAAAAGATTGAAATTTTCTATTAAAGCAGCGGAATACCGGCTTTATTGCATTCGTCAATCATTTCTTTTGGCCATGTACTAACCTGCGTTTCGCCGATGTGGGCTTTGCGCAAAAAGTACATGCAAAGGCGAGACTGACCAATTCCGCCGCCGCAAGACTGCTTCAATTCGCCGTTAAGAAGCTTTTTGTGGAAGTACAGTTCGGCGCGTTCCGGGCAGCCGCGCTGTTCAAGCTGTTTTTTAAGCGATTCAGGCGAAACGCGTACACCCATTGAAGAAATTTCAAAAGCGCTTTCCAGAACCGGGTTCCACAGCAAAAGGTCGCCGTTCAAACCGCGTTTTCCGTCCGGTGTTTCAGTAATCCAGTCGTCATAGTCCGGGGCGCGGCCGTCGTGCAGCTGACCGTTTGCCAGAGGTGCGCCAATACCGATGATGAAAACTGCGCCGTATTTTTTACAGGCTTCGGTTTCGCGTTCCTTTACGCTCAGGTCAGGGTACTGGGCAAGCAAATCTTCAGAATGAATGAATGTAATTTCTTCCGGCAGAACAGGCTTAATCTGCGGAAAGTGGTCATAAATGTAAAATTCAGTGCGCTTAAGGCAGTTGTAAACTTTTCTTACAACGCTTTTCAGGAATTCTACGTTGCGCTGTGCCGGGTCAATAACCATTTCCCAGTCCCACTGGTCAACGTAAAGCGAATGAATGTTGTCCAAATCTTCGTCTGCACGGATTGCGTTCATGTCGGTGTAAATGCCGAAACCTTTCTGCAAATCAAGGTCTGTAATTTTTACGCGCTTCCATTTTGCCAGAGAATGAACGATTTCAAGAACCTGTTCGTTCATTGTTTTTACAGGGAAAGATACCGGACGTTCTACGCCGTTAAGGTCGTCGTTCAAGCCGGTGCCTTTCGGTACAAAAAGCGGTGCCGTAACCCGGGTAAGATTCAGTTCGGTAGAAAGGGCAAGCTGAAAAAAATCTTTAATCATTACAACAGCGTGTTCTGTTTCTTTTACGCTAAGCAGCGGCTTATAGTTTTTAGGAATTGTTACCATATAAATATTTCCTTATAATTCAAAGAATTGAAATCTTTTATATTTTTCAGCCTTTTTAAGCAAAACCGAAAAAAATGAAAAGCTTTTTTTAATTTACAAAAAAGGCAAAGTTTTTGCAAATCAAAAACTCTGCCCTTTTCTTAAAATCTTCTGTTAAAACGACAAAAGTACGTCCTTAAAAATTGCCAGACCTTTTTCTGCGGTGACTTTGTCCAGAATTAACGGCGGCAAAAAACGAACGGTTTTTGTACCGGCGGTGCTTACGCACAAACCATTTGCAAGGCATTTTTTCTGCACTTCGCCCGGTACCATTGTTACGTCAATACCAATCATCAGACCTTTGCCGCGTACTTCGGTAACGCAAGGCAGGTTCCAGCTTTTTATCGTTTCGCGGATAAATTCGCCGGCAGCGTTTACATTGTCCAAAAAGCCGGGGCTCTGCAATTCTTTCAATACGGCGCGGCCGCAGGCACAGGCAAGCGGGTTGCCGCCAAATGTAGACTGATGGTCGCCTGCTACAAAAACGTCGGTGGCTTTACCGCCATAAATGCATGCTCCCATCGGTACGCCGCCTGCAATACCTTTTGCGCAGGTAATTACGTCCGGGTGCAAATCCATTGCGGCGCTGGCGAAAAGCGTACCAGTCCGTCCCATACCGGTCTGAACTTCGTCAATCATTACCAGAGCACCGGCATTCCGGGCGGCTTCGCAGGCGGCTTTTGCCCATTCTGCGTCTATAAGGTTTACGCCGCCTTCGCCCTGCACGCATTCCATCAAAAAGCCGCAAACTGAAGAATCAAAAACGGTTTTTAAGGCTTCGTAATCGCCGGGTTTAATATGCTTAAAGCCGTCAGGGTACGGTGCAAAACTGTCAGCATGGAATTTTTCCTGACCTGTTGCCCGCAAGGTTGCCAGAGAACGACCGTGGAAAGATTTTTCCAGAGTTACGATAGTTTTGCGCGGAACAGCTTTGTTTTTTTCCTGCTGGTCAGAAAGCCAGCCGTATTTGCGTGCAAGTTTAATTGCAGCTTCGTTTGCTTCTGCCCCGGAGTTACAGAAATAAACGCAGTCCATTCCGGCTGCCTTTGTAATTTCTCTTGCAAAGGCAAGACCAACATCAGAATTGTAGTAATTTGAAATGTGAATCTGTTTCTGAGCCTGTTCCGTAATTGCGGCAACCAAAGCCGGGTGATTGTGACCAAGGCAGTTAACCCCAATTCCTGAAACAAAATCAATGTATTTTTTTCCGTCTTCTGCGGTAAGTTCTGCACCGTTGCCGCTTTTGAACACTACCGAAAGGCTTCCAAAATTGTTAGCAATAATTCCTGCCATATTTTCTTCCTAAAATACTAAACTATAAAATCATCGTACCGGCACCACGGTCGCTGAAAACTTCCAGAAGCAGTGCGTGCGGTACACGTCCGTCGATAATATGCGTGCGCAGAACGCCGCCTTCAAGGGCTTCGGTACAGCATTCAACTTTTGGTATCATGCCGCTACTGATTACGCCGCTTTCTACCAGCTGCGGAATGTCTTCGCGCTTCAATACCGAAATTAAAGAAGTCGGGTCGTTTACGTCGCGCAAAAGACCGGGCACGTTTGTCATCTGAACAAATTTTTCAGCTTTTAGCGCTACGGCAATTTTTGCAGCCGCAGTGTCGGCGTTAATATTGTAAGAATGAACATCGTCGCCTGCACCGCCTGCCACGGTAGAAATTACCGGAATAAATCCGTCTTTCATCAGGTTTTCTACTATAGAAACGTCAATATTTGTTACTTCGCCAACAAAACCCAAATCCGTGCCGTTATTAGTCATTTTTACGGCTTCAAGCATTCCGCCGTCAATTCCGCAAAGACCAACGGCTTTTCCGCCGGCTTTCTGAAGAAGTGCTACAATTTCCTTGTTCAGCTTACCGGCTAAAACCTGCTGAACAACTTCCATTGTTTCTTCGTCCGTATAGCGGAGCCCGTTTACAAACTTTGGTTCTTTGCCGATTTTTGCAAGACCGGCGTTAATTTCAGGTCCGCCGCCATGCACAAGCACGGTACGGATACCGACAAGATTCATCAGAACCAGGTCTTCCATAACAGCCTGCTTTAAGTCCTGATTAAGCATGGCGTTTCCGCCGTATTTTACAACAAAAGTTTTGCCCCAGTAACGCTGAATATATGGCAAAGCCTGTACAAGTACGTCAGTCCAGTCAGAATTTGAAATCATGTTCTATAATCTCCGTTTATTTTTACATAATTATAAGTCAAATCGCAGCCCCATGCAGTGCCGGTACAGTTACCTTCTTCAAGGTCTACCAGAATTTGCACTTCTTTTTCCGTTAAAACAATTTTTGCCTTGTCTTCGTCAAAATTAAGCGGTACGCCGTTTTTAAAAACCTCAACCGTACCTTTGCTGTTGGTAAAAGTTACAGATACTTTTTCCGGGGTAAACAATTCGCCGGAATAGCCCATTGCACACAGAATGCGTCCCCAGTTTGCGTCTGCACCAAAAAATGCAGCCTTTACCAAGCTTGAACTGATTACAGACTTTGCAAGCACGCGCGCAGATTCAACGGTTTTTGCACCTTTAACAACGCATTCAATCAGGTGTTCTGCGCCTTCGCCGTCGGCAGCAATCTTGCGTGCCATCATTGTGTTAATCTGGTTAAGAGCTTCTACAAAAAGCGCATAATCAGCATTTTTTTCCGTAATTTCAGCATTGCCGGCCATGCCGTTTGCCAGAATTGTCAAAGTATCGTTTGTACTGGTATCGCCGTCAACCGAAATGCAGTTGTAAGTGCCTTCAATAGTTTCGCGCAGGGCACTGTCAAGCATTTCGCTGCTGATGGCGCAGTCGGTGGTCATAAATGAAAGCATTGTTCCCATGTTAATGTGAATCATGCCCGAACCTTTTGCCATTGTACCGATGTGCACGGTTTTGCCGCCAAGTTCAAACTCTACGGCAACTTCCTTATAAACGGTGTCGGTTGTCATAATTGCTTCACGGGCAGCCGCATTACCGGTTTTGCTTAAGCCGTCTGCAAGGTTTGGCAGCGCTTTTTCAATTGCTTCAATATTAATCTGCTGACCAATTACGCCGGTTGAGCAGACAATTACGTCGTCGCTGGCAATATTAAGCGCTTTTGCGGCAGCCTGAGCCATGCGCAGTGCGTTTTTTGCACCCTGTTCGCCGGTACAGGCATTTGCATTGCCGGAATTGGCAATTACACCCTGAGCCTTTCCGTTTTTCAAATTCTGTCTGGTAAGTTTTACGGCTTCAGCCTTTACAAGGTTCTTGGTAAAAACGCCTGCCGCATTACACGGTTTTTCAGAATAAATAAGTGCAAGGTCGTTTTTTGTTCTGCCAGCCTTAATGCCAGCAAGAACGCCGTTTGCAGTAAATCCCAGCGGTGCACAAACGCCGCCTTCTATTTGTTTAATCATATATATTTCCTTAAAATAGCCTGATTGAAAAATACAGCCAGCCGGAACATAAAAAATTCAGCCGGCTGCATCTGCGTAAAAACGGACGGTTAAAAAGCTTAAAAAGCCCGAAAGCCTAAAATGCCGGCGGAATCATGCTGATTCCGCAGTCTTCTTTAAAACCGCACATAATGTTCATGTTCTGTACAGCCTGTCCGGCGGCACCTTTCAGCATATTGTCAAGGGCAGAACAAACTTCAAGCATTTTGCCGTCCTGTACAACGTGTACCGAAATGTCGCAGTAATTTGAATAGCGTACATTTTTTGTGGTCGGTACCATTCCGGCAGGCAAAATACGGACGAATTTATCTTCCATGTAAAAGTCCTGATACAGACGCCTGAAAATGCGCGTATTTGTATCAACGTCGGCAGAAGTATAAATTGCTTCGTTCAGCTGGGCGTAGCTTGTACAGATAATGCCGCGGTTCATCGGTACAAGGTGCGGCGTAAAGATAACGCTGCATGGTGCTTCGGCGGCTTTGGTCAGATTGTGTTCAATTTCCGGCTGGTGACGGTGCGCACCAACTGCATAAGGGGCAAAAGCTTCGCCGCATTCGCTGAAATGGTTTTTCATGCTTGCGCTGCGGCCGGTACCCGTTACGCCGCTTTTTGCGTCTACGATAATCGGGTCAAGCTTGATAAGGCCGTTTTCAATTGCAGGCAGAAGTGCCAGAGTTGCGGCGGTAACATAACAGCCCGGGTTGCCGATAATGCGAGCCTTTGCAATTTTCTTGCGGTTCATTTCGGGCAAGCCGTAAACGGATTCTTTATGTGTTTGCGGAAATTTCCATGATTCCTTGTACCATTTGGTAAACGTAATTTCGTCTTCGTCAAAACGGAAATCGGCAGAAAGGTCGATAAGTTTTTTGTTTTTTCTGATGCATTCGTCTGCGTATTTTTCTGCAACGCCGTGAGGCAATGCGGTAAAAATAATATCGGAAGCGTCTACAACTTCTTCTGCACTTTTAAGTACAGAATCGCAGCGTTCATAAAAGTTCGGATAAATTTCAAAAAGGCTTTTGCCTTCAAATGAAACTGAACTTAAATGCAGCCGTTTTACTTTAGGATGCTGCAGCAAAAGCCGTACAAGCTCTGCGCCTACATAACCGGTTGCACCAATAATTCCAATCTGCATAATTCTCTTTCCTTATTTTTGCATATTTATAGTATAAAATACCGAATTTTTGCATATTTATGCAATAAGAATGTATAAAATTTAGCAAGCTTTTTCAAGCATCTGCCTATGCTATAAAATCGGCTTGTTTTCTTCCATATATAATACAATATAGCACACTCTTAAAATCATCGCCAAAAATACTTTGCATGGCTGCCTCTGCAATTGCCAGCGGTTGCTAGAAAAAAAACAAAATGCTAAACTTTTCAAAGTATGAAAAACATAAAAAAACTTCTGACAATTTCTGCCGTTTGCGGCATTTTATGCGTGTTTTTAACTTCGTGCTACAGCGTACCAAGCGAAGTACCTGAAGAACTGACACCTGACCAGATTATCAACGATGCCATTGCATTTGGAGACAACAACAATCCGGCAGCCGCCAAGTTTTATTACGAAGCTCTGCTGGAACGCTACGGAACGGACAACAATTACCGCGTTGTCGGCGAATACGAAATCGGGCATCTTCTGGTAAAACAGGGAAAATATTCTGAAGCCCTGCCCTACCTTTACGACGTAATTGCTACAATTGAAAACGATTACTACGGTTCAATTCCGGCAAAATATTACGTATTGGCACAAAACGACATTGACCGCGCATTGAACAAGGGCGCAACCGTTACGGAAGAAAGCGAAGAAGACGAAGAAGACTATTGATTTGGAGTTCCGGAAAACTGCGGATTTGCCGGAAGAATAAGCTAAAATATAAATTTTTTGCAAAAAAACAGAATAAGCAAAGTTTCTTTTGCCTGTTCTGTTTTTTGTGTTAAAATGGGTACATTGTGGAAAATTTAGAAAACCAACAGAACAAAGAAGAACTTGTATTTCAGTCCGTCGCCCTGGACGAATTTTTTGAAGACGACCAGTACGTTGAAAAAAATGACGAATACAATACAAATATCATCGTTCTTTCGCCAAAAGAGCGCGAACTTGTAGACATGGTTTTTGAACGATTGCGTACAGCTTCGCCCGAAGCCCTGGAAAACATTTCGGCACGCATGACAGACCTTGAACGCCTTGCTGCAACAATCGCCCGGTTTCCTTCCCTGCTGCAAAAACAGGTAATTGCCGAACAGGAAGTGCGCACGCAGGAATCGCTGGTAAAAGCCCTGCTTGACTTTAAAAACGGAGACCGCATGCTGCACCTGCCTACAAAAGCCATTTTGGGTAAAGGGTTTCTTGTTGCAAAGTTTCACGCATTTGTTTCCATCAGCAAAACCGCGCGGATACAGCACTTTAACAAAAAGGAACTTGAACAGCTGCGCACGGCAACTTTGCGCGTAATGTTTACAATCATGGCGGAAGACGTTTACCTTTCGCTTCTGGGCGATACTTCCATTGCAGACGACATACGCGAACAGATTGCAACCAGCCTTATAATATTGTGGGAACACCGCAACGACCAGACCGTTGCCGACATTGCGCCGGTTCTTGAAGCCGTATGGACTGTGCGCGACAAAATTGTTCCAGCTTTCGGTACAATGGTCGGTACAAGCGAACTTTTGCGCCTTACAATTGAACTTGACGAACAGTGGACGGCATTCATCAAAACCAAACTTGAAGATTCTGACGTTTCGCAGTCGCTTGAAGAATTCCTGTTCGGGCTTTCGTTTGAACAGATTGGATTTCTGAAGAATAAAATCAAGGAACAGAAATACCTTTCAATAAGCCGCGACGACGTTTACGCGCTTTTGGGCGAGCATATTCCGGTAGACGTTGAATTTGACCCGCGCAATTTTTACCTGCGCTATACCGTTCGCCGCGACAATGCCCGTGCAAGGTCGCGCATGAATCTTGAAGGGCCGCATAAAACCCTTGAAGACCACTTTGTAAAATTCATTCTGGAACAAAACAGGGAGAAACAGCACAATGACGCCTACGCAGACTAAACGTTCTTTTTGTTTTGGAGAAAAATTGCGCCAGGTACGCGAACGCAAGGGCTATACGCTGAAAGTTGTAGCCCAGCAGGCAGGCGTAAGCGAAAGCTTGATTTCTCAAATTGAAAGAAATAAAGTTTCGCCGGCAATTGATACCCTGCTGAGCATTGCCGATGTTCTGGACATTCGCCTTGAATACCTGTTTGACGAATACCGTTCGGCACGCCCGGTAAAAGTTATTACCGCAAACGAGCGGCGCACCACCGCAGAAGGCGACGTAACCTACGAAGAAATTGCACAGCCATGCGAAAGCGACGGCACCCACGCAGTAGAATCATACATACTTTCCATTCCGGCAAAATCAATTACGCACCGCGGCTCTTACGGGCATCCGGGGCGGGAATTCGGCTTTATAATGGAAGGGAAAGGTGCCCTGCACTACGAAAACGATATTTACGAGCTTAATACCGGTGACAGCGTTTCGTTTGCGGCATCTGCACCGCATACGCTGGAAAATGTTGGCGATACGGTTTTGCGCGCCATGTGGGTTGTAAGCCCGCCCCAGCGCTTTTTAAACGAATAGCATTTCAAAATCCTGCGCAAAAGCCCGGACACGCTTTAAGTGTACTTTGCACGTAAAGCATCCGGGCTTTTTATTCGTGCGGAGGGTTTAATACCCCGACGCTTGCGGCGAGACTGCTGATTGCATTTACGCGCGTTCATCTGCGCTTATCTGCGCCGCGAAGTTTTTACAATTTCAATTCATTAAAACCTGTTAAACTATTGCATAAATACTTAAAAAACTTTAGTATTTCTAAAGAAACACTAAAAATAATGCTTCATTAAACTTTCAATAAGGAGTTTTTTATGGAAAAAAATATCGCATTGATTCCTGGTGACGGAATTGGACCAGACGTTGTAGCAGAAGCCGTAAAGGTTTTGGACACTGTTGCATGCAAATATGGTCACAAATGGAACTATACAACTGTAACTGCCGGCGGCTGTGCAATTGACAAATTCGGCAAACCGCTTCCACAGGAAGAACTGGACAAATGTCTGAAAAGCGACGCCGTTCTTCTTGGTGCTGTCGGCGGTCCAAAATGGGACAACCTTGCTTCTGAACTCAGACCGGAAAAAGCACTGCTTGGTTTGCGCGGCGGAATGCAGGTTTTTGCAAACTTGCGCCCGGCTGTAATGTTCAAGCAGTTAAAAGATGCCTGTCCGCTTAAAGACGAAATTGTCGGCGACGGTCTGGATATTCTTATTGTACGCGAACTGATCAGCGGAATTTACTTTGGCGACCGCGGCACAGCAGCCGACGGCAAAAGCGCATGGGATACAGAAAAATATACATGGGAAGAAATTGAACGCATTGTACGCATGGGTTTTGAATTTGCCCAGAAACGCCAGAAAAAACTCTGCGTTGTAGACAAGGCAAACATCCTTAACTCAAGCCAGCTGTGGCGCAAAGTTACAGAAAGCATCAAAGGCGACTACCCTGACGTTCAGCTTTCTTACCTTTACATTGACAACGCTTCAATGCAGCTGGTACGCAACCCGCGCCAGTTTGACGTAATTGCAACAAGCAATATGTTCGGCGACATTTTAAGTGACGAAGCTTCGCAAATTACAGGCTCAATCGGTATGCTGGCTTCTGCTTCACTTGGAAAAGACGGTCCTGGACTTTACGAACCTATCCACGGTTCTGCCCCGGACATTGCAGGAAAAGACCTTGCAAACCCATTGGCAACAATCCTCAGTGCAGCAATGCTTCTGCGCTATTCTTTCGGGCTTGAAACCGAAGCCAAGGCAATTGAAAACGCCGTAGAAAAAGTGCTTGACGAAGGTTACCGCACCGGCGACATTGCAGGCAGCGACCGCGATGCACTTAAAGCCAGCGGAAAACTTGTTGGTACTAAAAAAATGGGCGAACTGGTTGTAGCAAAACTGTAATTTTCACCGTTAACCAACAAAAAAGCACTGGCCAAAAACCAGTGCTTTTTTTACGTTCAATTTGAATTTTGTAAACTATGATGAAAAGTTGTTAGTAAATACAAAAACAGCAGGCAGCCCATGACATGAAAAAAATTCGTCACGACCGAAGGGCGAACGCTTTTTTTCATGTCATGGGCTGCCTGCGATTATTGTTTTTATTTACAGAAACTTCTTATATTTCTTTTCCAAATCCTTAATAAGCTTGTATTCGATTGAATCAACAAGCGCAATCCACGAAGCTTCAACAATGTCGTTAGAAACGCCAACCGTCGTCCAGTCTTCTACGCCGTCGGTACTTTCAATAAGAACACGAACCCTAGACGCCGTTGCGCTGGTAGAATCCAGAACGCGAACCTTATAGTCCGTTAGGCGGATTGAAGAAACTTCCGGGTAAAAGCGAACCAAAGCCTTGCGCAGGGCGGTATCAAGGGCGTTAACCGGGCCCGAACCTTCGCCGGCGGTAATTTCAATCTGGTTATCAACTTCAACCTTTAGCTGGGCAAACTGGCTTGCATCCGGCGAAGCACTCGGTTTTTCGCCCATGGTTTTGTAATAGTGCAGCTTAAAAAACGGCTGATATTTACCGATGATTTTGCGCACCAAAAGTTCAAAACTGCCGTCTGCACCTTCAAACTTGTAGCCTGCGTGTTCCATTTCTTTCACTTTTGCAACAATTTCTGCAACCACAGGCGAAGCTTTTGTAATGCTGTCGTCAAACTTCTTGATTTTTTCAATGATAAGGGAACGGCCTGCAACTTCGCTCATCAAAAATACGCGGTCGTTGCCGACAGATTCCGGCGCAACGTGTTCGTAGGCAGTAGGGTTTTTTGTAACCGCGTCAATGTGCATGCCGGCTTTGTGTGCAAAAGCATTCGTGCCGACATACGGCATACCGCTGTCCAGATTAACGTTTGCAATTTCTGCAATGCGGCGCACCACCGAAGTAAGCTGGCACATCATTTCGTCCGGCACGCATTTAATGCCGTTTTTAAGCTGAAGGTCTGCAATAATTGTACTGAGGTTTGCATTGCCGGTACGTTCGCCAAAGCCCAAAAGCACGCCCTGCACCATTGTTGCGCCAGCCTGCACCGCCAGAATTGAGTTTGCAACAGCAAGCCCGGTATCGTTATGGGTATGAATACCGATTAAAACCGGCTCAATCTTTTTATCAGCACAATATTTGTTGAAATATTCGGTAACTTCTTTTGTAACTTCAAAAAGTTCCAGCGGCATTGTACCGCCTTTGGTATCGCAAAGGGTCAAGCTTGCCGCGCCGCCGTCAACCGCAGCCTGCAAGGTTTTCAGGCAGTAATCCTTGTTTGCAAACCAGCCGTCAAAAAAATGTTCTGCGTCATAGTGCACAACGCGGTCGCTGTTCTTCAAAAAGCTGATTGTTTCTTCAATCATTGCAAGGTTTTCTTCCAGCGTAGCATGAAGAATTTCCGTTACCTGAAAATCCCATGACTTGCCGAAAATAACCACGTGTTTGGTATTTGCAGAAAGCAGGCTTTGCAGCTGGGCATCTTCGCCAGCCTTCAAATCCTTGCGGCGGGTAGAACCAAAAGCCGCAATCTGCGAATAATTCAACTGCAAATTCTGGGCAAGCTGAAAAAATTCCAGATCTTTCGGGTTAGAACCAGGGTTTCCGGCTTCGATAAGGTCAATTCCCAAAGAATCCAAAGCCTGCACAATATGAATTTTGTCTTGAACAGAGAAACTAATGCCTTCGCCCTGGGCACCGTCTCGTAAGGTAGAATCTAAAATGCAGATTTTTTTGCTGTTTGCTTCCATTCAAGGCTCCTGTTTTTGTCTTTTTAAGAAAAATACATAATTTTTTCTATTTTTCTTCTATTATATACGTTTATTTATACATTTTTAAAGGGAAATGTCAAACCGGCTGTTTACGCCTGCCCGTCATTCAGCCTGAATGTCAGGTAAAAATAGTTTGAACCGACTGTTACTTTAATAATTTTCTTAAAATTTCTTTTGACTGTTCTGCAATTAAATTTGAAGCATCATCTATGATTTTGTTCCTGTCCAAGACACGTTCTTCATCCAATGGCTTTAACAGGTAGTACGAAGGAATTTCGAGAATTGAAGCAATCTGTTCAATCATTGAAAGCGGCGGAATGCTCTTTTTGCCTTCAATCATATTTATGTAGTTAATGTTTTTATCCAGTTTTGCAGAAAGTTTTTCCTGAGATAATTTTGCTCTTTGCCTGTAAAATCTGAGGTTTGTCCGAAAGATTTCTTCCAATGAATTATCCATACAGCATATTATGTTGGATTACCCGGTCATAAATCATATTATAAAACTATGAATTTATTGACCATTAGCCCAATATAATATATTGTATTTATTAAAGTTGATTACAGCTTTTTATATTGTAATTCAAGGAGAATTTTATGTCAAAAAAATCAGAGATTTACGAGAATTCTGAATCTAAAAGATCTGTAAAAGTTCAAATTAGACCTTACGATGCAAATGGTAATTATGAGAACCTCAATGATGAAACCGGAACTTTGCAAGTAAAAAATGCAAGTACAGAAGAAGTTATGAAAGTAGTTAGAGAAGCAATAGCTTCACATTTCGGTGGTAAGAATTAATCATTGGAGGCGTAATATAATGAGTCCAGAGCAAGAAAAACAATGTCATGCAATAATCCATACTCATGCAGTAGCTGCTGGAGCAGGAAATGCTGTCCCTGTACCAGGTCTTGGGGTCGCTACAGATATAGGAACTATGGTTACTATGGCTATGGCTCTTTCTGCTGTATTTGGTGATAGTATCGAATCTAATGTTGCAAAAAATATTGCCGTTGCAACTCTTAAACGAACAGTTTTAAAACAACCATTAAAAACAATAGCAAAAGAAGCGTCTAAACTGATTCCTGGACTTGGACAAGCCGTTGCTCCTGTTGTAAGCGTTGGAATGTTAGAAGCTGCTGGTTGGGCAATGGCAAAGGAGTTAGAACGTCGTTGTCAATAATGGAAAGTATTTTTCCAAGCAAAGATTATTTATACGTTTGCATTGATTGTACTTATAGTTTTCGTTCAAACAGGATTCCTTTACCAAAGAGAAGAAAGATATTTGGACGAAAAGAAAAGATATTGATAAATACAGACGCAAATCACTGTGTTCAAGTAGATAATAGAGACATCAAAAGTTCTGTAAAATGCCCAAAATGTAACGGTTGCCATGTAATTTTGAGTGCAATTATAGATTAAATAGCCTGAATGTCGAAATTTCTAAAAAAAATACAAAACAGCCCTGCAAGATTGAAGAACTCTTCAGTTTTGCAGGGCTGTTTTTTTATGTTGAAATTAGTTTTTTGATGTTTCAGACAAAACTTCCTGATGCTTCAGGCAAAACGTCTTGATGTTTCAGTCAAAACTCCCTGATGTTTCAGACAAAAGTACCTGTAGTTTCATCAAAAAGTACCTGTACTTTTGCCCCAAACTACCTGTAGTTTCAGGCTAAACTACAGGTAGTTTTTAAAAAACACAAAAAAAGCATAAATAAAAAAAAGCTGTTGTCACTTTCATAAAAAAACAGTAAATTTTATACAGGTAACGGATAGGAAAGAGCTTCGCATGAAGCCCTTACCAAATTAACAAAGCAGACTGGAAAGTCTGTTCTGTTCAGATTACCCAGTCTGCGGGAAAGTTTTATGATTCTAAAAAAAATATTAAAATCAAATCCGCAGAACAAAGAAGAACGCAAATATTATTTTGCTCCAGTACAGGGTAACGCCATTGGACTGGATGAACTTGCAGAAAGAATTGGACAGTCCTGTTCCATAAGTCCTACTGCAATCAAATATGTTTTGACAGCTTTCATGGATCAGCTGCCATATTTTCTTAAAGACGGTCATCCTGTGCAGTTGGAGCCGTTTTGTACGATAAGGTTATCGCCCAAAAGCAAAGGAAAAGATACTGCACTGGAGCTGTCAAAAGACGACATAAAGTCTTTTCATCTGGTCGTAACTCCGTCAGCTAAGTTCAAGCACGCAATAAACTCTGAAGAGTTCATTGCAAGCATAAAGATTCTTCCGGATCCGGATTCCCAGAATCCAAATTCCGAAGCTTCTGCATAAGAAAAATATAAAGAATACAATTTTTTTTTTAATTTATAGATAACATTACATTCCTAGCAAAGGTATAATAACAAAGTAAGGATATAAAAAAATTCTTTTTTATATCTGAATTACAGGAGAACCCCCTGAAACTTTTCCTATCCGTTTGCCCTGGGGTAATATACTAGTTTATTTAATTCGATTTAATTTCAACGGCTGTCACAATGTGGCAGCCGTTTCATTTTCCGTACAATTTCTTTCTATTATTCTGTCATGGCCGAACCTGTTAGCCTTCGGCGGCTGCGCACAGCATCCGATTGGTTACCAAAGGCAGATTCCGAAACCAGTTCGGAATGACTATATGACGGTGCAAATTACAGCTTAACGCCGGAAGTTGCTATGCCTTCAATAAACTGCTTCTGGAACAGGACGTAAAGCAGAATCATTGGAACGCAGGCGATGAGTGCCGCCATCATTGGTGCTGTCCGGGCATACAATCATTGGCCACATAAGGTCTTTGTAGGCAAAAACCGTTGTAAAAATTCCCAGTGCAACAAGCGAAGACTTTGTAAGCGGTGCCATAATCAGCACGAACGTACCCGGAATGCTGCATCCGTCAAGGCGCGCAGCTTCTTCAAGATCTTTTGGAAGCCCCATATATGCCTGACGCAAAAGGAAAGTACCGAAAGCGGTTACAAGACCGGGAAACAGAAGACCCCACACGCTGTTTGTAAGGTGCATTTTGCTTACCAT
>JAKSTR010000026.1 GCA_024402495.1 Treponemataceae bacterium
TATCTGAATGAAGCAGTGTTGCACATTCACTTCTTGATAAATATTTAATTTCTTCGTCTGTCATTCCTGCCACCTTTTACCAATTCATCAAGGTTATATTTTTCATCTAGCGCATTTAATGTCTCGAAGTTTTCATCACAAGGGACAAAAACTATTCCTTCTGATACCTCAGTAGCGTTATATAAATATCCGAAAGCGTGAAGTAATTTGGATATTCTATCAACTTCACAAGTTGCAATATTTAAACAGTCCTGTGCTACAGAAATCTGTTTTTCAATGATTTTCTTTTCTTTTTCAGTCATTCCTTTACCACCTTCATCATAAATCTGTAATAAGAGCCGCAATTTTCTTTTTTCAAAAGGTCGGGTCTTTCCATAAGCAACCTTGAAAAATGGTCAAGAACTATCCTTTCCTGTTCTGCTTTCAATTTTTCTTTTGAAATAACTGGAAAATATTCAGCTTCGGTAGTTACTGGAATGGCACAAGTTAAAATTTCAATTTCAACTTCCTTTCCAATTTTTTTTGTCCTATCAAATATTGCTTTAAATTCATTAAGTTTATTTTGAAAATTTCTTACAACTTTTTTATATTTATTTCGCTTTGCCCTTCTATTCATAAATCCTCCAATCTGATTGGGGCTGGTTGACTGTAATCTGCCAGCACGCCCTGCGTAATTTGGCAGGCTTCCCTGTAATCGCAGAGCGGTTCTTTGTTAATAAGCCTAAACATTATCATTATCAATTTTTCCTTCGTTAATATTGTCCCAGTCCACAAAGTCAACAATGCCGTCAACCTTGCGCCGGTAAAAAAGTTCATGCTCTACGCGCAAGTACAGATAAGCGGTAAAGCTTTTCTCAATCGCAAAATCTTTAACTTTCAGAAAACGTGAAACCATGTACACAATAGCGTTGTGTGCCTTTTCCTGCTTTACGCTTTCGTCAAGACTTGCAACTGCAAAGTTTTTTTTTGCCTGCGTGCGTATAAACTTTAGTGCCACCTTATAGCCCAAGCCGTACATAGTGGTTAACGCGGCTTTGTTGCCGTTAACCTTGTAGTCATACTGGTAATTAAGCAGCCGCTGGTTATCAGTTTTAGGCTTTGCAAAATAGGGCAGTATTACCGGTGCAGGCGGTGCAGGTTTTACAGTCTCAAGCCCAAAATCAAACTCAAGTTGCATTTTCCGCCGGAAAGCCCCGGACTGTTTTTGCCGCGTTAAGCTTTGCAATTGTTTTTTTAAGCTTGTCAGCCATTGCCGCGTATTTTTCCGGGTTAGCCTTGCGGTCAACGTAAAACCTGCGATATTCTTCCACGGTGTCGCCGCCGTTAGGATCATACAGGCAGTTATCGCAGTAGTAGCCGGTAAACAAAGCACCGCAACACACGCACGTTTTTTTCGGTTTCAGCATTGGCACCTGCATAGCCTTGCAAGCGTCTGTAAAAGCTTTAACGTCAATGTGCCAGTTAGCAGGCACGTTCACTACAAGCCAGTCGAATATGCGTTCAAGTTCTGCCGGGTTAACCTTTCCGGCGTAATTAACAAACAGCTTAGCTACTGCCGCATTTTCAAAAGCTCCGTAATAGCTCATAACGCTTTCAGCAAACTCTTCAACGTTCATTTTTTACCTCACAACAAACCAAGCATTTTCTTCTGCTCGATCAGCTTTTTTTCCTCGCCCCCGGACGGCTTGCCGCCGTCTTTCTGTCTGTAGCGTGAAATGTCAAAGTTACCGGGCAGATACTCCGGTACCTGCCTGCAAAACTGTTGCCAGCTTCTGGGGTAGTATCTAGGATTATCAAGATTCAACACCTCAAAAAGGTTTTTAACCGTTTGCAGTTGTTCATTGCTGTGCAAGCCCCGGGTTACTTCCAAAAACTCCCGCGCTTCCTTGGATTCAAAAGCGAACTGGTTATAGTTAACCGGCAATTTATGCCTGCTTTTTTCGTTCAGACTTTTAACAAGGCTAAAAATAACAGCATTGTAATTAAAAGCCGGATCTAGTGGGTTGGTGGTTAAATCAGATTCACAATCAGATTCACAATCATTGACAGAATCATTAACACACCCACACACAGAAACAGAATCATTTACATTTACAGAATCATTAACAGATTCAGCTTCGTTTGCTTCGTTTTGCTTCGTTTTGCTTGAAGCAAACGAAGCATTGCTTCGTTTTGCTTCGTTTTGCTTCGCGCGAGTTTCTCCCGATTTTAAGCCGCCACGGCGTCCAGCTTCGCTTCTAGCGTTCTTGGTTTCTTCCCATTGTGTACAATCTGAATCAATACGTGCTTTGACTTTGTTCCAGTCGCGCACATCTCGCCAGTCGGTTAAAACTGGTTCTATGTCTTTAAGTGCATAATTGATTGCATACATTGCATAAACGGGCTGTAAATCTTCGGGAATGTCTTGTATGTATTCTGCGTGGAAAACAAAAGATTCTCGCATTATTAAACCCCGGTTAAAAAATGATTTCCTGCTGTACGGTTCTGTCTTGCTTCATTTTTTGAATGCTGTTAAAGCAGTCAAGCAAGCCGCCGACATCACTAGCCTTGTAAGCCGCGTTTGCCTGCGCCCTTAGCTGTGCCACCTCTTCATTGCTGAATACCGGCGCACCGTCCGGGTAAGTTGCTTTAAGTGCTGCGGCAATATCCATTGCAATCTGATAGGCTGTTGATACTGTTACGGCTTCCGGCTTTGTTTCCGGGGCTTTTGGTGCAACCTTGTTTTGTGGTGCAGGTTTTGCCGCCTGCTGTGCCATTTGTGCCGGTGTAACATTTACCGGGTCAGCCGGAATATTTTCCATTTCTTCCGGCATGTAGATACCTGCTAAAGCGTCCGGGAAAGCGTCACGCAGTGCATAGCTTAAGGCACGGTGCTTCAGCATTCGTACAGGGTATTTTTTCCAGTTGTCTTTAACCAACAAACCGGCGTTGCGTGCGTCTTCAATTGTGTAGCGTCCGATTGTTACTTCTTTAATGCCGTTTGCGCTAATGCGTGTTAATTTCAATTCAGCGCATTTGTCGCTCTGTTCTACCCATTCAATACCGCCGTATTCCGGGTTGTGGCGGCAAATGGCGTTCATAATGTCAGCACTTAAGGTTGGCTTGCCGTTTACCACTGCAATGTTATTAACTGCCACCATTGGCGAAAGTCCCAGCTCCAAGCCCCACTGGAGGGCTACGCAGACTTTTTCGGGACTGTTGAGTCCGGCAGGAATTAAACCCGATTTTGCCAAAACGCCAGCCATTTTGTAACGTTCTTCAAATGTCTGCGGCATAAGTGAATTGGTTGTGTTAATTGCTGAAAGTTCGTTCATTGCTGATTATCTCCCGTTAGGATGTGCTTTTAAGTCTGCGTTTTCTTTTTCAAGCGCGGCAGCGTAAATGTAAATATTGTTTGTTTCGTTTCTGATTTTTTCTAAAAGGTTTTCTAATTCTGTAAAGTTCTGCTGATTAAGGCGCAGGCATTCAACGGCGCTGCGGCTTTCGGTGTTTTCGGCGGTCAAAAACATTGATACAACGCTTTCAACATCGCTGATTTTGTAAAGAATGTCTTGGGCTTCAACTGTCAAATCTTTTTCGCTCATGTTTTGCCCCGGTTATCCGATGATTATACCGTTAGCTTGTGCAAGTGTGAGCGCGAGCGCGAGTTGCTTCTGCTTGAAGCCCCGGACTGCGTTGGAATAGAAAGTGCGGAGTCTGCCGTCATTAGTTGCGGCGGCTTTCTGTTCCAGTTTTTCGATGATCAACTGGTAATAAGTGTAACGTGTCATAGTGTGCCCCCTTTTGGCTTAAAAAAAGACCAGTGCACAAAGCCACGTTAACAACGTAACTTTGTGCTTACCGTTTCGCAGGTTTTCGCCATACTGCAAATAGGCGACTGTCGGCGGCACGCTGGAACGCGCTATTAAAGCAAATCCTGCAAAGGGTCCGTTAAAAAAAAGCCGTCCACTGCTTTCATCAGAACAATTTGCTCCCTTTGCATGAATGGGTTAAAGAGTGGTGTGAGCACCCTTAAACCGGCTTAAAAGCTGGTGTGAGCAGCTTAAAAGCAAAAAAATAAAATGAAAAAAGCTGTTGAAATGCCGTCAGATAATTTCCTGCATTTCCTTCTGCTGTTGAGCAGACAATTTTTCAAGCTGGTCTTTAAGCCAGCTTATTACTGCGGCTTCTTTGTTCGGTTTATAGCCGAGAAACTCAAGAAGCTCTTCTTTCTGATAAAACGGCACGCTGCCAACATAATGCGCAGGCAGGCGTCCGCTTTTGCTCCAGTCGCTAACTGTTGACTTGCTTACATTCAACAGTTCTACAACGTCCTCAATCCTTAAAATCAAAGGAACTTCTTCAACCGTCTTTATCATGGCATAAAAAAAAGCCCTAAAGTGCAATGGTCGATACACTCTAGGGCTTTCATATCTCCAGCGCGGAAACTTGCGGAAACACGCGCTAAAAAACCTTAGTTACTAACTCGACCATAAGCTAGTTATAAGAAGCTTTGTCAAGCTTCTTATATCAGTTATAACTGATATTTTTTTTATTTGAGGAAGTCGAACTTTTTTTTTGTTTTCGTTCGTACTTCCGCACTGATGTTTATAACATATTCGAGGTTGTGAACTTTGTCAATTATTTTGTGCGGAAAAACGAATATTTTACGATAAAAATAATATGTCCACTTCTTTTATTGAACGCTTAAACGAAATTCTTGAAAGCAGGAATATGTCGCAGGCAAGTTTAGCTGAAAGCTTGTCTATAGGTAAAAGCACTATTTCCGGCTGGCGCAATGGAACTATGCCTAGTGTAACAATTGCGCTGGGTATCGCAAAAATCTTAAACACATCAGTTGAATATCTTATAACCGGGCAAGATTCTACCGGCTTAACCAACGAAGAACGCACATTATTAAAGAATTACCGCAAGCTTAGCCCGGAAGGGCAAGACTACGCACAAGATCACATTCTTTTTCTTCTTTCGCGTGAAATAGAAAAAAAAGAAAATGTTTCAAGTGGTTAAATGCTGAAAAGGGCGGTTTAATTGGCTACATTTACGCTTTTATATAGAAGAAAGTATACAGAATTGTAACCACTATTTAACAACAGCCCCGGACAGCATAAACATATACGCTATACATAGCGTACACGGTACATACAGCACGCCCAAAGCCCCTATATGACAACTTCAACTCTCGTAGGGACCGTTCAGCCCCCTTGCTAAGTCATTGTGTGAGAAAGACTTAGTTGGCTGTGAAAAGCTGTTGAAAATGCCGTGTATACATAATGTAATTTTTATTATTACGGAGGTATTACGTGGCACGCTACAAAGAGTCATTCACTTTGTATGGTCGGCGGCGAAAGAATGGTCAGGTGGTGTGGTATTACCGCACGTACTCGCCGCAGGGTGTGAGAACCTGCGGCAAGTCAACTGGCTGTACGTCTAAGGCTAAAGCCCGCATTTATTGCGAGGAACTTTTAAAAAAAGGTGAGCTTTACCAAGCTTCGGCTAAGCCTTTCGGCTTTTACGCAAAAGGTTTTTTTGACGATGATTCGGTTTGGGTTAAAGACAAGGAAGCAACCGGCACGGAAGGAAGAAAAGGAATATCCGATTCAACGAAGCGAACGTACAGGCAGCACCTCAATTATTACATTCTGCCGTACTTAGAAAACGTTAAAGTTGATTCGATCAACCTTTCTAAGATTAAAGAGTTTCGCACCGAATTGCTAACAGTTGGCATTAGTCCCGACCCGGGCAGAAAGAAACCGGTTTCTCCCAAAACAGTAACTTCTATATTGGGCACTTTGCGCATAATTACCAATTCACTTTTTTACGATGATATCATTTCGCGCGACCCTTTCGCAGGTCTTAAGCCCCTAAAACTTGCGAAGCATTCGCGTGACGCTTTTACATTGGAAGAAGTGCAGAAAATTATAAAAACGCTTAGGGTATGCAATTCTACCGTTTACCTTCCTGCGCTTGTTTCTGCCTGCACCGGCATGCGAGTTTCTGAAATACTCGCAATTGACAGTACGTCTTTGAAAGATGATTGCATTGACATTTACCGGCAATTTTACCGCGATAAATACCAGCCGCCCAAAAGCGGAAGTGAACGCAAAATACCGGTTACGCCGGAACTGCGCGGAATGCTTTCCGGGGCAGAGTGGTGTCCTTACGATACTATAACGGTAGAGTTTGGCAAGGCGTTACTTTTGGTTTGCGGGGGCGAGGAAAAGACAAAACGAAAGCTTTGTTTTCATAGCCTGCGCCATTTTTACAACACTTTTTTACTGGCTGAAAACGTGCCGCCGGTTAAGGTTGCCGCAGTAATGGGGCATAGTACCGGTGTTGGTACTGTGCAAGAAAGATATACCAACTGGCGCGTTGAGCATTTCCCCGAAGTGCTGGCGGCACAAGAAAAGCTTTTGTCTTTACTGCTTCAATAATTTAATAATAGCGGTTATTCCTTGATTTGAATAACCGCTATTTTCTTTTAAAAAAGCGTGTACGTACACGCTTTTTTAAAAGAATTAAACAACCTTTTTTATTGCTTTTTCCTAAAGAGGCTTTAGAAAACAAGTTGCGCAAGCTTACAATTGCGCAACAGTATGCACTTTTAGAACTGGTAGAAATGAGAATTACAGGTTTTTCAACAAAAGAAAAATAAGCCACTAATTGATGTTTTAAGAATATCTGAAAAATAAACCAAAGCCCCGGTTATAATTACGGGGTTTGGGTTTATTTTTTATGTAAATAGCCAAGAAGGTTTTCGCGGCTTCGTAGCGTAAGTTTTACGCCGACACTCACAGCGGCACGGCTACCATTCGCACGGGTTGACTTATTGTATTTTCCTTGTAAAATAATAGTATCTTTGTTTTACGAGGTGTGCCATGAAATATAAAATTATTACAGTTTTATTATTTTTTTCTTTTTTAGTATGTTCGTGTCAAAAACAACTCAACGTTACTGTTGAATACAACAGTAAAAACCCATACGCCGCACCTACATTATATTGGGTAAACAACAACACCGGCGCAGATATTATTCAGGCTTCTTACATTCTTAATGATGAATATTTTTATACTGGTAAACTACCTTCGGGTGGTGTTTCAATTGACTTTGAAGAATTTGCAAAAAAGAATGGAGAGCGTTTTAATATTGCTGCCATTAAACCAAAAACACTAAAAGTAAAAGCAAACGGTGCTGTATACGCTGTTAATGTAGATGATATTCCGCTTTATACTGGTGTTGTGCCTGGAAGTGAATATGACAAAAAAACAAATACTTTGTTATGGTCCGACAAATACTCATCTTCTGCAAATACTGCTGACGGTACTGCTGTTTTATTAACAGTAGTGTTTGGTCTCTACCAGCCCAAAACAGAATTATTCAAATACGAAACAGAAATTTCTGATTTCTTAACAAACTTTATTTCTGCAAAAAATATTGAAGACTTTATACCTACCAACGAAAAAAATTTACAAACCGAAATAAAAGAATTATTAAATAACCAAGTCCTTAAAAACGATTTGGTTGAAATTGTCCGTATTTACGATATTCTTTATTAAGAAATAATTTCAATTTTGTGCAGTATTTCATCAGTATTTATACCTTTTTTGTGTGCGTAATCTGATTGATACTGCACAAGTTCCGGGTGTCTGCCATTTTTTGCTTTTTTGCAGACTCCGAAAGGCCGGAATCAGCCGCCCAGCTTAAAGAAGTACTGGGCGGCTCAAATCCTGTCGTTGTTTTTACCGGCGAAAGAGTGCGCGCCGTCAAAGTCCACCTTTTGCCCGGCGTGTTTTAAAATAAACTTTGTTAGCGTCATTATCTCTTCTGCTGGAATAGTTCGTTTTTTTCTCCTTAAGTATTACATAATAAGAGTTTCATAATAATCACCTGCTCTAGACTGAATACTTAGGCTTATTTGGCTGGCAGTCGGCTCAATAAGCAGTTTTTGTATATATCCATGACTTGTTGATTTTACATTTATATTATGTATTACTTTCATATTTCCCACGGAAATAATTCTTGCACCACCACTTGCTAGTCCTATAATTGTATAAAGCTTGTTCGGCGACACTGTATAAGTTTCTGTGTGTGTCGAGTCATTAACACTGCCTTTTTGAATAGCAGAATTAAATTCTAGTTTTAATGCTCCCGCGTTTGTTTTACCTGTCATTTAGTCCTTTGTTTTGCTCCTTTCTATAATAGTTACAATTTCAAGCACTCAAACCAAGGGAGTGCAAATAATTACTGGTATTGTTACGCTATTTGCTGGCACCTTGCTTGCATAAATATAAATTGCGTCTGTCGTAGTGTCTGCCACCGGCGCAAAAATGCCGCTTGCTGCATCTGCAAGGCTGAACCGCACATCGGGCGAATAGTTGTCATTTACGCCAGCCAAGGCAATAGCGGCTTTATACCTATAATCAGGATATATCGAATCTGTTTCAAAATCTTCAACCGCCACCGTTACGTTTTTGGCTGTAATATTGCTTTTGTGCGTTTTCTCTACGCTCCATGTTGTGCCGTCATATATAAGGGTATACAATGACGCTGGATGTAAATTGTGTATGGTTGCGCCAATCTGTACGGTTGCGAGACCGTTTAAAAAAGTTGTCATAATCTTGACTTCACAGCCTGTAAAAGTTGCGGCAACCATTGTTAAAGTAATGTCCGCCGCTTCAATTTCAATCAGCCCATTTCTTTCGATGTCGGCGGAGAATGTGGAATTATCACTAATTACAACCGGGCGCTGATGTTCCCACGGCAATGTAATATTGTTGCACCCTTCCAGCGTGGTTAAACCGACGTTTGTGCTTTTTTTTGTTCCAAATGGCGGCGTGTAATTTTCAAGCCCCGGAAGTTTAACCGGGTTCAAAGTCAAGTCAATAATCATAATTTTACCTTCCTATATTATAGTTATTTATTCAAAGATGTTCTGCAATAATTGCTTCAACTGCCGCTTTAAAATTGGGCGTGTCGAAAAGGTTTGTTTTAACTTTGTTAACGTCATGCGCCGAAAGAACAAACCACTTCTGCGACTCGTCAAGCGTACCATACGGAATGCGCTTTACGGCATTTTCAAAAAATGTCTGCTTATCCAGTGCCGCCGCCGTATCAATCAGCAGTTCGTCAAGCATAAAGCTGTTTTTGTTTTCCGACAAGCTCACGGACAAAGCCCCGGAAAATTCCACCCTGTCAAAACAAGTGCTTGTGCTGTCGATACAGACGCACAATTTTTCAGCGTCGGCAATAATTCCAAAATGCACCCATTCGTTCGACTCCATAGCCACGCCAACTTCTGCAAGCGTTACCACTTCCACAACCGAATTATTTACGACGTGCTGCAATTCTTCGTAACCGCCGCGCGGTTCGTTAAATTCACAAGTGCGGATCCAAATATTTTCAAGGTTCTCAAAAAACTGGAATTCTTCGGTAGTTTCGAGCCGTTCAAAAACCTCGCCTTCTTCTGTCTCAACCTTCGTATAGTAAATCCATTCGTGGTGATACGGTTCAAGAGGGTCGCGGTTGTCAAACATTGCAGAATCGTTTTCAAACATCGGGCAAATGTCCGCTTCGTCTGCGTACATGGCGCAAACAGTGGCAAATTCAAGCTGGTAAAAAAGCCGCGACATCATCATTTCTTCAAACATCGGGCAAACATTATCTTCCAGTTCGTACAGGTAGCATTCGCCGTTACCCTGTACCAGCCGCACCTTTTCGTTTTGCGTGCCAACGTTAAACAAAACCTGATTTTCAGAAAAAATATATTGAATCCAAAAATCAACGGTGTAATTTGTCGCCGCCCCGGCATTGAACAAAAGCGAATACTGGCCGTATAAGGATTTTCCGATTGTTGCGTAAGGTGACACCGCAAGAATTGCGGGCGTGCAGTCCAAATCGTCGCTACTTTCTGCCGCTCCGACAAGCAAATGGTCACCGTTTTCCGCGTCCGTAATTATTAGACCGTTTTCGCCGTGCTGGTCTAGAAGATTTTCGTCAAAATGAAAAACCCTAGAATTGGCGCTCGGCATTGGCGCGCCTATGTCATAGCCAGAAATGCGGCGTTGGCTCATAGTTTGGTTCGTAAAATATACATTGCCGTCGCTGAAAAACTGGCTTGAAAAATGGCCGTTTGTGTGGATGTATGCAATGTTCTGCCAGTCACCTTCCACGCCGTTGAGATGCTGGAAAAAAGTTCCGTTGGGTGTAATGCGCGTGCGGTCTAATGAATTGGCGTTATGCTGAATAATCAATTCACCGTTAATGTTTGACGCCGTTGCCGAAAGTTCAAACGCACCTACAATAAACTTGATGTTGTAGTCGGTAATTATTCCGTTTGAAACAATTGGTTCAACTTGTAAATACTGTTTTTCTCCGCCAACACGAAATGCACCTTCGTAATGCTGGTTTTGTGCTTCGTCCAAAAAGGTGGACAAATCCCAATAGTTTAAGTTACGCCCGAAAGCCCCCTGATAAATTGTCCCGACGTTTGCCGAAAGGGCTGAAAGCTGGGTTATATATGCTTCTTTTGCGGTTTCATTTGCTTTTACCAAATCCCTAATGCTTGTACATAAGGCGGTTGCTGTTGCTTCTACCGGTTCGCTTTCGCTTGCTTCGTTATAAAGCACAACCCGGAAAATATAGGCAGTATCAACTATTTCATCGTTTGACTGTCCTTTTAATGGCATTGTCTGCGAGTAAATGCCGTCTGCTTCTATATAGCCGGTATCGCTTGCAAGCTTATAATTAAGTTCATTACTGCTGTTTTCGTCCGGGTAAGGGTTGCCGCCGCTGTTCGGCTTAAAAAATGCCGTGTCAATGTCCGGGCGTTTAACCTGCACTTTGTAGCGCAACGTGCCGTATATCTGCTTGTTGTCAGCGCGTGCCGTTGCGTTTAACAAAAGTGTTATTGTGCGGTCACTTACGCGTGTTACTACGGCTGGTTGTGTTACCTGCCACGTGCCATAAGCGGTTACTATTACTGCATGTTCTTCGCTGTCTTCGCTTGTTTTGCCATAAACATTAGTTGCGTTGGCTTTTACACGCCATTTCTGCAGATCTTCCTTTTCAGGATAACCGTCTTTTGTGCGGTCAAATGTATATGTAGCTGTTCTCCCACTGGACAGTACTGTGGCTGTGGTCCCGTCCGGTTTGGTAATAGTAAAAACAATTGAGCGTAAATCGTTTCTTAAACCGTCAGTATTATGAGAACAACTTAACGTGATATTGTCGCGGTGAGCCGTGCCATATACCAGCGTAAGCATATCGGGCTTACCTATTGGAATATTACCCGATTCGAGATTGTCTATAACCTGCTGCATCTGGTTATAAGTTACATAATCAGCAGGTATTTCGGCTGGCTTTGAAACCGGCTTTTGAGTAATATTACTTCGATATTCGGGAATAGTTCCGGTTTCGTAAATAGCTACGTTATAATTAACCAAATCAATACTAAAGCCTTTTTCGCTTCGTTTAATCTGATTGATTACATATTCTGTTGTAATTCGTGTAAAATCGCCGTTTTCGTCAAGTTCTCCAAAACTGAAAATACAGTTAACTTCGGGTTTTAAACTTGCTGTCGCGCTTATGTCCGAAACCACTATAAGCGTATCTGTTGTTCCTTCGCCCCGGACTTTAACGGCAAGCGGCTTCATTCCTTCTGAGTCATAGCAGTTGACAATTATTCCGTAAGATTTACCTTCTTCAAATGTCAGTTTGTTGTCTATGTAAATGAGTGAAAGTTTATTACCAATATAACCAACATCTTGAATGACAAAACCTTTCCCAATGCCGATTTTTAAACTATCATCTTGAATGAGAATTTTTGAATACGGTGTGTAAAAAATCCCCTCGTTACCGACTTCTATGGTAGTAGTTTTAGGTCTGAGAATTTCAATCGCCATAAGGCGGCGTGCATATTTTACAACATGTTGGTGTGTTGTAATGCCAGTTACTGTAATATCTTTAATAATACTGTCATCTGTCATTTCAAGCGGTACGCCGTCAACTTCTCGCATTACTACATAAGTTTCCTCTTTAAAAAGGTCATTGTCAGAACTGTTATATTTAATTCTTAAACCGTCCGTTCTTCTGCCAAAGTTCTTTTTATTGCTTATGCTGATAATGTTCTGCGGATTGTAAACCGCCAGTGCATTTTCCTGCGGCCGGTCAAAAGCAACAGCACGGCGGCCTTGTATGTCGTAATATATACACGCGCCGGTTGATTCCATTATGTACTGCAAAAGAGTATCTTTTTTTGTATTCTGCGTTACGAGATAATCAAATTTATAGCCTTTACTTTCGCAATGTTCGTAATAATCGCCAAAGCTTTCAAGATCAAGTTCATTATCTGAACGGCGGCTTGCCGGGTGTCTGTCGCTTGTTTCTATTTCAAGAGCCCATGCAGCAGGGTTGCGTGTAGGCTGTTTTTCTGTGTTCCATTCTGTTCCATTCCAAACACGCGCAATACCATTAGTAATAATATTTATTTTCTTTAATTTTTCTTCGTTTAATTTTGTAGCTTTAAGTTTCAAGCCTAAAACAGTACAAAACGCGCGTTCTCTGTCTTCTTCAATTGAAGCAGGTACAAGCCCGGCTTCTTCGTTGTCTTTTACAATACCGGCTGGTGAACTGGATTTGTTAGGATCAAAGCAAATTGACTGGTAATATAAAACATAACAGTTGTTTTTAATCTGATTATGTTCATTTCCGTTTGAGCGGACCCTTATATAAATAGCTGTCTGTTCGTTGTTATGAAGTGTTTTATAATCCTGCAAAGTAAAATCTTTACGCGCAACAAACCTAAGTTCTTTGTCGTTTACATTACGAGTAAAGGTGTTTGTCATTACACCGTTATTATTAAAAACAAAATCAGTCCAAGTTTTACCGCCGTCAAGTGAATATTGCGGCGTGATTGTAACGGTTGTACTGATTTTTACGTTATCATCATTATAAGCATGTAACCCGTAAGGGAACGTTATCGCAATTTCAATGTTTTTGGCGTAAGGGTCTAAGGTATAGGTTAAATATTCGCTGTTGCCTTTTTCTACGCTCGAATCTCTTGGTATTTCATCATTACAAGCGTTAGACTCGGTTTTATAGTTAAGTTCCGGCAAATCCTGCAAAAGCAAACCGTCTTGTGCAATTTCTATCAACCCGTCTTCTGCAAAAACAGACGCATCAATAGAATATGAACCTTCCTGAGGTTTTACATCGTCAAAAGTTTTAATTGTAATATCTTCAATTGCTATTTTCTTTATAACCTGCTTATTAAACCCACATAACAAAGCAGTGTATGTGTATTCGTCTGCGCCGTCTGTGCCTGTAAGCTTATAAAACGGTGTGCTTAATTTATACGGCGTAAAAAAATTATAACCGCATACAAAAGGAACTAAATTACCCTTGGCGTCTGTGTTGCTTGCCCCTCGTAAAAAAGGGCGGTTATCTAATTCAGGATTGTTTGCTTCTTTTTTTGTTTTTTCAAGGTCTTGCTGTGCTTTTTGTGCGGCAAGCTTTTTTTTGTACGCTATAATACCGCCAACAACACCAGCAGCAACAGCAACCACCGCAACTACAATAATAGTTACAATGGCTGCAACGCCGCCTGCTGGCATAAGGCGTATGGTTATAATATCGTTTTCATTTATTTTGTAATTTTGACTTTCAACTTTACCATTTACAATAATAACCGCATTTTCGGTGTCGTATTCCGGCAAAGATTCTGCAATTGTTTTTCCAGGGCAAAGCTCAACCGCTTCCTGTCTGTTCGATAGTGTTTTGAATATGTTTGCTTTCATCAACAACCTCATAATAAGCAATAGGGTGCAATGCTTCTATTGGCGATATTTTCACGCCCTTATCAAATGTAGCGTGCAAAACCTTGCCGCGCTCTACAATGTAGCCTACATGAGCATTACCGCGGTAAACGGAATAAACCAGCGCACCTACTTTGGGCGTTGGGATTTCCCTTACATTTAACCCTTTGTTTATATAGTCATTTACCTCTTCCGCCGGAAGGTGTTCCAAATCGCTGAAAATATCGCGCAATGGCGTACCCGCCCGGCGGCAGCATTCAAACACTGCATACCAGCAGTTTATACCGTCCAAACCATTTCCAAATTTTTTATATGGCACATTAAGCAAATCGTCGTATTTCAACGGCTTCCCCGGTTGTTATAACTGTTCATTGTAAGCGCCGGAAAAGTCATTTCTCCACGGTCGTCTTTATTAAACTTCATTTCGAGTTTATCCCCATGCCAAACACCTGCACCGTATTTATGATAATAAGCGCCCATTTCTTCTACTTCTTCTCCGTTGAAAATGCCGATTGCTTCAACATAAAAAAAATAGTTATCTTCAAGCAAATCTATGATTTCATCATGTTCAACAAGTTCTATATTTAAATTGCTGTCACTGTCCCGGTTGGGCGAGTATGTAAAATTACTTGATAAATAAGTTTGCCCTTTATAAACAAAGTCTTCGTTATCATTTATCAAATGAATATGCAGCGTTCCTGCCGGATTGTACAAATGAACCAAAAACGGCAGGTTATAACCGCCACCCTCAGCTAAGGCTCTTGCAATATTCATTTTTAAATCTCCTCTATTTCAAGTCCAACTTCTTTAAAACGCTGTCCTCTCCAGTTTTTAAGTTTTATGTAATACCGCTTTGTTCCAATTCCAGTTACAATGTCAGTTAAATAAATAGGTTCTGTGCCGCTTTTTGCTATGTTTTCGTACCAGTACAAAAGCCATTCAAACTCTGTTTTTCCGTCTTTTTTTTCCGTGCCTTTGTCTTTACATCGTAAACTAACCTGATGAACCTTTTTAGGGTGACTGTTAATCAGATACCGTATAACGCGGCCGCCCTTGAATTTTACTTCTTCTGTATTATCCTTGTACTCACCGTCAAGGCCGTAAAACTTAGTATTTACGTAAGAACTCCAATTCTGTGCCATAGTGTCCTTTATATTCCGTAATAATCGCCGCTCATGCCCTGCTGTGCCTGATTAAGCGAATCATCGTAACGCCCATTTTTAAGGCTTTCATTTACTCGCGCGTCAATCATAATTTCTATTTTGTCGCGTGTTATTTTGGGCTGTGCAGTTGCCATATTTGAAACATTGTTATTTACAACAATGTTTACACCGCCACCAGTTCCTTTACTTCCGCCGTTGATAAACTCCCACAAGCCTTTCTGCTCTGCCTGATTCATTACCATTTCACGGCTGTTGAGGTTTGCGGCTACATTATCCCCATAATAAGAAGAACCGCCTACAATACCACCAGTTGAAAAACTTGGTGGAGTAGGCTTAGAAGCTATAATAGAAGCAAGCTGAACAGCTCCGGCCGCTGAAACAATAGCCCCGGACACGATACCAGCAACACCACCTTGAGCAAGTGCCTGCGTTACACCTTCTGCAATGTTGGCTGTTGCCTGCAAAATACTTGCCGCCCATTGAACCATTTGAATTTTATACTGTTCTTCTGCGGCTTTCTTTTTGCTTTCGGTTATGGCTTCGTTATATTCTTCTTCGCTGATTTCTCCTTTTAAATATTTTTCTTCAATTGCCGCCTGTTCTGCTTTTGCTTCATCTTCTACGGCTTTAAGCATTACAGAAGCTGCTTGATTGATAATGCCTACAATCTGCGATGTATAGCTTGAAACCTGCCCCATAAGGTCAGAAATTTGCGAAGCCTTGCTTTGTTTGTAGGCTTCGTCAAGCTGTTTCATTTTTTCATATTTTTCTTCTTCACTTAAAACTTCACTGTCGCAAAGTTCCTGTTTAAGCTCCAGCAGTTCCTGTTGTCTGTTTTCGTACTTCTGCCACCAGCTTTCTTCTATTCCGGCTACCGCGTCAACCTTTTCTGTAATAATAGATTTTTCTACCTCGGTTAAACCCTTTATCAGTTCTGTTTTACTAAGCTGTTTTTCTTCTCCGGCTTGGGCAGCGGCAATTTCTGCTTCACTTGTTTCCTGAATTTTCTGCTTCAACTCTTCAAGTGAACTGATTTGTTCCTGTAATTCTGCCGCCGGTGTAAGTTCTCTTTTAATGCTGTTAATAGTTTCTGTTGCCGCCTGCGTTAACTGCATTGCGGCCGCTAACCTTTTTTCAGCGTCAGCCGCCGCGTCTACTGCCGCTTTAGCTTCTTCCAGTTGCTGTAAACGTTTCTGTTCTACCGGATAACCTTCTTTTATAAGGCCGTTTGTCTTGGTAAGCAAATCAATATAAGACTGTAAATATACGTTGTATTGGTCTTGCACGCTTACAGCTTCACCTTTTGCCTTGGCTTCTATTTCAAGTGCCTTTAAGTTTTCCTGCAATTTTTTATTGCTTTCTCTTGCAAGGTCGTCTGCTGTTTTTTGTGTCGCCTGGGCTTTTTTGGTTTCCTCGGTTGTTTTTTTTGCGGCTTCTGCCTGCTGTTGTTCGTATTTTACAAGGCGTTCACGCTGTTTTAATTCCATATCAATCTCAAACAGCACATTTTCTTCTTCTGCTGTAAGTTTTTCGCGCCATTCAAGCTCTTCTTTAAGCCATTGCAAATATTCGGTTGTCTGCATTTCTACGGCACGTTTTTCTTCTCCGGTGTTCCGGTTCGTATAGGTTGCAGACATTGCTTCAACGCCCTCATCAACTGCGCGTTTGGTCCCACCAATTCCCCATTTTCGGCTAGCAGTTTTTAACGCATCGTTAAACTTCTGCATTTGAGCTGTCATTTTTTCCCAAAATGCTGTAGCACGCTGATTTAAACCCTCAAACATCGGGTTTGCCATTTTTCCAACGCTTTCCATAAAATCGCCAAAAGCGTTTTTTGCCTGCGTGCTACTGTCTACGCTTTGCTGTGCAAATCCTTTATATTTATTTGCTATTAAGTCTATCGCGTCACCGTTTTTAAGCTGTTCTTCTGTAAGGTCTTTAATATCATCTATCTGCCGTCCCATAAGCCCGGCCGCACCGCTGTATGTTGCATTAAGTGTCTGTGCCGCGGTAGAAAGGTCAATGTGTTTTGCTGCTGCATAATCTGCCGCCGCGCCCATAATTTTCATTATTTCGGCTTCGTTTCTGCCTGTAGCGGCTAATTGAGCCATTACATCTATCGTTGCTTCATCTCCATAGTTGGAGATTTTTTGCAGTTCACTTGCATATTCCTGCAAACGTGCAACACTATCCCTGTTTAAGTAAGGGTTGTTTTTTGCGGCGTTGCTAAGTGCTTTTTCTGCTTTTTCCTGCACTTTATAGGCTTCGTTAGCCTGTTTTAATGTTTCAATATATTTTTTTGCGGCCGCAACTGCTGCTGTAATTCCGGCCGCAAGCGCACCGCCGCTTGTTGCAACACTGCTCATCTTTTCGGCAAAACTGGCAGCCGCGCCGCCGGTTTCGTTGAATGCGGTTTTTAAAGTGTTAAGTCCTTTTGAACCTTTTCCTATGTCTTTTGACGAACTTTCAACTTTGTTTTTTACGCTTTTTAAGCCTTTATCAAGTCCTGATTCGTCTATTTTAGTGCTGAATTCTACTTTACCGTCTGCCATATTTATATAGTCACTTTTCCGTATAAAACAAAACCCCGGATAATTCCGGGGCTTTTTATTTTTTTAAACGTGCTTCAAAAGCTTCAAGAGCTTCGTCCTCTCCGTACTCTTCTTCTTCCGGCAGTTCCCACGCACGGCGCAGTTTTTCCATTTGCCGTGTATAACTGTCGCTTTTTCCGCTGGTGTTTTCGTACAGTCTAAACCCTATAATTTCGTTCAATTTAGTACCATTTAACCCCTTAAAAAGAGCTAAAAACTTGTACCAGTGCATTTCACTTTCTACAAGGTCTATTCCGTACTGTTCCATAAAAGCCGCAAAAATATAGTCAGAATCTTCGTTATAATCTACGGCTTTCTCGGCTGTGCTGTTAAATTCTTCCTGCCTTGGTAATGTCTGCGGTGGATTTCCAAACGCCATTAAAGCAGTAAGGCCGCCTGCACGGTCAACCGGTATTTTGTTGATATACATAAAATCATAGTCTTTAAGCTTTGTGTTTTTTTCTTTTAACATTTCCAAAAAACAAAGCCAGTATTTAAATGATGTGTGTATATCGTAGTTTTTGCCGTTAACCTCAACAGTTCCCGGCAAAAACATTTCTTTCAAATCAATCATTATGCTTTAGGTGTAAAAGAGCCGTTTTTAAACGTTCCTTCTGTAAACTCAGGATTTCCGTCAACCATAGCAACAGCACCACGTTTAATGTTGTTAAAACTAAGATCAAAACTAATCTGTTCGTTTACAGAATCAAGCTGGTTGATTTTTACAAGGCTGTCTGTTTTCCATGCCTTATAAACTTCTTCCGCTTCGCTTGCGCTTTCCGGCGTATAAGTTGCCGTTTCCTGATAAAAAACAATCAGTACATCACGGTGAGCTTCCGCACCTGTAGGCAGTTCAAACAGCATATCAAAAATATGCTGGTAATCGGGTTCACCCTTAAACATTGTCAAAGCCTGCGAAAGGCTCGGCTGGTAAGCGTCAATTTCTTCTTCGGGCTGTTCACTTGAAATAAAGTCAAATGTTTTTACCTGTGGGTTTGTACCCAAATCGAAAGAAGTAGATTTTTTAATACGAGTCCACACCGGGTTTGAGTCTGTACCGGTATTCATAAAAGGTACAATTTTAGTTTTTTTTACCAAATCGCCCATGTTTATTCCTCCAAAAATGTGCATTTTACGGACTGTGAATAGGTTGTAAAACCTTTCGCGTCCGTATCGATGTACTGCGGCAATGTTACCGCTTCGCACTCTATTTCAATTTGGTCGGTGCTTGTTACTGTTGCACCGTCCAGTATGTCAACAATCCGCTTGCCGTATTCCCTAGCTTCTGCGGCGTTTTTACATCTTGTAAAAAATGTAAAATTCCACGACACAAGCCTTGAACCGTCCATATAGCGTTGTTCTGCCGCCGGGGTGGGGTCGTGCCTTATACATGCGCCGTCAGTGTCAGCGTCCGGTATAAGGTCGCAAAAGATTGTAAAAGGCAACAGCAGGGCTTCTTCTACCCATTGGCTGATAGTGTCAGCTATTTTTGATTGTATCATTTACAAGCCTTTCCCACTGTTCAAGTTTGTGTGCTTTTGCCGCTTCAAACCATTTGGCGCAGGCGTTCGGGTTTGGGTCTTTGCTACGGTCAAAATTAACGCCATAATATTGCACGCGTGCATAAGGTGTGCGCCATATAATTTTGCCGCTACCTAATACGGTGTTAGTTATTGCCGATTTCTGCAAAGCCCCGGTTTTTAACGGACAGTAAAAATTACTGTCTGCTATTATCTGCGCGTCAAGTTTTATCTGCGCTTTGTGTATTGCCGCGTCAAGCTTCTTTTGTATTGCCGCCGTGTTGAAATTGGCGTTAACTGTAAAAGTTATTGTTCCGCTGTTATTCAAGCTCTACCTCCCAGTGGTGGGGTGTACTGCTTTTGGCAAAGCACGGCATTATTTTGCGAACTGTAAAGCTTATGTTTTCCCAAACAATCAAATCGTTTTCAGCCGGTAAAGCCTGCGGGATTTCTTCACCTTCTGCGGTTTCGTAAACGGTGTTTACTGCGTCAATGAAAAGCAACATTGAATCGGTTTTAACCTCTCCAATATTTCCCCGGGCATTCTGCAATGTAACGCCAATACGAACGTTTTTCAAAACGGTTTCACTGTAAACAGTGTTTCTGTCCCGGTCTGTGCCGGTGGGCTTTTTAAGCGTGCAGGTGTGCACAAGCAGTGCTTTATTTATTGGTCTTGCCATTAGCAGACCCCTGCAAACCAGTCGTTATACAGTTTAATGACATTGATTTTCTGCTGTACCGCGCTTTTAGCATTAAGCTTTACAGCTTCCTGCTGGGCGGTTTTGTCATAGCTGTATGAATAGCCGTTTATGCTTTCACTTGCTACACTGCCGCCGTTTTCGTTTGCCGCGCCGCTTATTGCCTGCTCGGTAAGGTAGTCAATTTCAATCATTCTGCAAACGGCTGAATCAATGCCGTTTTCTTCACGTTCTTTTACAATGCCGTCATTTATAAGCGTTTTAATAAACAGCTCATTTTCAACAGCCAGCAAATTAAACTGGTCTTCGGGGACAGCAGAACGCCCTAAAACTTCGGTATAAAAACTATATGTCACATTTTCAAACATTCTGCGCCCCTCAAACTATTTTTTTTCAGCCGGTTTCTTTTCTGCCGGTTTTTCGTCTGCCTTTTCCGGTTTATAGCCTACTGTTTTCATTTTTCAGTCCTTATGTTGTTTTGTCTTTCTGTGCTGTAATGTCGCTGTGCAGGTAAATGCCTGCTGTTTTGTTTTCGTAAGCATCGTTCAAGCCGTATTCGCGGAAGTTAAAAATCCATGCGTCAGCGTCCGGGTTGTCTTCCGGCGGAATGGCTTTATTTACGCGGTGTTTTGTAAACTGAAGGATTGCAGATTTTTCAATAACCATAAAGTTAATGTCTTTACCTTCTGCGTTTTTGGCAAAACCGCCTGCTGTTTCGCCCGATGATTTACCGTCTTTAAGGTCAATCAATGTGCAGAAACGTGAATTTGGTACTTTTGTAATGGTTATAAATGCGCCCAAGATTTCGCGGCTTTTGGTAGTATCAACATTCTGTGCGGCTACAAGCAAAGCTGGAGTAATGAAAAGGTGGCGGTTTTCGCCTGGCACTTCGTCATCGTCCATTTTTGCGGTTGCTGCCTGCAAGGCGGCTAAAACACCTTCACCGCTTGAAAGTGCGGCTTCTGTTTTAGTGCCAGCAAGTGCGGCGTATTCTGCAAAGCGTACAGCGTCCATTTCCGGCACAACTTTAGTACGCAAAAATTCAGCAGCAAGTTTACCAAATGCCAAACCGGCGGTTTCTTCGTTGTCCATTGCGTCAACGGAAAACTTTCTGCCGCGGTCATAGTTAAACTGTACGGTTTCGTTAGTCATTGTAACGTTGCCGCCGACATAACCGCTGTTGCGGTCGTAATCGCCCAAACCGTCCATGTCAAGTTTTGGAATAATAATTTCGTTGGCGTTTGCGCCCTGCTGTGCAAGTGTTGCATCACTTTCCAAAATGGCAGTTTTTGCTTCTGCCTTATAAACTTCGTCCAAAAGGTCTACATACTTTTTGAACTTTGCAATCTGATTAGCCATAGTTTTCTCCTTAATTAAAATTATTCTTTTTTGGGTGGCAAACCCATGGCAGCGCGGGCTGCTGCGTCACTGTCGCCTTTGTTGCCGCCGCCTTTCATCTCCGGTACAACCGGCGGCGTTGGTGCGTTTTCAATTTTCAGAAGGTCGGTTCTGTCTTTCGTAATTTCGTCAAAAAGGTTTTCAATGCTTTTTCCGGCGTTCTTCTGGTCAGCAAGCATGTCTGCAAGCTGGCTTTTAATGGCATTATGCGTAATGTCATTAACGAACTTTTTACCGGTCAAAAAATCGCCAACCTTAGCAGAACGTTCCATTGCTTCAATTTTTGCCGCGCTTTCTTTCTGCGATTTTTCAAGTTCGGCTTTGTATTTTTCAACATCTGCCTTTGTCTGATCATAGTCCTTGAACTTTTCAAGTGTTGAATTGGCGGTTTCAAGCTGTTTCTTTATGTCGTCGTAATCGGCAAACTTTGCTTTTTCGCGTTCAACGTCCTTACCGTTTTCTTTCATAATCTTTTCGATTGTGTCGGCTTCAAGTCCTAAGCCTTCCAAAAAATCACGCTTCATTTACTGTTTTCTCCCTACGCATTTTTTACGGCTTGCCAGCCAGTAGGATAATTACGGGTTACGCGCCGTACACGCTGTTTATATAGTCATTTTTATAAATGCTTTGTTTCTGCCCCGGAAAGGCAAAGTTTTAATTTTCTTTTACAAACAGCAAAAGAATTTCTTCTGCGGCTTTTGCACCGATACCGATAGCGGCAATAATTGGCGCATACATTGCAGGCTGAAAGTAAGCAACTAAAATGTTTGCAGTAGTAGCCGCAACGCCGATTAACCCGGAAACAAGCGAGTATGTTTTCTTTGTCATTTTTTAGCCCTCCTGCTTATATAGTCACTTTTGAAATAAAAAAAACCGGTAATGCTGCAACACTACCGGAAAGCTAAAAGGAGTACATGTTAGATGATAAAAAACATCGCTTATATAGTCATTTTGCAAAAAAAATAGCCGTCAGCTTGGCAGGGCTAACGGCTAAGTATGAGAGATTATTAAGGTATGGTTGTTTACACTTATATAGTTATTTCTGCTTTTCGTGTATTTCCTGCGCCGCCTGCGTATCTACAATGTAATTATACACCCTCTGCCAGTACCACCACGGCATATAAACGCCGTCTGCTTTTGCCGTAAACGGCTGGGTTGCGGTAACTTCTTCAATTACAAAATTACCCTCTTGGTCGTAAGGGTCGGGCGCGGTGTAGTGGGGTGCAGGGTTATTTATTACCGGCGTACTGGTGCAGCTGCTCGCCCATAGTGTGCAAATCGTTGCCATGATTGCCAGTATTAGCATTTTCTTTAATCTGATTACTACCGGCGATAATTTCCGCTGTTGTCTGTGCATTTTCTGCCCCCTGCTTTTTAATTTTGTTAATTTCGTTTTCGTTCTGTTTTTTTTCAATGGCAAGTTTTATTTTGCCCACTGCGTAAACGATAACCACCGCAACCACAAGCCCTAAAATGGCGTAAGTTGTAATGCTCAATTTCAAACCCCCTTTGTAAACTTGTCAATTATAATATTAGCGTCAATTGTGCCAGCCCCTACGGCATAAAATGCCGCCCAAAGCGTGCAAACCTCGCCAATTGTTGCACCCGGTAAAATGCCAGCCCATTTAAGGGCGGCACTGATAACCATTCCGGCACTTGCCAGTGCCTTAAATGCCTTACTGATTGTTTTTGCTTTCAAGCCTTTTTCTTCTGCTATTGCTGTTTCTTCCATTTCTTCTATTCCTCTTTTTTGCCGTAAAGTTCGCGAGTCTGTACAAGGCGCGCTATAAGTTCCGCAGTCCAATTGTTCATCCTTTCCTTGAACTCCGGTGTCTTGAACTCGTCTTTTATCTCGAATGTGTAAACCAAATTGCAAAGCGTGTCCTGCTTGTCCTGTATATACATAGGGCTGTTTGAAATATGGTTGAACATTATCCATTCAATAACTTTGTCATAAACGCGTTCAAGAATGTACTTTGTAAAATAGCCGTCATAGTTGGTGTTGTCGGTTCTTATCTTCCCCTCTATGCTCATTACAAAACTATGCGCCGTTTCAACCTGCCGCCTTATTATTTCGCGTTCGTTTTCAAGCCTGCCTATGCGCAAATGCTTTGTTTTAACTGCTATTACATTGGTTTTTACAAGCACAATTGCCGCAAGTATTACCAAGCCCAAAAATAAAAGCACCGCCGTTGCGTTTCCGCTGGTTAAAATGCCGTTTATAGCGTCCCACATTACAAAACGCCCTCATTCTTTGCCAGTTCATCAGATACCAGTTTTTTGAATGCTTCAAACTGTTCCGGGTGGTTTACCCAAAGCCGGGGGCAGTCTTTCCAGCCCACAACGGCGTTATGTGTGGTTATGTCGTCAGCTGTAAGTTTGTACTTTTTGCAAAGGTATGCGCAAAGTTCTGCGGCGGCTTTAAGCGTCTGCCCTGTTAAATGTCCGTCTTTGTCTGTCGGGCATAATTCAATGCCCAGCGTGCAGTAATTAGGGCTTGTTACCTTGCAGTTTTCTGCATACTGTCCATATTTGGCGCGTGCATAATCGGTGTATACTTTGCCGCTTGTCGGGTCAGCCTGCGTACTGCCGCAGTGATATGCTATTTCGTTTTCGGGCACGCACTGCAATACCTCGCCGTTTTGCCCTACAATAAAGTGAGCTGAAGCAAAACCGCTGAATCCGGCTTTCAAGCTTTCAAAATACTGCCGGTTCTGTTCTGCTGTTGCCTTAGGGTTTGCAGTCCAGTGCATTACAATACCAAGGTGTTCTTTTATTGCCTTGCACGGGCGGCTGTACTGGTTGGGTGTTAATAGTCTTTGAATTATTTTCATTGTTGTTCCTTGTGTTTATAGTCACTTTTCCGGGGCGTTTTAGTAAAAGAATAGTAAAAGATTAGTAATAAAGTGAGCTGTTCGGTTTTTCCGAACAGCTGAAATATTTAGATTTTTTTGTTTTTATTATTGACATAATATTGTTATAATGCTTATTATTTAACTGTCCTTAAGGAAACTTTCGGGCAGCCAAACAGCACCATTTTTATGGTGCTTGTTTTTTTATAATATCTTTCGCTATTTTTATTATTTCGCTTAAATCCCATTTATATAATTTTTTTTCGTTATCAATCCAAACGTAAATATTCCCGGTTGTTTTTGTTAGGGCTTTTTTTTCAATAAGTGTCTTAGTTTCTCCAATAAGTTTAGAATATATTTCTCTTTGAACTTTATTTGAGGTGCGTATAAAAATGTCGTCACCTTGTTTTAATGCGTCCCTAAATCTTTCCCCTACCGCTCTAATATTTCCGGTAACTGTTTTTAATTCTGTTTTTCTTCCGTCTACAATAGCGTCAAAATGCTTGTTTTCTCCTATTTCCGGGGGAAGATAAACAACGTGTCCTTGTCCGCTAAGTATTTCTGCTTGAGATATTTCCTTTTTTAGTTTTTCAATTTCATTCTTTACAGTAGAATTTCTGCTTTTTGCAACAAACAAACCACTGGACTTTTCTTCCCATTTTTCACCCGGGAATAATGTGTCTGCAACTTCTAGATTTTTAGTTGTTTGAAGTTGCGGTTTTATTCCCTGCGGCTGTTTGCCGGTTGTGCCTACATATTCCCTTGCACGGTCGCGTGCTATGCCGGTCTGCTTTGTGAAGTCGCGTGCTACTGCCTGCCACTCGCCGATTTTGCGCCGTGCCTTTGTGCTGTCTACGCCTGCGGCTTCCTGCGTTAAAGCCTGCCTTTTATACTTCCTTATGTTGCGTTCTATAGCGCGCAAATACTGCTCACCCTCGTAGCGTGTCATGTCGCGCCCCTCAAACGTAACTTTTTCGCCTGCCATTGCGTCCAGTTCTTTTTCGGTGTAGTGGTTTTCCATTCCCTCAAAGTAAGGGTAAAACGAATGCTTGCAGTTAATGCCGCAAATGCCGGTAACGCTTCCAAGCTCGCAGACAGAAAAAGGGCGGTACTTTTTATTGTTGCCGCTTCTGCTGAATATCTGCCCCTGCCATTCTTCATGTTCAGGGCGTGCGCCAATGTGTGCCGAAGTTTCTACAAGGTCACATTCCAATTCTTCGCAGTTATTAAGGGTTTGGTTTGCGGCGGTTTGGTTTATGCTGGTTAAAATGTTCATACGCACCGCGCTTTCTATGGTGCGTGTTACCGGCTTTCCGTTTTCATACTGTACCGTGGTTATACCGCGTTTTGACAGTTCGTCAGCCGCGCTTTTCATCGCTGAATCATAGTCAAACGCCCCGGACTGCACGTCCATGTAAACGCGATTTGCCTGCTTTACAAACTGGCTTTGTGTGGTGGCGGCGGTTGTAAGCGTAAGGCGTTCAAGGTCGCTGTGGCACTTTTGAATAGTTGCAAGCATTTGCTGTGCTGTTGGTGCTGATACCTTGCGCCCGGTTGCTTCTTGAAAAATAATGTTATCGTTTGCGGCGTTCTTTACAAGTGCCTGCGTTACCGTTTCCTGTATCTGCTGTACTATGGCTTTGTCATAGTCTTTCAGTATTCTGCTAACGTCTTTTTTCAAGCCGCCTGCTTCTGCAAGCATTTGCGCCTGCCATTTTGTGCTGTCGGTAACTTTACCAAGCCGGGCAATGCGCCGCGCCATATCCTGCAAAATGTCGGTTTCAAGCTGTGAGTAAATCTCTATTAGTTCGTCAGACAAGCCGTCAAGGTAACGCGGTGCAAGCATTTGCTAAAACTTACCCCATAAAACACGCCAAGCGTAAACAATGCGCCGTTTAAGCGGTGAGCGGTTTATGGCGTATTTAATGCCCTGCATTACTTCAATGTCGTTTTTTGTTATGGTTGATTTCATTTTATTGTGCTGTGACATTTATTCTTAAACTCCAAAATTAAAAGGGTCAGCGGCAAGCGGTTCTTCGGGTGTGTTGGCTTTTGCTTCGGCTTCTTCCTCGCCGTAAAAGTCTTTCCTGTATTCCCACTTCGCTTTAACGCCTGCGTTAATTTCCTGCAAAGCCATTTGTTTTGCGGCTGTTTCGTCCTTGCGCGTTGCGTCGTTATTCCATGTTACTTTTATCTCTGCGATATTTGCGCCCAGCTGGTAAGCCGCCGCCATGTGTGCCAGTACGTTTGCGCACTGCTGGTATTTGGTTTCAATTTCATCTTCAATTTTATCTACAATGGCATAAAGTTCAGCGCGTCCGCCGTTATACTGGGTTGCTGTCTGCTGTACGCTTTCCATGTCGCTGATTGTCCCCTTTCCAAGATTGCATGTTAATTCAATACGGCGGAAAATCTGCTGGAGCATTTCATTTTGGGCGGTGGTTCTAAGTTTCGGGGCGTGCTGGGTAATTTTACCGGTGCTGGTTCCGTCTCCTTCAACCTGTACAAGCAGGCGGTTTAATTCCGGTGTCATTTTTACGCCGGTTGTAGTGCCGTCACGCTTTGTACGTTTTGCAAACATGTCACGGTCGGCAAAAACACGCATTTCGCCGCCTTTCTGTTCCCAGTTCATTCTTTCAAACTGTTCGTCTGCGGCTTTAATCAAATCCTCAGCCCCGGCAATAATTGCAACCGGTGTATTTGAGCCGTCAATTTTATTTACTGCGTGGTTTCTAAACTCAATAATCATAGGCTGGTTTACGTTCTGCCATGCGTAAACCGGCGTTAAGTCTGCTGTCTGCGGACAGTCTGCAAGGCTGGTTTTGGAAAGATAGCCGTTTATATTGCGGTAAAGTGAACAGCTTACAGTATGGGTTTTGTTTTCAAACCGGTGCTCTTCAACCAAAAGCCATTTTTTATTGCTAATGTTTATCTGTTTAAGAATAAGTGCACCGGTTAAAGTGCCGTCAAAGTCGTAGCTGATAGGCAGATAATTGCCCAGCGGCAGGGTTTCATACTGCAATTTATTATTGCTGTAAATAGGGCGCACAATACAGCCGCCTAGAAGGGCGATATAGTCTACAATCTTGTCAACGTTGGCGTTTATGTGTTCCATTGCCGGTTGAATTGCCGGGTTGTTTACCTCTAAGCCAATCTCACGAGAAACAAGCATATCAAGCCGCCCGGCTATCTGGTCTAATACGCCGCAGGGCGGTGCTTTTTCATTCCACGGCGCATTGCCGCTCATCATTTCGCCCCACAGCTTGATAGAATTATACATTTCGTCCGTTAGGTTTGTATCAATTCCGGTAATGTCTTTAATTGAATAAGTGCGGAATAAATCAAGAATATTCATAAAAAGCCCCTTTATACGCTCAAACATTGCTAACCTCTGCTTATATAGTCATTTACTCGCCGGCATGCCGCCATATTGTTTCTGTAGCATACCTCACCGTGTCTATGCCGTGGTCGGGCTGTCCGTCCGGGTAGCCGCCCATTATTTCGCCGGTCTTTTTATCAATTTCGTGTTCGTAAAGCGCAAACTCGTCCGCAATATGCGGACAGCGTGCCGGGTCTATTACAATATGCTTCAAGCCCTGCAGCCACTTAAAACTGGCTTCACGGCTTCCAATACCCTTGTTTGCGCCCCGGACATTGCCGCCCCAGCTTCTAAAGTCTGCAATGCTTTTAGGTTCTGCGCTGTCGGCGGTTATGCGGTCGCGTGCAATGTTCATTCCCATTGCTTCCATGTGCTCGCTTAAAGCGGAAAACGCGTCAAAGTTGCTGTGTTTCTGCAAAAACAATTCATCAAAAATATAAAGCGTCTGCGTTCTAGGGTTATATGATACGGTTGAAAATGCGAAAGGGTCGGGATAATAGCCCCAGTCTATACCGCTGTAAAAATAATCAAAGGTTTTTATTTCGCTGTCCGTTATTTCGCGTATTTCAACATTTTCAAAAACGTTGCGCCCAGTGCCGGTTGCCTTGCCCAGATAAATGTTTTCGTACGCCCTAGGGTTTGTTGCTTTTGTCTGTTCAATGTCGTGCAGAATTGCAACGCCCAGCCATTCGGGCGGAATATCTAAGTAAGTGGTATGAATTACAATGCGGTTCGGGTCGTAGGTTGCTGCTTCACGGTTGCACCAGTGGCGCGTTGCGCTTGGCGGGTTAAAGCTTTCAAAAATATAAAAGGTATCACCGCCGCGCAAAGCTGAAATTCTAACGTTCTGCAATTCGTTCTGCGTAAACTCGGTTTTTTCTTCGACCCAAAGAATGGCAAAATAGCCTTGTGAAACTTTAATAGATTTAATCTTTTCCGGGTCGTCACACCCTGCAAAAATAATCTGCTGCTTTGTGCCGTTCTTGCGTATGTAAGTAATGGGCAGGGCAGCAAGTTCGCTTTTAGGTATCTTAAACCCGGTTCCGCGCTCGGTAGTGTAGCGCAGGTTCAGCAAATCAATAGCCCAAACAATCTGCTCGAAAACCGAATGGCGCAGGCTTTTTGCAGTTTTGCGGATAATAAGCGCGTTATATTTTGGAAACATTGTAATTAAAACCACAATGCAAATGCTTATAAACGATGACTTAGTCGAAGCGCGGCCGCCGGTGAATGTATAGCGTTCTTTTTCGTGCGCCAAAATCTGCCGAAAGTAAGCGTTATACACTTTCGCAAGAATATTACTGCTGTGTATCGTCATCAATAATTATCCTGATTTCGTTATCGTCCGGGGCGGTTTTGTTAAATAAATCAAGCTGGTTATCGTCACCGAATCCACGATGCTTTCCTTTCTTTGATAAATACCACTTCGCGTCAGCTGTGTTTCCTTTGCGTATAGACTCCATTATTTTATTTTCTGCAAAATCAAGAACCTTTTCTGTTTCGTTGTTATACGCCTGAATTGTTTCTTCCCATTTATGAATATATGTGTCTGCAGTGTGCCAGTCACAGTTCAGTTTCTGTGCAACGGTGGAAACTATACCGTTTGAATTGAGAATTGCTTCTAATACTAATTTTTTAGGAAATGCTTTTTTTCTACCCATTGGGAAACTTTGGATTCCTATTCAGAGATTAATTCTGCATTTTCTCCGGTGTATTCTTCCCAGCGCTTAATAATTACATCTACATAACGTGGGTCATATTCCATAGAGTAAGCAACACGACCGTTCTGTTCACAAGCCATAATAGTTGTTCCAGAACCACCGAATAAATCCAGTACAATGTCACCGCCTTTGGTGTTGTTTTTAATCTGATAATCAAATAAAGGAATAGGCTTCATTGTAGGATGAAGATCTGCTTTTGCTGGTTTATTAAAATTAAGAATGGTTGTCTGTTTTCTGTCTGAAGCCCATAAATGACCTGCACCATCTTTCCAGCCATAAAGACAAGGTTCATGCTGCCATTGATAATCCTGACGCCCCATAACCATACAGTTTTTAGACCAAATAATACATTGTCTTACTTTCAATCCCGATTCATCACAAGCACCTCTAAAGTTGTAACCTTCGGAATCTGCGTGCCATATATAGAAACAAGCACCCGGTTTCATTACTACATAAGCGTTTGTTAAAGCGTCACGTAAGAACTGACGGAAGTTGTCATTTCCCATCTTATCATTCTGTATTTTTAATGCATCTTTTGTTTTACCGGTGTAATCCACGTTATATGGAGGGTCGGTAAGGAGCAGGTCAGCCATTACCCCCCCCATAAGTTTCTCTACATCTTCCAGTTTTGTGGAATTACCGCACATCAATCGGTGTTTTCCTAATTTATAAACCTGACCGAGTTTTGCATTTGGTTCTTCTGGGACTTCCATTTCAAAGTCGTCTTCTTCAGCTTCTTCTGTTTTTATTTTTAAATCCAACACACCAGCAGGCAATGCAACCTCGTCTATTTCAAGGTCTAACCCGTTCATAAAATCAAGAACAGACTCTTGAGTCATTTCTCCATATTGCGAAGTAATGCGCAATAAAAGCTGTTTTGCCTTTTCTTCTGACTCACAATCTATATATACACATGGGAGCGGCGGTATTATTTCTCCGCTTTTTTCCATTTGATGCAATGCTGAAAGTCTTCCATGCCCGTCAAGCACATAGTTTATGTTTTCGTGCTTCCAAACAAAAAAAGGTGTTGCAAAACCAAACTTTTGGATAGAAGTAATTATCTTGTTAATATCTTTTGAAGTTCTTTTTTTTAATTCCCCTTGAAACTCTGTTAATTCATTTAATGATAAAGTTGTCGTTGTTTTGCATGTAATATTCATTGTTAAACCTCAAAAAATATAGTCATTTTGTCAAAGTCCGTTTATCCAGTTTTCAATCTGTTCTTTTTTTACGCCGTTCTGATACTTTGCCATTATTGCTGCAATTTTTTCCGGCATGTTGGTGTAAGTTTCGCCACTGTACCTGCCGCGGCTTTGTATGGGTTTGTCTGCAAGCTTGTGGTGGTGCTCGCGTTGCCATTTGTTTTTATATAAGCGCTTGCATTCGGGGTTGCCGCAGGTACTGCTCCGGGGCGCGGGCTTTTCGTAAATCTTTCCGCAAATCGGGCACTGTTCCAAGCCGTAAGTCATTCTATGCTGTCCTCTTCGTCTTTGCTGCCAATGTTAACAATCTGATACGCAACGGCAATAAAAACCGATATTGCCGTTAATGCAATTATTACGCCTAACATTCAGCCAGCCTTTCAAGCCAGCGTTCAATTTTACGGTGCTTCCAGTCGTAAACCTGCGTTTCGCATTTATACCGGTTCTTTAACATTTGGCAAAGCAACTCTACATCGGCAATCTCTTCAAAAAGATGTTCTTTCAGCTGCTCTTCCTTTCCCAGATATTCCCCGGCAATAGCGCGGCGGTTAATTTTGTTTAAGGCTTGTATTAACTCTGAGCATTCTTCTGCAGCTAATCCGTGTATATAATCATTGTTGTAATGACTGCTAATTTCAACTAAGTTTAACTGTATGCCGGTTTTCTTTTGTTCGTACATATAATTACTGCTCCCTTTTGCTCATATTACCCAAACAGCCCTCAATAGCAACGTTTTCAAAATACTTTCTGCAATAAGGGCTTGAACAGCTTAAAAAACAGTTTTTCCATTCTGTTTTTGTTTCTTTTCTTCCTTCTGTAAGTCCGTCAAGATATGCTTGTTCAATCTGTTTCCTATCCCATTCACTATCAATATGAATATTTGCGTATTCTTTTGCTTTTTCTTCGTCTGTCATTTTGTTTCCTCTTTAACAGATACTTTAATCATTG
>JAKSTR010000027.1 GCA_024402495.1 Treponemataceae bacterium
GTTTGCCTTATTTTTTCTGATGCAATTTATTAGTTTCGGTGATAGAATGGAAACATTAGGAGTAATAACAGAATGCGTATTAAATCAGTATTTTCGCACAGTTTTGAAAAATATGGAAAGGTTCTTAAAGGTTACGATGTAACAGACCTTCTTAAAAAGTTGGATGAAACAACCAAAAAGCCGGACGATGCAGTAATTTACGAACCGGGTGATGCCGGTCTTGAATCACTTCCAATCGCCAAGGAATTCAGCGACAACGCTTACGGCGGAATGCCTATTCAGATTGGTTACTGCAACGGAAACAATACAAAATTGAACTGCCTTGAATGGCACCGCGGTTCAGAATTGAACATTCCTTCAAACGACATGGTTCTTCTGCTTGCACCGCTTCAGTCTGTAAAAAACGGCAAACTGAATACTTCGTTAGTAGAAGCTTTCTATGTTCCGGCTGGAACTGTTGTTCAGGTATACGAAACAACCCTGCATTATGCACCATGCAATGCCGTTAAAAACGGTGAAGTTAGCAAAGACGGTTTCCGCGTAATCATCGTTCTTCCAAAAGACACAAATACAGAAAAACCAGCTATCAAAGAAATTGACTTTGAAGACAAACTTCTTTGGGCACGCAACAAGTGGCTTATCGCTCATCCGGATTCAAGCGAAGCACAGGCTGGCGCATTTGTAGGACTTTCGGGCGTAAATATTGATATTTCTAAATAATCAAGGCAAATATTTGTACCTGAAAAGAATAATTTTCCGTTACTAAACCGGACGCATATTCTTAAACGCAGAAAGGCTGTTGAAAAGCAAAACGCTTTTTAACAGTCTTTTTTTGTTTTTGCAAGATTTTATGACGGAAAATCAAAATTTTCAGTTTTAACGCGCCTTGGTTTGCATATTCCTTTCTGCTGTTTTGCCAAATAGCTTTTTTTGATTTATACTGTACCCATGTTGCCATTATTTACCGATACCCGGCTTTTGGATGCCGCCGCAAAAAGCAAATATAACCTTACAGACGATATTCTTATGGAAAATGCCGCAGGCGCTTTGCATAAAGTGCTTGCCAATATAATAGAAGAAACTTGCACAAATTTTAGCCCGAACCAGCAAATTAATGTTTTAATAGTATGCGGCAGCGGCGATAACGGCGGCGACGGCTGGTGTTTAGCCCGCAGACTGAACGGCGAAAGCCTTCGCTTTAATTGCGCCGCCGGTACAGGAACTTATAATTTTTCAATAAACCCCGTTGTTTACGAAGCCAAACCGGCAAAAAGCCCAAGCTGCATTGCACAAAAAAACCGTGCAATTTTGGCAGGTGTGCAGTGCGTGCCCGGCTTGCAGCCTTTTGTTGAAGAACATACACCCTGCCATATTGTAGTGGACTGCCTTTTTGGCAGCGGCTTTACCGGCGCAGTTGAACAGAACTACGCCCAGATATTGAACCAGCTTAACCTGATAAACGCCGCAAAAATTGCCTGCGATATGCCCAGCGGACTTGCTTCGCTATCTAATCCGAACCTTAAGCCGGAAGAAAAATGCGCATTTGCAGCTGAAAAAACAGTAACAATGGGCGCATTAAAAACCGCGCTTTACGATGATTCTGCAAAAGATTATTGCGGCGAAATAATATGTGCCGGTTTGGGCATAAGCGAAAAAAACTTTTTACAGAACGCAAAGGCGGACGCCTTTCTTTTGCAAAAAAGCGACCTTATGCTGCCAGTACGAACGAAGCAAAACGTGCATAAAGGAACCTTTGGTCACGCCCTTATTGCCTGTGGCGTAAAAACCGGCGCAGGTGTGCTGGCAAGCAGTGCGGCTTACGGTTTTGGCGCGGGGCTTGTTACCCTGTTTTGCAGTCAGAATCCGCCGCCAATGCTGCCGCTGGAAGTTATGTACAATAACGAAATACCCAAAAACGTTACGGCGTTTGCCTGCGGAATGGGGCTGGGCAAAGGGCAGATACTGGAAGAATGGTCGCAAATATTAAGCGCAAATCCAAACGCCGCCTGCATTTTAGACGCAGATTTTTTTTATTACAGCGGCATAGAAAAACTTTTAGCCCAAAGAAGCCGCAGCAAGCAAACCACGGTATTAACGCCGCACCCAAAAGAATTTGCTGTATTGCTGGCAAACTGCGGAATGGGCGAATATACAAACAGCCAGATACAAAGCCGGCGTTTTGAACTTGCTTCTCAGTTTTGCCAGAAATACCCGGATATTGTACTTTTATTGAAAGGTGCAAACCCGATAATTGCCTGTAAATTTTCTTCAGATGAACAAAATTTACAAAATTTTTACGCTGAAAAAACTGCAAAAACCGCCTATAATTGTGGTTATGCAAAAGACCAGACCTTGCTTTTGGTAAACAGTTTCGGTTCTGCCAGCCTTGCAAAAGGCGGCACCGGCGACGTTTTAAGCGGATTAATCTGCGCACTGCTGGCTCAAGGTTACAGCGCACTTGATGCGGCAGCAAGCGCCAGTCTGGCACACGCCATGGCAGGCAGCAAAATAGAATGCACTTACGGATTAACGGCGCAAAAACTGATTGACGCCGTGCAGACTTTATAATTCAACTAAACAGATTAGAGATTTTGGAGGAAAACTATGGGATTAAAAGAAACAGTTTATAAGAAACTTGCAAAATTATTCGTTTGGCTTTTGCTGCTTTGTGCATTTGCAGGCGCGCTTTATTTTGGCGGAACCGAACTTTACAAACGCTATCAGGAAAAACAATATACGGCAGTGCACAGCCTTGCTGCAAAAGAAATTTTGCGCTGTGCCGAACTTGCCAGTATAAAAACACGGTACAGCGACGTAATTCTTATAAAAAAAACCGGAATGATGGGCATGGCGAAGGCTTATTCGATGGTAAAATACAGCGGAATTTTGCGCGCAGGCATAAAAGATATAAGTCAGGCAACCTATAAAATAAGCGAAGACCGCACCAGCATTGTAGTAAACCTTCCAAAATGCAGCGTATTGGGCAACGAAATTGAAAGCCAGCAGATTTTTGACGAAGCAACAAACCTTTTTGTTCCAATTACAACCCAAAGCATTTTTACGGAAATTGACAAAGGCCGCGCGGCAGTTGAACAGACTTTGGTGCGCGAAGGCATTCTGGACGAAGCCAACGCCCACGCTGTTGAACTTTTTACCCAGATTTTTACCGCAATGGGCTTTACTGATATTCAGGTGCATTTAATTGATGTAAAGGAAACCTTGAACCCGGACATACTGAATACTTTTGATAAAGTAAAGGACAGTTTTGGCGGCAGCAGTACAGGCACAGGCGAAAGTTCCGCCAGTTCTGCCAAAAAAGAAGTGCAGCCCAAGCCGGCAGAACCCGTAAACGAAACTTTACCTGCCCCGAAACTGCCAAGTTTTTAGTATAAACCGAAAAAAAACATACCGCCGTTTGCAGAATAACGGCGGTTTTTTATGCCTGCATGGGGAAATGCGGTAAAACATTCCACCGATTATGCAAAAAACTGCCGCCGTTTGTAACAGAGGGAGAATTTGCGTATGAAATTTTACTGAATATGTGGCGTTTTGCAAAATTTCTTCAGATAAAAAATACTTTTTTGCAGCATGAATTTGGTAAACGAGTGGTGAAAGTTTGTTAAATATTGTTTGTTGTAAAGTAAAATACTGTGCTATAATAAAATAATGCAAAAGATAAAGCATTTTTTTATTGGATTTTTAATTTTAGGTTTAATTTTTCCTGTTTTTTTTACAATGGGTGAGCTGGGTTTTTTTTCAAGGCAGCCTAAAGTTGAAATCCTTAATGACGTGGATTACATAAATGCGCCGCTGCTTAGGGTTGTTGCCGATTTTGACTTTGCGCCTTATTCTTTTTACGACAAAAACGATAATATCTGCGGTCTGGACGTTGAACTTATAAACCAGATTGCCAATGAACTGGGAATGAAAGCCCAGATAACTTTTACCGACTGGCAGAGCTGCAAAAAACTTTTGCAGAATAAAGATGCCGATTTGATACTTGGTCTTGAGATTTTTTCCCACATGAACGGCGTGCTGAAAACTGTTCCGGCTTCTAAAGATTCGCTTTCTATTTTTGGCAAAGGAAAGATACATAACATTGCAGAACTTAAAGATAAGCGCGTTGGTCTTATGGTTAATTCGGTTATTACCCGCATTTTTGACCTTAACTGCGAGTTTGTTGAGTTTTATACCAATACGGATATTTTATCCGCCCTTAATGAAGGAAAAATTGATTACGGCATTTGCCATAATTCTGTAGGCACAAAAATTATAGAAAAAAACAACTGGCAGCTGGTTTCAAGCGTTACTTTGATGAACAGTTATCCTGCAATCGGCGTGCGCGACGATTTGCCCGAACTGCGAGACCGCATAAACGGAATTATCATAAAGATGAGTAACGACGGCTTAATTTCTAAGCTTGATGAAAAATGGGTTGAAAATTATACGGAAGACAAGTCTGTACATGAAGTTCTTAAACGGCAGTCCAAGTTTTACCTTATTTATTTTATTTTCTATCTTTGCGTTTCTTTTTTGTTTATTTTCCTGCTTTTGCACCTTTACCACCGCGAACGGGAATATAAAGAATCAATCGAATATTCGACAATTCTAAAAAAACAGAATGACGTTCTTTCTTCCATGGCGAAAGTTTATAACACGGTTCACATCATAAATCTTGTTAACAATACGGTAAGGGAAATTACAACTTCGCCTCATGTAAAGAAGTTTATAAACAGCGATATTGATGCAAGCGGGCAGATGCGCGCCGTAATTACCAATACTGTAGACCAGGAACACGTTGAAGCAGCGCTGGAATTTACGGATTTGACCACGGTTGCCTACAGGCTGACGGGAAAAAATATTCTTCTTGCCGAATTTAAAGGCACGGAAATAGGCTGGTTCTGCGCCCAGTTTATTCCAATTACTTACAATAACGGCGAAGTTGAAGAGGTTATTTTTACCAGCCAGAGCATTGATGAAATGAAAAAAGAAAACGAACGGCTTCTTAAGCTTTCCGCCTATGACGAATTGACCAAGCTTTTGAACCGGCACAGTTACGAAGAAAAAATCAGGTTCCTGAAGGAATCCGGCGTTAAGCAGATGACGGTTGCCCTGTTTGATATTAACGAACTTAAGGCGACTAATGATAAAATAAGCCACGCCGCCGGTGACGAGCTGATTATTGGCGCTGCAGGCTGCCTGCGTTCTGCCTTTGGCGAATGCGGCAATTGCTATAGAATTGGCGGCGACGAGTTTGTTCTGCTTGTTGAAAACGAAGCATCTGACCTGCAGAAAAAGATTGATGCTTTTAAGAATATTACGGAAAGCTGGCACGGTTCGCTTGTTGACCAGCTGCATATTTCGTTCGGTTTTGCCGTATCGGCAGAAATTGAACAGTTTAGCGGCGAAGATATTAAAACGCTTGTTAATATTGCAGAAAAGCGAATGTATGCGGATAAAGCCAATTATTATAAAACCGTTGGCAGGGAACGCAGACAGTAGACGTTTTTATATGTTTTGCCGGATTTTTGATGAAGCTGCATAATATCTGCTCCAAAAATCCGGGCAAGTTCATAAGTTTTTATCGCAAATTTTGCGCTTTGCCGCACGCATCTTGATTCGCCGTATTTGGGTAACAGATAAAATACGGCAACTTGCCCGCTTAAGTGCGGCAGGTTTTGTATGACAATTTTTTTATCAGCATAAAAACAGTTTATTTCTATCAGTTTTTTAAAGCCGGCATTCGGGCTAATGTTTTCCTGCAAACAAATATTCCGGCTGCGGCTTATTGGGCTGCACATAAGCCAAATCGTCGTTCCGGCTTTAATCGTTTTTTTTCTTTTTATTCGTGCGGAGAGTTTAATATCAACATACCTCGCTGCTTGCTGCGAGGTTGTTGATTCTGGTTTCAGCAAAGGCTGCAAAATCGGCTTCGTTGCCGCTTATGCAGCTGCCTTTGGGAATAATATGCGATGAAAGTTTTGACAAATAAACGAAATAATAGGAATCATTTTGTACGATTTTGTATATTTGACTCCATTCGTATTCCTGTATCTGTTCAAACTGGTTCTGTTTTTGGGTTTTTATTACCACTTTTTCGTCTGTAAAAACAATATTTACCTTCATTCCAATAAAATTGCTGCTGTTTTTTATATATTTTTTCTTTGACCATTTCTGCGCGGCAAAAGAAAATACCGCAAGAACAGCCAGTGCGGCAACCAGCGCAATTATATTTGCAGTATCTTTTGTTGCTAAATATTCTTTAAGAAAAATAAAAGAAATAAAAAGCGGCAAAAAGATTTTTAGTGCAAGCATATATTTTGCCAGCAAAAAATCTCTGCCTGCAATTATTGTCTTTTCATCAAAAATATAGTCAAACTCAAACATATTTTCCTCGTTTTTTTGTATCGCCGGGCAAAAGGGCAGGCAAAACAGGTGCAAAATCAGCAGTTTTTCAAAAGCTGAAGAACTTTAAGTTCCCGTTTTATCATTATTTCATTGAAAAAATCATCGGATTTATATTCGGCGTTAACCTGAATTGCTTCGTCAATATCTACAAATTTCAGCACAAAACCGGCGTCGGCTTCGTACAAATCAAGATTCTGGTTCACGATTTTTTCTTCAACTTCGCAAAAATAATAAAAGTTTTCCTGCTCAAAAATCGTATCCGGCAAACGATTGTTTTTTTGCCGGCGCAACACGCTGCCAAATTCTTTTATGGAATCCGGTTTTACAATCAGCCCAACTTCTTCGCGCACTTCGCGTATCAGCGCCGCCTTATGGTTTTCTGCGCCGTTTATGCCGCCGCCGGGAAACTTAAAATATTTTTCCTTTTGGCTGTAAACCAGCGCAATTTTGCCGCCGCGCATAATTACTGCCCGTGCCGACGGCCGGCTGAAAACTTTTGAATCCGGACTGTAGTCTTTCAAATCAATTTCAAATAATTGTTTCATTTTTTTCCTTGTTTGTTGTATGGCGTTTTTTTACAGCTGTATGTGGCGCGTGCTTTTTTTGGCGCAGACATCCGGGCACAAAACTAATCTGAATATACGATGTCTGCCGATTTAAAATCTCCATTATCATCAAAAAAAATATACAATTCCCACATTGCAAGACCATAAACACCTTCTGATTTCAGCCAGTATGAAACTGTGTTGTCATATATTCGTCCTTCAAGTTCGGGGCGCCCAAGCAAATCGAATATTTCAGATTTTTTTGGCTTTTCTTCATTAAGTTTTTCAACAAGAGAATCCGTCATATAAAAACGATTTTTCCCTTTCTGCCATTTTGCCTTGTCAAATGGAATTTGGTTTTGCGTGCATGAAATAAATGCAATGCAAAATATTATAAATAAAACTGCAATTTTCTTCATATTTTTCTATTTTTATGTTTTAGCCTGGCTTGAACGCCTGCGGCTTTGAAAACTGTTTTGTATATTTTATGTGCGTGCAAAATTGCAGGGCAGGGCAGCGGAATGTTTATATTTTTGCTGCCGGTGTCCGTTTATTCTGCGTTTTCTTTCCAAATTTCAACAGAATAATTTTTTGATTCTGTATTTTTCAAAACCGGCATTTTTTCTATTTTCTGTTTCCATTCTTCCAGCGTAATTTCTGTATTTTCAGAATTGAACCATTCTTCAAACGATTCAATATTTGCCATTTCTTCCTGATACGGAACCTTTAATGAAATATAAACCTGCATAATTTTGTCTTTTTTTGCAAGCTGGCGGACAAAATCGATTTCCAGATTTTTGCCCTTGCCCCAGTCGTATACCCCGTATTGAAACAAAAGCATGTCTTCATCGTTCCGGCGATTGTATTTTTTGTCTGGGCGCGAATAATTTTCGATAAAAACATCAATTATGTTTTTTATCGATTTGTCGTTTTTCAGTTGGTTTTCATAAAATTTCAATACTTTGTTTTCAAGGCTGGTAAACATTTTTCCCTTCTTTTTTTGTAGTTTCTGCATTGCCGGAAAAAGCATTTATAATGCTTGCTGGCAATAATTTTTTCTGTTTATATTAACGACAAAATCCAAATCGGTTTCGTCAATTTTGTTCATCAAATCGTCCAGAGAATTTTGCAGCTTGTAGTCCAATTCTTCCTGATACAAAGGGTACAGCTGATAAAAATTGATTTCTTCAAACGGATTGATTTTTACCGGCTTTACAATCTGGTTATTTTTTCCAATTGAATTAAGCAGCACAAAGCTGTTCAGTTTTGTATTTTCTGCAACAGGCGAAAAATCTTCGTTTGCTGTTATGGTATGCCCAAAAGCAAGCCAGGTTTCGCAATCTACAGGAAGCCGGGCAATATTTTTCAATTGCCTTATTGCCCAGTAATATTCTTCTTTTTCGGATTTTATATCCCATGTTTTGGGAAGAAAAATCGCATATTCGGCTCTGGTCAGTTTATATTTTTTCAGTTCCTTTGGAATATTCATTTTGTATGCGCCAGCGCCAAACGTTACCAGTTTATAATAATCTTGTCCGGCATTTGGCGGTATTATTGCTATGTCAAGATGAATGTCGGGCGATACAATCTCGTGAAACACTTCCTGATATTCGCCGAATTCTTTTTCTATATAAGATTCAAGTATTTTTAATTCCCGATTTGAATAGCTGTAAATCGGATATTTTTCGTTTTTTTTCATATTATCCCATTTTCTATATTTACCGGGCTCAAAACCGCGATGCGTTTGGCTGGCAGGCAATATGTTTTTGTCCGTACCAGCAAAAGTGAACAAATCCCGCAGTACATATTTTTATGCGCCGCAGGATTTGCAAAAGGTGTTTAGCCTTCGTATTCTTCCAGATCTTTTGGATTTACAATTTGACCCTTGTAAAGCACTTTTGGATAAATGACGATTTTTAATTTTTTTTCAAGATTGGAAAGGTTTCGCAGTTCCCATTCGTCACCCATTACAATATTTATGCCGTTTTTACCGGCGCGGGCTGTTCTGCCGGAACGGTGCACAAAAAAGTCTTCGTTTTTCGGCACGTCCATTTGAATGATGTGGGTAACGTCGCTAATATCCAGACCGCGCGCTGCAAGGTCGCTTGTTACCAATATTTGAATTTTGCCTTTCTTGAAATCATCAATTATCTTTTTTCTGTCCATTTTTTCGGTTTTGGAATAGATGCCTTCGCAATTGATGTTTTTATATTTCAATTTTGAAACTATATTTTCTATCTGCCCGGTTTCGGCGCTAAAAACCAGCGCTTTTACAGGCTGCGTATAGTTGATGATTTTTGTAAGAGTTTCTATTTTATTGCGTTTTTCAGCATGAAACGCCCAGTGTTCAATTTTTTCCTGCAGAACATTTTCAGCCGGCATAAGTTCCTGCACAAAATCTGTGCGCTGGTTTTGCAGAACTTTTACGATATTCGGCTTAATTGTTGCAGAACAGGCAATTACCTGCGCATCTTCCGGCAAAGATTCAATAAGTTCAATTGTATCGTCGCGCAGTTCCGGCGATAAAAGGCGGTCTACTTCGTCCAGAATTATGCCGCAAATGTGCTGGGTTTTAAGCTTTTTAAGGCGAACCAGTTCCAGAATACGCGCAGGACCACCGCATATTATCTGCGGTTTTTCTTTAAGCATTTCAATCTGGCGCGTAATGTTTGCACCGCCAATGCAAAGGGCGGCTTTTATTGCAATCTGCGCATTCTGTCTGTCGGCTTCGCACAAAAAGTCGGTTTCGGCTTTTATCTGGCTGGCAAGTTCGTGGGTTGGGGCAATTACTAAAAGCCGCGGCTGGGGTGTGGGCAGTATTTTCTGTTCGGTCTGTTCCTGCCGTTCGTTCAAAATGCGGCTAAGCACGGGCAAAAGATATGCAAAAGTTTTGCCCGTTCCGGTTTCGGATTTGAAAATAAGGTTTTTGCCTTTTCTGATTGAACCAATAACCTGATTTTGTACTTTGGTAGGCTGGATGATTTGTTTTTCTGTCAATTTATTAACTAACGATTCTCTAATTCCAAGGTCTGTAAAGCTCTTCATTTTGCAACTATAGCATATAAAAAGATTTAGTGCTATAATTGAACAGATGCGTATAGGAATTGATACTTTCGGCTGCGACCATCGGCGTTCGGGCTCCGGCTCGTATTTGTTTTCGCTGATTGCGAATCTGCCCGAAACGGAACATAACGAAATAGAACTTTTTGGTCTTGAAATTGACCGCTTTGTTTACGATTCTACCAAAGGCACTTTTATTTTTTCCGGCATAAATATCCCGGATTCGCTTTTTGCCGCAAGAATATGGCATCAGTTTTTTCTTAAATCTTTTATAAAAAAACGCGGTTACGACGTGGTTTTGTATCCTGCCGCGATGACGGTTTTTCCGCTTACGAACGTTAAGCCCGGCGTAATTGTAATAAACGAACTTTTTTCCGGCATTCTGAAAAATACCCGCGGTTTTTTTGCTCTTAACAGGCTGAAAAAATGCCTTAAAAATGCAGAAAAAATAATCGCCGCTTCTCACTGCATAAAAAAAGAACTTATCGCTTTTGGTGTAAATGCAGAAAAAATTGAAGTTGTTTACAACGGCGTAGACCATTCTATTTTTATGCCCAAACCGGTAGCAAACGAAGATTTGGTGCTTATAAAACCTTTCGCAATCAAGCGTCCGTTTTTCATTTATCCTTCGCGCATTCAGCACCCGGAAAAAAAACACGTTGAACTGATAAAGGCTTTTACACTTTTCAAGCAGCGCACGGCACTGCCGCACAAGCTGGTGCTTGCCGGTGATGAAGGGCAGAACGCGCTTGTGGTGCAAAAGGCGGTTTTGGATTCTCCATATGCTTCGGATATTGTGATGACCGGCTATTTTCCGCACCAAAATCTGCCGGATTTGTACGCCTGTTCCGATGCGTGCTTGATGCCTTCCGTTGCAGAAGGTTTTGGTATGCCTGTAATTGAAGCCATGGCTTGCGGTATTCCGGTGGTTTGTTCCAAAGCCGGCGCTTTAAGTGAAATTGGCGGCAAGGGCGCAATTTATGTTGACCCGGATAATGCAGAAGAATTTGCCGGCGCGCTTGAAGATATTGTTAAAAAAACTGAATTGAAGGCAGAAATGATTGAAGAAAATAAGAACTGGGTAAGCCGCTTTACGTGGCAAAATACCGTAGAACGCACTACGGAAGTTCTTAAAAATTCTGTAAGAAAAGAAGAATATATTTAACGCAGGTTTTTATGTCAGTTTTTAGCGATGTTTAATTGCCGGATTTTGCTTTGTGTAAAATAACATCCTGAAAATCTTTGAAAACATAAAAAAAGCGGCGATTTGTTCGCCGCTTTTTTTGTCTGCGCAATAACAGTGTTATGCGCTGATTTTGTTTGTATCGTCTGTAATCTGCGGCTGTGCTTTCTGGTAAACCACATCAGCAGTAATATCAATACGTTTGTTTCCTTCCATAGAAGGTGCTTCATACATCAGGTCAAGCAAAAGTTTTTCTACAATTGCGCGCAAACCGCGTGCGCCTGTTTTCTGCTTAATTGCTGTATCGGCAATGGCATCAATTGCATCATCGGTAAAGTTAAGTTCTACATTATCGTATGCAAAAGAAGCCTTAAACTGCTTGATGATTGCATTTTTCGGTTCGGTTAAAACACGTTTAAGGTCGTCTTTTGTCAATTCGTTTAATGCAACGTTAATCGGCATACGTCCAATAAGTTCCGGAATAAGACCGAATTTAACCAAATCGTCAGGAATTACCTGTCCCAAAAGTTCCATGCGTTCGGTATCGCTGCGGTTAACAACGTTAGCACCAAAACCCATGGTGTGGGCTGCAACACGTTCTTCTACAACTTTTTCAAGGTTTACAAAAGCGCCGCCGCAAATAAACAGAATATTTGTGGTGTCAATTTCAAGCATTTCCTGATTCGGGTGCTTACGACCACCCTGTGGCGGTACGCTGGCTTTTGTACCTTCAATAATCTTCAAAAGTGCCTGCTGAACGCCTTCGCCCGAAACATCGCGGGTAATAGAAACGTTTTCAGATTTTCTGGAAATTTTATCAATTTCGTCAATAAAAACAATTCCGCGTTCTGCAGCCTGAATATTACCGTTTGCCGCGTTGATAAGCTTAAGCAAAACATTTTCAACGTCTTCACCAACGTAACCGGCTTCGGTCAAAGTTGTGGCATCGGCAATTGCAAATGGTACCTGCAATTTTTCTGCCAGCGTTTTTGCCAAAAGCGTTTTACCAGAACCTGTTGGTCCGATAAGCAGGATGTTAGATTTTTCAATTGTAACATCGTTTTCGTTTTTTGGCATGGTAAGACGTTTGTAATGGTTGTAAACTGCAACAGCAAGTGTTTTTTTTGCCAAATCCTGCCCGATAACGTACTGATCCAGAAATTCCTTAAATTCTTTTGGCGTAGGAATTTCGTCTTTGTTCAGTGAAAGGCGGTAATCGTTTTCTTCGTCTGCAAGAACCTGTTCACAAACGGCGATACAGTTGCTGCAAATATAAACACCCGGCCCTGAAACAATTTTGCGGCGCAAACCACCGGGGTTTCCGCAAAAGGAACAAACTGGTGGCTTTGGTGGCTTAGGCATTTTTCCTCCGTGGCATTACCTGATCGATAATGCCGTATTCAAGGGCTTCTTGTGCAGACATGTAAAAATCGCGTTCCATGTCTTTTGCAATTTCATCATAACTTTTGCCGGTGTTTTCGGCAAAATATTCAATAGAAAGCTTTTTTAAGCGGCTTATTTCTTTAGCCTGAATAGAAATATCAGTTGCCTGACCTTCTGCGCCGCCCCAAGGCTGGTGAATCATAATGCGGGAAGAGGGCAGGGCATAGCGCTTGCCTTTAGAACCACCGGCTAAAAGAACAGCACCCATACTTGCAGCCTGTCCCATACAGATGGTTTGAATTTCGCATTTTACGTACTGCATGGTATCGTAAATTGCCAAACCGGCAGTTACAGAACCGCCCGGGCTGTTAATATACATACTGATTTCTTTTTCTGGGTTTTGAGATTCAAGAAACAATATCTGAGCCACAACCAGATCTGCCGAAGCGTCTGTAATTTCGCCGTCAACAAAGATGATGCGGTCTTTCAAAAGTCTTGAAAAAATATCATAAGAACGTTCGCCGTTACCGGTTTGTTCTATAACGTATGGAACAAGATTGTTCATTTGTTCGTTCATGATTCATCCTGTAAAAAAAGATAATGTCCTCTAAATTTAAAACGTCATTGCAGGCAGCAAAACCGGCAATGACGTTCTTTAGACAACCTTTTTAAGATTAGCGCTTAAACAAATCTGCGAAGGCCTGTTTTTTGCCTTTTTTGGTTTTAACCTGTGTAAACAGGTCTTTGTAAAGCTTCTGTTCTTTCATGTCGTCTACAAAGTATTCCATGTTGCGAGGGTCTTTGTAGTGGTTTTTAACTTCATCAATTGAAATGTCTGCGCTTTCTGCAATCTTTGCAAATTCAGCTTCAACTTCGTCCTGAGAAACTTCAATCTTTTTGTCAGCAAGAAGTTTGTCTACAATCAGGCGGCCTTTAAGGGCTTTTTCAACGTCTGCTTTCCAGTCACCAAGCATGTCTGCTTTAGATTTGCCTGTAGAATTAACAAGTTTTTCAAGCTGTTCAGGACTTGTCTGGAACTGCTGTGCCATCTGTCTCCAGCGTGCTTCAAGTTCAATTTCTGTCATGGAAGCCGGCAAAACAACAGGGTTCTTTTCAATCATTGCTTCAATAAGCGAATTGTTTTTGATTTCGTTCAAACGGTTTTCAAGTGCAGCATTCAAATCTTTTGTAATGCCTGCTTTCAAATCGTCAAGTGTCTTGTATTTTTCACTAACGTCCTGTGCAAGTTCGTCATCAAGTTCCGGCAGGTTGCGTACTTTTACGGCTGTCAGTTCAATGCGAAGTTTTTTGGTTGCTCCGGCAAGTTCTGTATTGTTGTGGTCAGCGCTGTATGTTTTTGTAACGTCTTTTTTGTCACCTTTTTTCATGCCGATAACGTCGTCATCAATTTCAAAAAGGTTTTGTCCTGAACCAAGTGTGAATACATAATCCTGACGTTCTGTTCCTTTAATAACTTCACCAGCATCGTCAAGTTCGCAGTAGTTAACTGTTACGATATTGTCTTTTTCTGCTGCATCGTCATCTTTTTTGTCAACAACCAATGCGTTGCGTTCCTGAATTGCTTTCAGTTCTTCGTTGATTTCTTCGTCACCGATTGCTACTTCTGGAACTTCTACTGTAATTCCGTCAAGTTTAACATCTGCAATTTCCGGCATAACGTCGTATTTTACAGTGAATGTCAAATCTTTTTCCAAATCCATAACCGGTGCTTCGTCCATTGTTGGCTGTGCATAAGGAAGCGGCTGAGGAATTGATTCATCTTTTTCAAAGATTTCCTGAAGTGTTTTATCGATAAGATCAGCAAGTGCTTCTGCTTTCAATGATTCGCCGAATTTGCGTTCAAGAACATTTGTAGGAACATGACCCTTGCGGAAACCAGGAATCTGTACTGATTTAGCGTATTTTGCCAAAAGGTCTTTATAACCGTTTGCAACTTCTGCCTGCGGGATTGTTGCTGTAAGTTCTACGGCAGAATTTTCAAGTTTTTTGATTTCTTTCTTTACGTCCACGATTGAACATCCTTGTGTATGTAGAGTTTTTTTCAGCATTGCCTGTTGTATAAAACTTTTAAGCGGCTTTGCTTTTGTTTTTTGTTTTGATAAAAAAAAAGCGATTCAGATTACTCCGAATCGCTTTTCGCTTTCGAGCGGGAAACGGGAATTGAACCCGCGACATCCACCTTGGCAAGGTGGCGCTCTACCCCTGAGCTATTCCCGCAAAAATCATACGAACAATCAATCCGCACCTTATTCTGCACTAATCAATTAGTGCGAGAGAAGGGACTTGAACCCTTACGCCTAGGGCACTAGATCCTAAGTCTAGCGTGTCTGCCAATTTCACCACTCTCGCCCGCTGTGTAAGTGTCAGTCGTATTCAACGGTTGACATTGTATTGTTTTGTCAAAAACTTGTCAATAACTTTTTATAAAAAACTTTCAAGCAATTTATGCATGAAGTTTTCTATTTTGATAAAAAAAGCGATTCAGATTACTCCGAATCGCTTTTCGCTTTCGAGCGGGAAACGGGAATTGAACCCGCGACATCCACCTTGGCAAGGTGGCGCTCTACCCCTGAGCTATTCCCGCAAAAATCATACGAACAATCAATCCGCACCTTATTCTGCACTAATCAATTAGTGCGAGAGAAGGGACTTGAACCCTTACGCCTAGGGCACTAGATCCTAAGTCTAGCGTGTCTGCCAATTTCACCACTCTCGCCCGCTGTGTAAGTGTTAGTCGTATTCAACGGTTGGTTTCGTATCGCTTTATCAAGCTTTGCGTTACCGCTAATCGATGTTTAGAATCTACACAATACTTAAAATAAAGTCAATGACTTTTTTGAAAAAAATGAAAAAAAAATTATTAAATTGTAACTTTACCTTTGTAAATCCATTTATAGTAATAAAATAACTTTTACTGTAAATATCAGATTTTTTATAATTAGCCTTAAAAATAGAAGATTATTCGTAAAACGCATTTGCAGGCAGATTTTTGCGAATAGTGAAGGTTGTTTTGCAAAATGTGTTTTAATCAAAAACCGGTACGTTTTTATAAAAATAATTTTGGCAGACTGTTTTTACTTAAAATTCAGGCTAATAAAAAAATGAATTTTGCAACGGGGAAAATTCAATTTTCAGCATGCTTTTGCAAAATACACTTACCGCTATGTCTTCACATGCGGCTTTCCTTATTTTTTCCAAAATTCAAATTTGGGACTTTGGGTAACATAAAAAAGAATTTGTGGTATTATTAAAAAAAAAGGAGAATAAATGAATTATTTTTCTAATTTTGCAAAAAAACTTGGAAAATATTTGGGCTTCGCAAATAAAAAAACTGTTGAAAATGAATTTAATTTGCGTTCAAAAACTTTTTATGCAGCAGAAGTAGAGATTTTGGAGAATTATTTTCCATTGGCGGCAGATATTCACAGCCATATGCTGGGTGTTTACGATAACGAACGCAGTTTTGTTCAGTATTATTTTGACGGTTTAACCCCGGTTGCCGTTATTTTGTGGCTTGATGACTGGCAGAGTGCTTTGTCTGAAGAAGACCGTCTGGCAATTTTTACTTTTCTGGATATGCCTGCAACCCAAAGTGCCCATGTTTGTGCATTTGAAGTAAATAATTTTTTGCACAAGCGCGGTTACGGCAGGGCAGTTATGGCAGATTTTGTAAAAGATAAAAATTTTGTTGCTTTAAGCGCAATCGATGGTTCTGAAGGCTTTTACAAAAAATGCGGTTTTAATGTAGACAGCCTGAACGGTTATTTTTTCTTTATGAACCAAAACAAGCAGTCTTGATTCTTTCAAATTGAAACAGGTAAAATTTTTATAATAAAAAAGTTTTTCGCTTTGAAAATAAATAGTTTTAAAAGATTTTTAAAAGTGTAATTTTCTTTTTATGCTTGAAGGAAGTATATTTTAGGAATTTTGGTAAAATATAGAATTTAAGATTTTGCAGAATATACCTTTGACATAAAAACGCAAAGTTGCTATAATAATTTCATTCAAGTGGGATTGTAGCTCATCTGGATAGAGCAACTGCCTTCTAAGCAGTAGGTAGGGGGTTCGAGTCCCTCCAGTCCCGCATCAAAAAGGAAGCTGAAAAAGCTTCCTTTTTTTGTTTTGAACGCTTTTTGAGGTTTGCGATTTTTTTCAAAAAAAATTACGAAATTTTTCAAAAGTGTGTTGACACTTTTTGGGCAATTTAATATAGTAATAAATGTAAGGGCGATTAGCTCAGCTGGGAGAGCGTTTGGTTTACACCCAAAATGTCGGGAGTTCGATCCTCTCATCGCCCATAAAACCACCTAGTTTTAGGTGGTTTTTTTATGCCATTTTGAAAATTTGCCATATTTTGCGGCGCAGAAAAGTTCTTTTTGGGCGTGCGGAAAATAAAAAAAATGCAAAATATTGAAAAATACCGCGGTCGTGGTTTTTGTTTTGTAAAAATCTGTAAAAACATAAAAAATATTTATTCCGTTCACCTTTTCTTAACAAATTTCTTAACAAAAATTAAATATTTTTCTGCTTAAATTAAATTTTGCTTGTGTTTTTACAAAGCTGTAGTAAAATGAATTCAAAAGTTTCATTTAAACACATTTGTGCTTTCTTTGGGTAAAGAAAGATTGAGAAAGTTTTTTTAGAAAAGTTTTGAGGCTGATGTGGAAAATAATATTGCTTGTTTAGTTTGTGCCCTTAATTTAGACAATGAAGCTGCGAATTTCTTAAAAGATATTTCACAAGATTCTTTTATAATAAAGAATTATCCAAGTCCCGAAGTTCTGGTTTCCGGCTTAAAGGAACCTAACCAGTTTTGCGTAATTGCTGTAAGCGATGATTATCCGAGCCGTATGCCGGAAGCTTATAACCGCCTTATTGAACTTTTATACGATGATTTTGAACTTTCTGCCTTTCCTATCATAAGCATTTCCAGCGAACCGATTGATTTTGAAAACAGGGAAAAACAGACCGGATTACCGATTTTTGCTTCTGCACATCTGGTAATAAAAGATCCTGTTGAACGCAACCGCGTAATTTTAAAAGATACAATTGTTTTAGGGCTTCAAAAATACCAGTCTCTGCAAAAATTCTTTTTGAAAAAACAGCAGGAAATCAATTCTCTGCGCCGTATTGCAAATGTTACTTCCAATAATACGGGGCTTTTGGATCGGCGCAGTTTTTGCCTGCGCATTCAGGATTTACAGATTGAAAATCCTAATACATATTACACGCTGGCTGTATGGAATATTGATAACTTTAAAGTTTATAACGACAATTACGGCGCACTTGCCGGCGACGAGCTGATAAACAGGTTCAGTGAAGAACTGCTGAATATAAATATTCTGGGCGGCGCTTTTGCCCATCTGGGCGGCGATATTTTTGCCGTTTTCATCGAATCACGGTATTTTTCCGGCATTGAGGTACAAAAGCTTGTTACCCAGAAATTCAGCCAGATAAAGCCCGGCTTTGATTTTGTTGTGCGCATGGGCGTTTACCGCTGCAACGAGCTTGACGTACACCCCACGATTATGCTTGACCGTGCATATATGGCAATGCGTTCTACCAAAGGAAATTATGAATCGCGCATTGCATATTATGACGATGCGATGCGCGGTCAGCTGATAGAAGTGCAGGAAGTTATTAACGATATGACCGGCGCGCTGGAAAACGAAGAATTCGTTGTTTTTTATCAGCCGCAGTACAATTTTGCCACCGGAGAAATGACCGGCGCCGAAGCTCTTGTTCGCTGGAATCATCCCACTAAGGGCTTTATTTCGCCGGGCAAGTTTATACCGATTTTTGAAAGCAACGGCTTTATTACCCATCTGGACGAATATATCTGGGAAAAAGTTTGCAAGACAATGCGCGAATGGATTGACGAAGGCATAAACCTTGTGCCGATTTCGGTAAATATTTCGCGCCGGGATATTTGCAAGCCGACTTTGTGTTCGTTTTTGATAAGCCTGATGCACAAATATAGAATACCTTTCAATTTGCTTCGCCTTGAAATTACAGAATCTGCCTATATGCAGGATCCGGATCAGCTGATAAATGTTGTGCAAACTTTACGTCGCTGCGGTTTCTGCGTAGAAATGGACGATTTTGGAAGTGGTTACAGCAGTCTGAACACACTTAAAGACGTTCCTGTTGACGTGCTGAAACTTGACATGAAGTTTCTTGTCAGCCAGGTTGAAAATCCGCGCAGTTCAAGCATTTTGTCATCGGTTGTGCGCATGGCAAAATGGCTTAATTTGCCCGTTATTGCAGAAGGCATTGAAAATAAAGAACAGGCTGAGTTTTTGAAAAGCATCGGCTGCTGGACGATGCAGGGCTTTTATTTTTCCATGCCTATTAACGAAGTTCAGTTTAAGGCGCTTTTGGAAAAAGAAGACGTGGAACTTTTGCAGGAAATTCCTTCGGCGGAAGGAAATGGCTATAATGTTCACGACTTTTTAGACGTAAATACGCAGAACGCGCTGCTTTTCAATACTTTTGTTGGCGGTGCTGCAATTCTTGAATTGAATAACAATAAAGTTGAAGTTGTACGTGCAAACGACAAATTTTTTGAAGTTCTGGGTATTCCGCGTGAAGAATATATGACCCGAACCAAGAATTTGCTGGACAGGTTTCCTACAAGCAACGCGATGGATTATCTGGAAATGCTGCACGAAGCCTATGAAACTGGCAAAGAAGCAACCTGCGAAATTTTGAACAAGCCTTTTGATGATTATCCTTCACGCTGGACGCGGACAATTTGTCGCTATCTGGCGCAGTATGAAAACAGCACGGTTTACTATATTACGGTGCAGGATATTACAAAAAGGGTGAACCTGCTCATTCAGAATACGTATCTGGCGCAGGAACTTACCAACATTACGGAAAATGTGCCCTGCGGCATCATGAAGGTTGAATTGCAGCGGAAAGAAGATAAGGGCAAGCTTTTATTTGTAAACAAATACATTTTAGACCTTGTTGGCTTTAGCGAACAGGAATTTGCGTACATTTTTGAAAATGAACCGAAAAAAGTTCTGCCGGAAAAAGATTTTCAGACAAACGTAAAGCTTATTCAGCATTGCATTGATTCCGGCGAAACTGAATTTTCTGCAAATATACGCTACATAAAAAAAGACGGTACCTTAGGGCTTTTTTACCAGCTTACAAAAATCAATTACCGTGAAAACGACGTTATTCATGTAATGCATATTTTGGTGGACTTAGACCAGAAAATTGGCAAAGAGCTTATGTTCGGCGAACATTCCATGGAAAAATACTGCGATATGCTTGCAGAATTTGATTTTAAGAACAGAAACGGTCGGGCTATCAGTTCCAAAGTACCGCTGAAAGATGAATATTATTCAACGCATACGCTGGAAGATGGCTTTTTCAACTGGATAGAAGACAATGTTTTTGTTGAAGACCGGCAGCAGCTTAAAGATTTTATGACAGAAGAAAATTTTAAAAACTGCAATAAAAACGGTACGCTGCCGTTTCTGTATTTCCGTATTGTAAATGCCGACCATTCTTTGAAGCGGACTTCGGTAATAATGCTGCCGCCTGTAAAAGACAGCTTGTATTTGGCGTGCTACCGCTTTTTGCCGGATTGATTGCCCGAAAGAGGGCAGACCCGGCTGAAAGTTGCGGCGGTGTATTCTGGTTGCGCGTTTATCTGCCGGGTGCGGCGTATGGGCGGTATTTTTGCGCAGCTTTACGGGCTTGCGTTTTCCTCTGGAGAATTTTAGCGCAGCTTCAATCCTGTTAATATTTCTTTAAAATCTTAAAAAAACAAAAGGCACAGAATAAACTCTGTGCCTTTTATATTTTCAGCTGTAAATTACAGATTGTTAATCAGCCAGTCTTTAAAGGTTTCGTAATCTTTAGACATATCAATAGACATATCAGGCAGTTTCATAATCTGCTGCAGGCGGTCCGGGATAGACGGTTCGCGGCCGATGGCTTTTTGAACAACTTCGCCGAATTTGGCAGGATGCGCGGTTTCAAGAATAACGCCAACGGCGCGTTTTTCTAAAACGGTGTTTGCCCATGCAGGAACATTCGGTGTTAAGCCCGGTTTTGCAGGATCGTTCTTTTCGCCTTTAATAAGTTTTTCCATTGCGCCGCTTCTAATGTCGTCCCAGGCTGTGTATGCAACTGCGCCGTGCGGGTCAATAATGTAGCCGGTGTTCTGGTGGCATTTTTTAATGCCTTCCAAAGTACCGTCGTTGTCAAGCCAGTACGAACCAAACATTTTGCGCACTTCTTCCAGATTGTACATATATTTAATGCGTTCATAGTTGCTTGGTGCGCCTACGTCCATTGCATTTGAATATGTAGAAACAGAAGGGCGGGCTTCGTATTTTCCGGAACTAATCCAGTCCGGAATCGTGCGGTTGCTGTTTGTTGCGGCTACAAAACCTTCAATCGGTGCGCCCATTTCTTTTGCAATCAAGCCGGAAGTAAGGTTGCCGAAGTTGCCTGAAGGTACGGTCATGATAACTGCCGGATTTTCAATCTTGTTGTCCATTGCGCAGCGGTTGCGTACAGCCAGGGCAGTGTAGGTATAGTAAAAACTTTGCGGCAAAAGGCGCGAAATATTGATAGAGTTTGCAGAAGAAAGCCTGAATTTTTTGCGCAAATCAGCATCGGTAAAGGCAGTTTTTACAAGTTTCTGGCAGTCGTCAAAAGTGCCGTCTACAGAAAGCGCGCGCACGTTGCCGGTAAAAGTAGAAAGCTGTTTTTCCTGCAGCGGGCTGATTTTTCCTTTTGGATACAAAATTGTAACATCAAGACCCGGCACATTATGGAAAGCGCTGCCAACGGCACTGCCGGTATCGCCGGAAGTTGCAACCAGAATATGCAGGCGGTCATTTTCTTTCTGGTTAAAGTAAGACATTACACGAGCCATGAAACGTGCGCCAAAATCTTTAAAAGCGCAGGTCGGGCCGTGGAAAAGTTCCATAACGTAGGTAATAGGGTCAATCGGCACAACCTGCGGTGCAAAAGGATATGCGTCGATGATAATTTTTTCCAAATCAGCTTCCAGAATTTCGCCGTCTACAAAAGGCTTGGCGCCTTCAAAGGCGATGTCGCGGAAAGATGGTGTAGTTGAACGATTTAAAAGGTCGCTTGAAAAATGCGGAATAGATTCCGGAACGTAAAGTCCGCCGGTTTTGGCATTCATGCCGCTTAAAACGGCAGTACGAAAATCTACCGAAACTGAAGAATCTCGGGTGTCTTTATATTGCATGGTTTCCTCTCAAAATATTGGAAAAATTTATTTTGGGGCATTGTAACACTTTGCAATATAAAATACTAGACACCGTCAAAGTACATTTAGAACGCCGTTTCTTCAGGTTTTCCGCCTGTTTTTTTTGTTCAATTGAATTTGCATACGTTTTGCAATACTGGTTTAAAAAACAAAAACCGCTTTATAAAAAAGCGGTTTTTTGCCCAGAACAAGACTTGAACTTGCACGCCCGTGAGAGCTCTAGTACCTGAAACTAGCGTGTCTACCAATTCCACCATCTGGGCAGTTGTGCTGAATGCAATAACACTAAGAATATAAGTTAAAACTTTTATATTGTCAACATGCTGGTGACAAATTTAAGCTTATATTTAAAAAAGTTTAAAAATATAATGCCACACCGAACTTTTTCCGTAGCTTTTCCGCCGCAGGCTGCATTCAGCATGGCAATATTTGGGTAACAGCCCCTAATTCCTAGTTATTTACATAAATGCGCGGCACGCGTTTGTTAATGCCGCAGGTAATTTCGTATGGAATAGTGCCGATATTTTTTGCTAGATCCGCGGCACTAAGGCACGAAGCATCCGGGCCGAAAATCGTTACGCTGTCCCAAAGCTGTACGCCGTGGTCCGTGCCCAGATTAACCATGCACTGATCCATGCAGATGCGCCCAACAACCGGGAATTTTTTACCGTTTATCGTTACAAACACGCCCGGCGAAAGCTTCCGGTTCAAGCCGTCTGCATAGCCAATCGGAATAGTTGCAATATCCGTATCTTCATCAGCCATCCACGTTCTGCCGTAAGAAATTGAATCGCCTTTTTTAACTCTTTTTATTGTAACAACCTGGCTTCTTACTTCCATAAGCGGCTTAAATTCAATCTGTCTGTTTAGTTTCTGCTGCAAAAAGTTTTTTATGCATTCGCTTTCGCTGCCTTCGTCCGGAAAATAGCCGTAAACGATAATGCCCGGACGAACCATTCCGCAGTGCATCTGCGGCTGCAGAAGAACCGCGCCGCTGTTTGCACAGTGCACAATTCCGGGATCAATGCCGGCGCTTTTTATGGCTTCAATAGCCTTTGTAAAACGTTCAAACTGCAAATTTGTGTAGTCAATGTCACTCTGTTCAATAGAATCCGAAGCGGCAAAATGTGTGCAGACGCCTTCAAGGTAAAGACCTTCTTCGCTGTTTATAAGCCGGGCGATTTGCGCCGCCTGTTCCGGCTGGCAGCCGATGCGACCCATTCCGGTATCAATTTTAAGGTGCACGGGTATTGAACGGTGCATGGATTTTGCCGCAGACGAAAGTTTTTTAATAAAATCCCGGTCAAAAACCAGCGGCGTAATAGAATGCACGATAATCGACGGAATTTCGTCCGGTGTTGCAAGGCTTAAACACAAAATCGGGGCAACGATACCGGCTTCGCGCAGCTCAATTCCTTCCTGTACCGAAGCTACCGCTAAAAAATCTGCGCCGCTTTTTATAGCCGCAATTGCAATGCGCGTTGCACCGTGACCGTAAGCGTCAGCTTTTACCGGAATGCAGATTTTCGCGTCATTTTGTACGAATTCTTTTATAAGTTCTATGTTATGTCTTAAATTTTCAAGATGAATGTGTGCCTGTGTTGCTCTCATAATTTATAAATCTAGTGCTAGGCTTTTTGCACGTCAAGGGTTTTTAATAATTTTCCGTTATTATTAGAAGAAATGAAAAAAAATATTACATATAAACTTGAAACGTCTTTTATTTTTACCTAAAATAGAAAGGCTTTAAAGTTAATGCGCGGGCTCAAAAAATTCTATGGGTTTGCAGGAGTTTTATTTTGAAAAAAAGATTAATTATTATCGCAATTTCTTTGGTACTTTCTTTTAGTTTTATTTATGCGTCTGGAACGGCAGAGCAGGGAACTGTTTCAAATAATGCAGGTAATGCGGCAGAAGAAATTCATGCGCCGGATTTGGAAACTTTGGAAGGTACAAATGCCAAACCGATTGACGAATCTGTTCTTGCATGCCTTGCGGCAAAAAATTCTTTTGAAAACGCTTTGTCTGCAAACGATTTAGCCGAAGCAGGCAATATTTATATGGCAGTCAGCCAGCGTCAGGATATTGACGATTTTGAAAAATATCCTGAAATTGAAAAAACCGTTAACCAGATGAAAGCCGAGTTTGAATCGGCACTGTCAGCATATTCTTTTGAAGTAACCAGCAAGCCGAGCGTGCCTGTAAAGGGAAAAGCTTTTAACAAGCCTTTCGCCGTAAAAATTCTGCATAACGGCAAGCCGGCTGCCGGCACAAACGTCTGCGTTACATATCCTGCAATTGCCAGCGACGGCGGTAAAATTTCTGCAAAAAAAATAATTGCCAGCAATGCCGACGGCATTGTAAGTTTTGAAAGTCCGGCTTATAACGCCACAGTCAATTCGGTTTTAACTTTCAGCCTGGATTTAGACCCGGCATTAAGCGAACTGGTAAATCTTCCGAAAGCAGAAATTCCTTTCAAGGTAATGACAAATATGCGCGCCAGCGGCGGTTCAATTGCAATTGTTGATTTTTCAAAAGCAGACAAGCCGATTACCACCAACAGCGAAACTTCTTCTGCCGTGCTTACGGCGCTTATTAACCGCGGTTTTACAAGCATTGGCAACTGCGATTTTACCACCGAAGTTGCAAGCGGCAGCGATGCAAAAGTGCAGAAAGCTGCTCAGGAACTTTTTGGCGGCAGCGTAACTTATTTGGTTTACGGAACGATAAAATACGTAACAGCGGATAAAGTTGACGAAGGCTATAAAATTGTGCTTAAAACCGACGTAAAAGTACGCAACGTAAAATTGAACCGCGAACTTGTGGTTTGCAATTTTGAAACAACCGGCGTTGCAAAATCGGAATGGGCGGCGTTGAACAGCTGCCGCAAGGCAATAGCTGAACAGATTGCCGATTCCATTATGTTCGGCATGTAAGCTTTGGAATAATTTTAATAATTCAATTGAAAAATAAAGGCATTAAAACGCTGTTTCTGCGGTGTTTTTAGTGCCTTTAGTTTTTGTGGCATATATATAATATTTTATATATGCCCGTGGTTTTTAGTCCCGTAATGAAGGCTGAAACATCGTTTTTTCAAAAAACTTCAATAATAAGCAATGTTTTTAATAAAATGCAGCAAGAAAAAAAAATAACAGATACAGAAAAATCCTGGACGAACGGGCAAAAATTAGCCGGTTTGGGCAGTTTTTGGTTTTTGGCGGCGTGGTTTTGCGCCGTTTTAATCGGATGCCAGCTTTTTATAAATCATTTTTGCCTGCCTGAAAATTCTTTTAAAACCTGCGGCGTTTTTTTATTTGAAATTTGTACCGCCTTTTTTGCGGCGTTTGTTGCATTCGTTCTGCCGGATTGCCTGAAAGCCGTTTTTATAATTTTAAGCCAGCTTGTATTCTTGCTGGTTTTTGCCGTTCAAATTTGTTATTTTGGTGTTTTTTCAAGTTTCGCCTCGCTGGACGCACTTTTGCGCGGCACCGAAGCTTTGACAAATTTCGGGCAAATTGTAAAAGGCACGATAATAAAAAACCGCGCGGCATTGATTTTTATGGTTTTCTGTCTTCTGGCAGATATTTTTGCCGCTTTTTTGTTCCAGAAACACAGCAGAAAAATAAAAAAAACTTTTATCTGCGCATTATTTGCCCTTTGCCTTTGTTTTCTGCTAAAATCTGCAAGTTTTGTATATGTTTCTGCAACCGCCGCGCTGCCTAATTCGCCGTTTATGGTTTTCACCCAAAAATGCCCGATAAACGAACAGGTTGCTTCGGTTGGCGTGCTGCGTTCCGCTGCCGTTGATGCAAAAAATCTGTGGCTGCCAAAAAGCCTGCAAATAAATAAAAAAATACTTGGCTTCGGCAAAGATTTATTTGAAAAAATCCCTTCAAAAAACGAACATATTCAGCTTGTGGCAGACGAAAGTTTGCTGGAAGGCTTTGAAAGCGGCATTGCCCGGAACGGAATAACCGGCGCAGAAGGTGCGGCGGTTGCGGCAAAAGAAGAATACAATATTTTGCCAGTTGATTTTGAAAAACTGCTTGCCGACGATGCCGGTGACGAAGTTCATCAGATGGACAGATATTTTGCAGGCATAAAGGGCGACAAAAAAAATGACCATACGGGCATTTTTGAAGGCAAAAATCTTATTTATATTACCGCCGAAAGTTTTTCGCCATATTGCATACGCAACGATTTAACCCCCACTTTGTATAAAATGCTGAACGAAGGCTATGATTTCAGCCATTTTTATAACCCGTACTGGGAAATTTCTACCACCGACGGGGAATATGTAAACTGTACCGGGCTTTTGCCAAAACTGGGAACTTACAGTTTTAAGGATTCTGCAAAAAATTATCTGCCGTTTGCGCTGGGAAACCAGTTCAAAAAACTTGGCTATACCACAAAGGCTTATCACAATTATCTGGGCAGCTATTACGACCGCAATTTAACCCACCCGAATTTGGGCTACGATTTTTATTCAATGGGCGAAGGCTACCGCACCACCAGCAAATGGCCGGACAGCGATTTTGAAATGATGCAGGAAACCCTGAAAGAATATATCGACTGCCAGCCTTTTCATGCGTATTACATGACCATAAGCGGGCATCTGCCTTACGATTTTTACGCCAACGCCATGGCGATAAAAAACCAGGATTTGGTAAAAGATTTGGAATACGACGAGGCGATAAAGGCTTTTTATGCCTGCAATATTGAACTAGACCGGGCGCTTGGGTATATTCTTGAAACTTTGAACGAATACGGAATTGCAGAAAATACGGTAATTGCCCTTGCTGCCGACCACTGGCCTTACGGGCTGGAACCCAAGCAGCTGCGCCTTATAAGCGGCAAAAATCTTGACGTAACTTTCGGGCTGTTTGAAAGTGCGTTCATTCTGTTCAATCCGGGGCAGGAAAGGGAAGTGGTTGAAAAATACTGCTGCAATCTGGATATTATTCCGACACTTTCAAACCTTTTCGGGTTGCCTTACGACAGCAGGCTTTTGATGGGGCACGATATTTTTTGCGATACCGAGCCGTTTATCGTTTTCAAAAGTACAAACGTTGTTACCGACAGGCTGAAATACAACGGTTCCAAGGGCACGGCGATTACCCACGACGGGCAGAATGCTGACCCGGTAGAAATTGCCGCCGTTAAGGAAAAATTGCAGAACCAGCTGAAATTTTCGGCGCTGGTGCTGGACCACGATTATTACAGGCGTATTTTTGATTCGCTTGCCGGAGAAAATACGGGCAAAATGCAAAATTGAAAGGTAGAAAAATGAGCGATTTTATTGAAAACAGCGGTTTTGCTGAAAATATTGAAGAAATGAAGGCTTTTGCCCAGAAAAACGACATACCGATTATGTTTGACGACGGCATTGAGTTTATCTGCAATTATATTCGCGAGCATAAGATTAAGCGCATTCTGGAAATTGGTACGGCAATTGCCTATAGCGCAATCCGCTTTGCTTCTATTGCTGATGACATTTATGTTACCACAATTGAAATTGATATTGACCGCTTTATAAAAGCCCAGCTGAATATAAAAAAAGCCGGGCTTGAAAACCGCATTACCGCAATAAACGAAGATGCGCTTTTCAGCCAGATAGAGGGCGAATTTGATTTGATTTTTATAGACGCGGCAAAAGCCCAGTATATGAAGTTTTTTGAAAAATATAAGGCAAATCTAGCGCCCGGCGGCGTTTTTATAAGCGATAATCTGTCGTTTCACGGGATGGTAGAAAATTTAAGCCTGACCCACAACTACAGTACAAAAAAGCTGGTAAAAAAAATACGCAAATATATTGCGTTTTTAAAGGCTAATACGGAATTTAAAACCGATTTTTACCAGACCGGCGACGGTATTGCGGTTTCGTACCGGGCGGAAGAGGGCGGACAGGCACAGAATGCGGTAACGGAAAATATTGCGGAAAATTGAAGAAGCTTTGCGCAAGCAAAGCGTTCAATTTTTGTAAGTTTTGCGGTTTGGTGTAAAAAAGAAGGAAATCTTGCGTTGCCCGGAACAAAATATTTTTTTGCCTGTAAGTTTGAAGCCGCTTGCAGTGCGATTTTTCTGCGCGTGTTATCCTGATATTTCTTCAATCATCGCATTCAAAAAGTTTTTTATGTTATCAATGTCTTTTATGATTTTTTCATCGCGGTATTTGTTTTTTAAGTCTTCAAAGCATGAATTACCGATTCTGTTGTTTGTAATGATTGTTGTTTTTGTATACTGGTGCAGGTTAACGGAAATTTCTACGTAATGTGAAAATGCCTGATAAAAAAGCTGAAGGATTTCTTTGCCTGTATTTTTTATGTAATCATCAGAAAGCATGTTGCTAAAGCTTTGCGCGGCTTGTTTGTCTTTTTTGCTTGCTTCTTCAATCAGATAGTTCCTGTAAAGTTTCAGTTCTGGCATTTCTGTCTGCCAGTTTGTTATGCCAATTGCTTTTATTTTTGCCAGAATCTGATTGAAAAGTTCGCGGTTAAAATTGTCTTTGATATTGATGTTTTTGTTTTTTAGCAGGGCAATAGCTTTTTTATAGTCTTCGATAACGCCAGATATTGTTACGTTGCGGTTGGTGCAGGTACTTAATTCCTTTACGTTTTCTGAATAATATTTTTCAAGTTCCTGCTGGCTGTTTATTTGAAAAGCTTCTGCTTTTTTTTCCAGATTTGTCATGTTTTGGGGTTCCTCGATGCTGTAAAATGAATTTGCAATATTGCTAGTGCATTTATTTTATAGCAAAATCACGGTTTTTTCTGCAATGCCTTGATAAAAGCTTGAAAGTGCTTTGTCATCCCGAATAGAAAATCCGTCATTCCGAACTCGTTTCGGGATCTGCCTTTGGTAACAAATCGGATGCTGAAATAAATTCAGCATGACGGGGGTTCACAAGTTCATAATGACAAAACACCATTTTTTTTGTATTGAAAATATTTCTTTTGTTTTACGCAATTCTGTCTTGAATTTTTATAAGCGCTTCGATTATGCACGGTTCAAACTGCGTGCCGCTGGCTTTTTTCATAATTTCCAGCGCCTGCTGTTTGGTTAACGGTTCTTTGTACTGACGCCTGCTTAAAAGGGCGTCATAAACGTCGGCAACTGACATGATGCGGGCACAAAGCGGAATTTCGTTGCCTTTAAGCCCCTGCGGATATCCGGCGCCGTCGTACCGTTCGTGGTGGCAAAGCGCCATTTGTGCTGCAATTTCTACATATTCGTCGCGCTCAATATTTTTCAGCGTTTTTTTAATAATTTCGTAGCCTTTTTCGGCATGAGATTTCATGTTATTGTATTCTTCGCTGTTCAGCTTGCCGTTTTTGTTAAGAATCGTATCCGAAATTACAATTTTACCCATATCGTGCAGCGGTGCGGCGCTTACAAAAAGCGCAATATTCTGCGGCGTTAAAATTTCCGGGTAATAGCCGTCTTCTGCAAGCTGAATTGAAAGAAGGTCTACATACATACTAGTGCGGCGGATATGTTCGCCGGTAAAAGTATCGCGGTTTTCTACAAGGTTTGCAAAAGCGGCGATAATCTGGGTCTGTATTTGCAGGATTTTTTCGTCCTGTTCTTTCAAGATAAGGTTTATTTTTTCAGAATTTTCGTAGCTTTTTATGCAGTTTTTCCATTTTGTAACTGCAATAATGCAGGTTGCTATGTAATAAATGAAAAGGTTTATGTAGCTTTCGTCGTAAAATCCAAATATAAAAATAAAAAACACGTTAAGCGTAAGCACGCTAAGCATTATAACCGGCGAAACCGTCAATATTCCCAGCGACATTAAAAAGGCAACGCACCATGCAACGGTTGCCGAAAGCGGAAAGTCGAAAAAGAAGTTCATCAGGTTGATGCTTACGCCAATAACGAAGGTTATGTTTACGGCGGCATTCAGTAAATGCATATTATGGTGCTTTTTGTAACGGTTTAGCGCTGCAATAATGATTAATATGGCGGCAATGCCCCATACAACCATCAGCAAACCGTAAATTTGTGCAAACCTAAGCTGTGTAATGGTTTCCTGATAAAATTTCATGCCGTAGATCTGGTAAATTTGAAAAAAGCCTACAAGAATAAGGCTTGCCGCAAGTATGAATATGCCTTTGGCGTTTTTTTGTGCCATTTCGTGCTTTAGTTTTAGCGGCATTATGTAGTTTGAAAGATAACTGTACAAAAAGTTTTTAGGTTTGCTTTTGTGCATAAAAATATTGTAACATTCTTTTGCCGGTTTTACATTTTTTTTTATTAATTATTTTTAGTTTTTACAATGTTATCTTTTTGATTTTCTTGCAGGATAAAAAAAACCGGCTGGCTAATCCAACCGGTTTTGTATTGTTTATGCTGCTAAAAATCCATTATATCGCCGTAATTTTTGCGCGCAGGTTTTTCGCCTGTACCGGCGTTTGGGTTTTGTACAGCCGGTTTTTCTGGCTGAAAATTAAAGGCAAACTTTTCTGCGCCGGCATCTGGTTTTTCTGCCGGTTTTGCCGCAGCAGGTTTTGGTTCTTCGGTTTCAAAAGCTGCGGTATTTTCTGCAAAGCTTGCAGTTTGTGCCGGGCGCGGGGCAGGGCGGCGGAAGCTTGCAAAATCTTCGGGCTGGGTAAAATCTGCGGCAGGTTTTGCCGGCGATTCTGTTTTTGCAAAATCTTCAGTTTGAAGAACCGTTTCGCTTTTTGCCAGATTATCAAAAAAATCCGGCGCGGCTGGTTCTTCTTTTTCTG
>JAKSTR010000028.1 GCA_024402495.1 Treponemataceae bacterium
TTCTGTATTTTTTAATTTTGCATTTGCCTGCCCTTGCAGATAATTACAATAAATTGTACTATTTTTACATAAACCGCAAGGTTTTCCTTCTGGCGCTCAGATGAGTTTCCATCATGAAGTTCTTCATTTGTAGCCGCGCGCCTGGACTGCAAAAAATTTCTACATTTTTATAGGAGTGTTTATGTCAACACCATTAGAAAATTACCTTGCTTCGTGCAACGGCAAGCCAAATGTTGCAATGACTGCTTATGTAGCTAATCTTCAGCAGGTTGCAGCCGTAGGGCCAGACATCGCGGCTTCTATCGTAAACGAGATTGACAACCAGCGCAGCCACTTAAAGCTCGTTGCTTCTGAAAACTATTGTTCGCTTAATACACAGGCAGCAATGGGTAACCTTTTGACAGACAAATATGCAGAAGGATATCCGGAACACCGCTATTACGGCGGTTGTGTAAACGTAGACGCAGTAGAAAACGTTGCAGCCCGCGAAGCTGAAAAACTTTTCGGTGCAGATTACGCTTACGTTCAGCCACACTCTGGTGCAGATACAAACCTTGTTGCTTACTGGGCTATTCTTTCTGCAAAAGTTGAAACACCAACACTTGAAGAACTTGGCGTAAAATCACTTAACGATTTGACAGAAGAACAGTTTGACATGCTCCGCAAACGTTTCGGCAACCAGAAACTGATGGGGCTTGACTACTCTTGCGGTGGTCACCTTACCCACGGTTACAAAATGAACGTTTCTGCACGTATGTTTGAAAGCCACCCTTACGGCGTAGACAAAGAAACAGGTCTTCTGGACTACGATGCAATTGAAAAACAGGCAATGGAAGTAAAACCATTGATTCTTCTTACAGGTTTTTCTGCATACCCTCGCAAAATCGATTTCAAGCGTTTCCGCGCAATTGCAGACAAATGCGGTGCCGTTCTTATGGTTGATATGGCACACTTTGCAGGTCTGGTTGCCGGTAAAGTATTTGAAGGCGACTACGATCCTGTAAAATGGGCAGACATCGTTACAACAACAACACATAAAACACTCCGCGGTCCGCGCGGTGCAATGATTCTGTGCAAAAAAGAATTTGCAGAATACGTAAACAAAGGCTGTCCGATGGTTCTCGGCGGTCCGCTTCCACACGTAATGGCTGCAAAAGCTATTGCATTCAAAGAAGCAAACACACCAGCCTATAAAGAATGGGCACACAATGTCGTTAAAAACGCTGCTGCACTTGCAGATGCCCTTAAAGGGTACGGCATTCCGTTGCAGACAGGCGGAACAGACAACCACCTTATGCTTTGCGACGTAACAGTTTACGGTTTGACAGGAAAACAGGCAGAAGCTGCTTTGTTTGAATGCGGTATTACAGCAAACGCAAACGCCCTTCCTTACGACAAAAACGGCGCATGGTGGACATCAGGCGTTCGTTTGGGTACACCAGCCCTTACAACTTTGGGAATGAACGAAAACGACATGAAAGAAGTTGCTTCAATTCTTGACTTTGTTCTTAAAGGAACAAAACCTGGCGTTGCAAAAGACGGTAAACCTGCAAAAGGCAAAATCGTGCTTGACCCGGCAGTTAAAGAAGAAGCTACAAAACGCGTAAAGGCACTGCTTAGCGCACACGTTCTTTACCCTGAACTTGATTTGGACTTTTTGAAAAAAGAATTTGTTAACTGCTAGGAAAAATTAAAAATCCACGGTTAGCAGACAAAGCTTTATAAATCAAGCCAAAGCCAGAATACCAAAAACGTATTCTGGCTTTTTTTACGCCCGAAACCGGCAGACAAACTAAAAAATCCGGATTTCGGGCTAATAATTTCAATTTGCAGGCGCAGGCATTTTGCCGATAATTGAACCATGAGAAAACTGCTTAAATTCCTGACGAACCGCTTTGTAATAGTTTCCGTGCTTATTCTGGTGCAAATCGGGGTTCTGCTGCTTTCGGTTTTTGAATTAAGCAAACATTACGCCATAATTGCGGCGTTTTTCTGGGTTTTAAGCCTGGTTCTTACCCTCGTACTAATCAACAAAAACTCAAATCCAAGCTCAAAAATACCGTGGATTGTAATAATCGGGCTCGTTCCCCTTTTCGGCGTAATGCTTTACGCAATGTTTTCTTCTTCCAAGCTGCGCAAACACGAACAGCAGCGGCTGGCAAAGGCAATACGCGACAAAAACCAGTTTTTCGCAAAAGAAGCAAACAGCCTGCTTTTTCTGGCACAGCAGGATTCTCACGCCGCGTCACAGTCCCATTACATCAGTCAGGCAACGGGGCTGCCGCTTTACCGCGAAGAAGAACTGAAATATTTTGAAAGCGGCGAAGCATTTTTTGAATGTTTAATTGAAGAATTGAAAAAAGCCAGACGCTACATCTATCTGGAATATTTTATAATTCAGCCCGGCATATTCTGGCAAAGCATTCTGGACATACTTAAAGAAAAAATTGCCTGCGGCGTAGACGTGCGCCTTATTTACGACGACGTGGGCAGCGTGCGCACCGTGCCATTCGGTTACAATCTGGAAATGGAAAAGCTTGGCATAAAAACCGTAGTTTTTAACCCGTACCGCCCGGCACCGCGCACCATTCTGCACAACCGCGACCATAAAAAAATCTGCATAATAGACGGCGCAACAGCTTTTACCGGCGGCATAAACATTGCAGACGAATACATTAACCGCATCAACCGCTTTGGTCACTGGAAAGATACCGGCGTAATGATAAAAGGCGACGCGGCGCTGACTTTTGCCTTTATGTTTGCAAATACGTGGTGCATTTACCGCGATTTTGAAAAAACTTACGAAAGCCTGCGCCCGGAATTTGCAGAAAATACGGAAAAATCACCGGCAGCCCTGATGCAAAGTGCCGTACCAAATACAGCGCCGCAAACTGAAAAAACAGACGGCGCAAAACATTCAAAATACAAAAAAGGCTTTTTGCAGCCATACAGCGATTCTCCGCTGGATAACGAACTTACCGGCGAGCAGGTTTATCTGAACATAATCAACCAGAGCACGCGGTATTTGTACATTACTACGCCATATTTAATTGTAGACCACGAAATAATTCTTGCCCTTCAGCTTGCCGCCAAGCGCGATGTAGACGTGCGCATTATTACGCCCTACATACCGGATAAATGGATTATTCACGAACTGACCCGTTCCTACTACAAGGAGCTGATTGAAAACGGCGTACAGGTTTTTGAATATACGCCGGGCTTTATGCACGCCAAAATGTTCCTGTGCGACGACATCATTGCAACGGTCGGCACTGTAAATCTTGATTACAGAAGCCTTTACCACCATTTTGAATGCGGTGTGTGGATGTACAATACAGAAATAATTCCCCAGATAAAGGCAGACATACACGAAAGTTTTGCACTGAGCAAAGAAATTACAGAAGAATATCTTGCCCAAACCAGCCTGCCCCGCCGTTTTATACGCAGCATCTTTAAGATTTTTGCGCCTTTAATGTAATTCTGCCAAAAACAAGCCGCCCACGAATGAGCTGATTGAATGAACTATCAGCTCAATTTTTTTGTCTTGACATTCTTATGTTTTTTGAGAAAATGGATATATTACTAACTTTTTCCTTTCTTTATACGTTTTTTATTGAGGTTGAAACATGGCAAAACGAACAAAAACAAAACGTCCCAACAGATTCATTTATTATTTTTTCGGCTTTATAGTTTCGGTTTTGTCTTTTTCCAAGCGCAAGGTTCGCTATACATTCACCTGCCCGGACGGCAAGGTTGTTTACGGCAAGCAGGTTCGCGAAGAACTTTTGAAATTCAAGCCGCCATATATAATAGTAGGAAATCACCACAGCCTGTACGATTACGTTTTTATGATTCGCGCATTTTATCCGCGCCGCATAAACTTTGTAGTTGCCCGCAAGCTTTACCTTGCTTCTCCTTACCATTTTTTAATTAAGCTTGCCCGCGCCGTACCCAAAAACCTTTTCCAGCCAGACATTCAGACAATCCGCCAGTCTTTTGACATTCTGGGCAACGAAGGCATTCTTGCGCTTTACCCGGAAGGACAGATTGTAATTAACGGAATTTCCAAAGACATGCCTGAAAGCAGCGGCAAACTGATAAAAAAGATGAAGCTGCCGGTTTTTGCGGTAAAAACACAGGGCGGCTATCTGTGTGACAGTACGTGGCGCAAAAAACTGAAGCACGGAATTATTGACGTTGACATAAAAATTACATTAACGCCCGAACAGATAAAGGAAATGACCGCCGACCAGATTGACGAACATATTGCAAAAGCCATTTATGTTGACAACTTTGCATATCAGGAAAAAACCGGCAATCTGTACACAGGGCACAACCGCAGCGCCGGGCTTGAAAATATTCTGTATCACTGCCCAAACTGCAAAAGCGAATTTACGCTGAAAACTGCAAAAAATTCCATTTTCTGTACAAGCTGCGGCTGCAGTGCAGAATATACCGAAACCGCGCATCTTTCATGGGCAGGCGAAAAACAGCATTATGCCCATATCGGCGAATGGTACAACGGTCAGCGCACCGTAGAAAACCAGATAATTAAAGAAGACGGCGATTTTGACCTGTTCATTCCGGTAGAACTGCGCCAGCTTTCTGAAAATGACACGGTTATACCAAACGGCAGCAGCGAAATGAAAGTGCGCAAGACCAAGAAAATTGAAAAATGCGGCGTAGGTATTTTGCATATTTGCCGCGATGCCTATGTTTACAGCGGTGAATATTTTGGCGAACAGAAAGAAATTGAATTTGACCCGAACAAGCTGCGCTACATTCCGTATACGCCGGGCAACAATTTTCAGATTTACGTGCAGGACGTAATGTTTGCCTTCCATACGATTGACCCGCGGCATTGCGCAAAAGCTGCCCTTGTTATGGAAAATATTTACGAAATCAACAATTCAAACATTCAGCAGGAACCAATAGAAGCCTGAAATATTATTAGCTGAATTCTAAAAAAAAGCCCTTGCATGCAGAAGATGCAGGGGCTTTTTTATGAAATCTTACGTTTATAGACAAATCTGCGGTGCTGTAAAGTCCGGCAATTTATAATTCTTTGTTCCAGCCCCTGACGAAGAAGTGTTCGTGCTTTTGCTGCGTGATTTTGTTTCAAACTATTGCTTGGCGTACAAGTTCAGCATGACAAAAAATGTGTTGTATTTGATAAAAGAAATTCTCAATGATAATTGCAAAATAATACAAGTTTTTTAAACTCGACAACTGCCCTTAAAATTTGTTAAACTTTGCCTATGAAATTATCTTTAAAACATTCATTTTGTGCATTTCTGGCTTTAAGCATTTCAATTTTATTCAGCAGCTGTGTAAAGAACATGGCGGCAAACACTTTTACGATTGCAAACGGCACAGGCGCCGTAACTTTTAACCCAGCCCAAATAACCAGCGCCGAAAGCGAACGCATTTATGCCGCGCTTTACGAAGGTCTGGTAACAATAAACAGCGAAACAAACCAGCCCCAGCCGGGGTTAGCCGCCGCGTGGCATTTTTCCGGCGACAACCGCACGCTGACCCTAATTTTGCGCAAAACCAGCTGGACGGACGACACACCGATTACCGCCGAAACCGTGAAAAAATCGTGGCTGTACCTTTTGCAGAACAGCACTAACAGCAAAAAATTCCTTATGACCGAATTGATAAAAGGCGCGTACGCATTTTCTGTTAACCAGTGCGACGAAAGCGCGGTTGGTATTGAAATTGTAAACGATTCAACCATAAAACTGCATTTTACTTCGCCCCGCCCCGATGCCCTGCAATGCCTTGCAACCAGCGCTTTTGCGGTTTTGCCCATGCACGTGGTAGATGCCGCCGGACAGGCGTGGGCAGATTCCGATGCTTTGGTTTGCAACGGACCTTTCAAGCTTTTAAGCAAGGAAAATAACGGAACCGTTAACCTGACCGAAAACCGCAAATACTGGAATCACAGCAATCTGGCTTTGGCACGGCTGATATTTTTGCCCGCCGGCGCTTCAAGTTCGGTATATCAGGATTTTAAGGACGGCAAGATTGCATGGATTGCACAGGTGCCGGAAAATTCTTACGGCCTTGTTGCAGGCGACAGGAATTTGCAGAAAGTTATGCAGCCGGTTGTGCATTACTGCTACATCAACAACAACCACGGTACGCTGAATGACGTAAAGGTTCGCAAGGCGCTTAGTCTTGCAATTGACCGCCGGATTCTGGTTGAAGATGTTTTAGACGGCAAGGCAATTGAAGCAACTTCGATTGTGCCGCTGCAGGAATGGCAAAACGGTAACGAAGCTTTTAATGCAGAAAAGGCGAAAGAACTTTTATCCGCTGCCGGTTATCCTGCCGGGAAAAATTTTCCAGAACTGACGCTGGTAACAAACACCGAAGACTTGCGCCATCTCAGCGTGATGAATTATCTGGCGCGCTGCTGGAAAGAAAATCTTGGTATTTCCGTAAACATTGAAGATGCGGACTGGGCGCATTTTTCTGCAAAACGCCGGCGCAACGGTTACGAACTGTGCCGCGGCGGCTGGCAAAGTTTTACCAGCGATGGCGCAAGTTTTCTGGAACAGCTGATTAGTACCGATGCAGAAAATGCAGGCAAATATAATAATCCAAAGTTTGATGCCCTTATGCGCCAGGCTGCGCTGTGCACCGGCGACCAGCGCCATGATTTGCTGAAACAGGCTGAAAATCTTGCAATTGAAGAAGAATGCGCGCTTATTCCGCTGTTTTACGAAAGTGAATTGCAGCTTTTTAACAGCGACACTTGGGAAGGCTTTAATGCGCAGAACGTTGCCGCAACCGGCACTTTGAATTACATGAATATCCGCTTAAAAAATATTTCACCAGATAAAATCATGGCAAAATAAGAAAAATCCTGATTTTATAAGATTTGAAAAGATTCTTTCTGTTTTATAAAAAAAGCTTGCCGCAACAGGCAAGCTTTTTTTATGCATTTTACAGCTGAAAACTGCTGTTTTTTATTGCGGTCAGCGAACCGGCGCTTATGCCGAAAGGAACGATTGAAGGCTTTTCATAATATGGAGAAATTAAAACCCGGTTTTCCAGACAATAAATAAAAAAATCCTTGTATTTATCGGCACTTGCTTTTGGCAGCAAATACGCACCCTGCCGGTTCCAGTATTTTTCCAGTATTTCATCATACTGGGCATACTGTTCGGCACTTCGTACTGATAATTCTGCAATAAGGTCGTAAATGCTTCGGCAATATGCCGCTTCCAGCGGTTTGTTAACCGGCTCGTCTTCTGGCAAAAGTGCGCACAATGCTTCCGGGTTATCGGTTTTGCAGGCAAAAACCTGTGCGCCGTTCCAGCTGAAAGGCAGTACAAAGGCAAAGCAATTCAGGTTTTCTGCAATGACAGAAGCGGCAAAGTTTTGCCACGGGCGCCATACTGTTAAATTTTCAGCTTGTGCATTTGGCGTGCCGGTTTTTGCGCAAAAGTCTTTATAAACTTCAAATGCATTCTGCAAGTCTTCGCGGCAGGAATAGATTTTAAAAACATTAAAACCGGCGAAAAGCTGTTTCAGCGCGCGGTTCAGGTTTGCAGGCGTGCCGTTTGTAAAGGCGGCGCTAAAACCGCGGTCAAGGGTGTTTTTCAAAAATAGGCGGCTTTGTCCTTTGCTCCAGCCCAAAATCGACGCGCCGTTATCCAAATACATATCCAAAAGCCGTACGTTTTTTTGCGTATACAAAAAATTGCCTCGGGCGCGCCTGATTTGACCATAACGCTTTGTGATTTCGCTTTCAAAGTCAAAGTTTTCCATTATTTTTGCATTTCCTTTTAATGTTCTAAAAATTCTACAAAATTAAAACGACGAAAAAAAACAGACACCGCAAAAGCAGCGTCTGCTTTTCAATTAAAAAATTAAAGCTTTGCCAATTCTTCGTTTAACAGCTTGGTTGCTGCCGCCGGAGTAGCTTTGCCTTTAGATTTTTTCATAACCTGACCCATCAGCCAGCCGACAACATTTGATTTGCCGCTTTTAAGGTCTTCAATTGCCTTAGGATTTTCTGCAATTACTTCGCGTACAAAAGCCGCAATTTCATCGGTGTTGGTTGTGGCAGCAAGACCTTTTTCTGCAATAATTTCGCCCGGCATTTTGCTGGTTTCAATCATTTCTGCAAAAACGTCTTTTGCCTGTCTTGAAGTAATTACGCCGTCTGCAACTTTGTTTACAAGCTCGGCGATATGTGCCGGTGTAATTGCAATATCGGTAATTTTCTGGCTGCGTTCGTTCAAAACGGCAAGCAGTTCTGCCAGAATCCAGTTTGCAGCTTTTTTAGGATCTTTGCTGAGTTTTGCACATTCTTCAAACCACAAAGCCAAAGCGCGGCTGGTTGTTAAAGTCTGTACGTCAAAATCCGAAAGTCCGAATTCTTTCTTTAAGCGGATACGTTTTGCTTCCGGCAGTTCGCCAACTTTGCTGCGGGCAACTTCTACCAGTTCGCGTGAAACGGTAAAAGGCTTAATATCTGGTTCAACTACAAAGCGGTAGTCTACAAAACTGTTTTTTGTACGCTGGGCAACGGTTACGCCCTTAGCTTCGTCCCAGCCCAATGTGCGTTTAAAACCTGCCACATATTCCTGACGGTCGTTTTCAAATTCTTCCAGCTGGCGCTTAACTTCGTAAGTACAGGCTTCGCGAATTGAACGGAAAGAGTTAAGGTTCTTGATTTCAGAAATCGGCGTACGGTATTCTTTTCCGTTTTCCCAAATCTTAAGGTTGATGTTTGCGTCGCAGCGCATATTACCTTCTTCAAGGTTGCCTTCAGTAACGTTAACATAGCGCAAAATTTCCTGAACGGTCTGCATGAAAAGCGCAGCTTCTTCCGGCTGGCACATATCAGGCTTGGTAACAATTTCAATAAGCGGCGTACCGCTGCGGTTATAGTCAATGTAGCTGTGTGCGCCTTCAAGGTGAAGGCTTTTTCCAACGTCTTCTTCAAGGTGAATGCGTTCAATGCGCACGCGCTTGTAGCCGTCGTTCTGCGGCAAGTCAACGTAACCGTCGGCGCAAAGCGGAATATCGTACTGGGTAATCTGGTAGCCTTTTACCAAGTCCGGGTAAAAATAGTGCTTGCGGTCAAATTTTGTAAATTCGGCAATGTTACAGTTAAGTGCCAGACCAGCAACTGCACCCAATTCTACATAACCTTTGCTTACACGCGGCATTGCGCCGGGCAAACCCAGACAAACCGGGCAAACGCGGGTATTCGGCATGCCGCCGTAACGGTTTTCGCAAGCGCAAAAGGCTTTTGTTTTTGTTAAAAGCTGACAGTGAATTTCGCAGCCGATAATAATTTCGTATTTGTCTACACTCATTTTGAAGCCCTCGCAACATTTGCAATATTTTTAGCAATTTCTGGATGTGCTTCGTGCCAGGTCTGGGCAATTTCAAGCAACTTTGCATCTTTAAAATGCGCACCAGCAATTTGAATACCCACCGGCAAACCTTCGGCAGTGCAGGCGGTTGGCAGGTTTACTGCCGGAACACGTGCAAGGTTTACAAAAGTTGTAAAAAGGTCTGAAAGGTACATAGCCATCGGGTCGTCTACTTTTTCACCAAGCTTAAAAGCTGTGGTCGGGCTTGTCGGGCACAAAATAAAATCGTAACTTTCAAGCACTTTAGAAATATCACGCTGAATGCGTGCGCGAACAGTCATCGCCTTTTTGTAGCAGTCGCCGGAAAAGTGTGTAGAAAGAACGTAGTTACCGATTACGATACGGCGTTTTACTTCCGGTCCGAAACCGTTGCTGCGTGTTGCAACATACAATTCGTCATAACCTTCGCCCGGATCCTTGCGGTCGCCGTAGCGGATACCGTCAAAACGGCTTAAGTTACTTGCAGCTTCAGAAAGTGCAATTACGTAATAACTTGCAATCGCGGCATCCAGAACAGGAATTTCTACAGTTTCCAAAGTTGCACCCTGAGAAACAAACCATTCCTTTGCTTCTTCAAAACGCGCCGCAATCTGACTGTCCAGACCTTCAGCCTGCATAAACTGCTTTGGAATTGCAATTTTCATTCCTTTCAGCGAAGCAGCCTTTAATTCTTTACAGGCAGAAACATCTGTATCGCTGGAAGTATCATCGTAAAAATCTTCGCCGGCAAGAACAGAAAGAGGCAACGCAATGTCTTTTGGTTCTTTACCGAACAAACCAACCTGATCAAGACTTGAACCGAAGGCAACAACGCCCCAGCGGCTTAATGTACCGTAAGTCGGTTTGTAACCGTAAATTCCGCAGTATGCAGCCGGTAAACGTACCGAACCGCCGGTTTCTGTTCCCAAAGAAAACGGAACCTGACCGCCGGCAACAGCAGCGGCACTACCGCCCGAACTTCCGCCCGGTGCGTAGGCGCGGTTTACCGGGTTGTGGGTTGCGCCGTAGCATGAATATTCGGTAGAAGAACCCATGGCGAATTCGTCCATATTGGTGCGCCCAAACGGAATACCGCCGGCGTTTACCAGACGCTGAACGACGGTTGCGTTATACGGGGCAATGTAGCCGTTCAAAATGCGGCTGCCGCAGGTGCATGATTTGCCCTGTACCGAAATATTGTCTTTTACGCCAAAAGGAATGCCCAAAAACGGCTTTTTTTCAAAAAGCGCCTTTACGGCACTTTCGCCGGCTTTGCGGGCTTCTTCTATTTCTGCATCAGCAGCCTGAGCTTTTTTTTCAACATCGGCATATACTTCCAGAAAACCTTTCAGCGGCACGGCAGAAGTATTGTCGTCTTCAACACTTTTTTTGAAAAATGCAACAAGTTCAGAACTGGTGCATTTTCCTTCTATTAAAAGAGTCTGTAACTGGGCAACAGACATTTCACTATAATTCATCAAAAACTCCAATTTTCAATTAATTTTGCAAACTAAAACTAAGCGCCGCCACCAAGCACTTTTGGTACGCGGAAATAACCATCCAAAAATTCCGGAGTAATTTTTTTAACATCTTTAATTTCAAGACCTGCTACAATTTCGTCCTGACGAAGTTTGTCAGCGACGGTTGCAGGATATGCATCGTAAGGGTTTTCGTTGTCATCGTATTCAGATAACACGTCAAAATATTCAACAATTTGGTCAACCTGACTTTTTAAAACCTGCATATTTGTGCTTTCGGGAGAAAGCCGTGAAAGATAAAGCAAGGCTTCAAGGGTTGTTTCATCAATTTTGCTTTTTTCAGAACTCATATTTGCCTCTCAAAATGATTTTTTCATCATAAAATATTTTTTAATTTGTTTCAATTCATTGATTTAAGCCGGGTTACTGCCCGATGCGCATAATTTGCGAAGATTTGTATTCCGGCAGAATGTTTTTTGTCATGCCGGTTTCAAAATGAACGGTTATAAGCAAATCGTCGTTGTCGTAAGTGGCTTTTGTAACAAAACCATAGCCGTAATCATCGTGATAAATCTTCGTGCCCGGCTTCCAGTATTCCAGAAGAGGGTCGCCGGAAGCGCTGTTTCCGCCTGAACCGTTCAAATATTCGTCGCCGCCGTTATCCTGGCTTTTTGTGCCTTCTTCTTTTGCAAAATGAAAGCGCGCAGGTTTTTTGCCCACAATCTCCACTGACGATGCGCTTAATTCGGAAAGAAAAATGCTCGGCTCCATCCATTCGGTGCGTCCGTAAAGCCGGCGCGTTGAACAGGTACTTAAATACAGCTCGTCTTTGGCGCGGGTGATTCCAACATAAAAAAGCCGGCGTTCTTCTTCAAGCTCGTCTTCAATTTTGTTGCCACGGGGAAAAACGCCCTGCTCTATTCCGCTGATAATTACCCGCGGAAATTCCAGACCTTTGGTGTTGTGCAAAGTTATCAAAGTTACTGCGTCGGCAGCGTCTTCGTTTTCGCTTACGGAACGGTCCAGTTCGATGTGGTCAAAAAACAAAGTTAAGCCGGCGCGGTTTTTCTGATACAAAACTGCGCTGTTTGCAAGTTCCTGCATATTTGCACTGCGCTGCGTTCCTGCTATTTCATCCTGACTTGCGTGATATTCGCCCAAGCCGCTTATTTTTATCAGGTTTTCAATAAAAGCCGCCAGAGTTTCTTCCGGGTTTGGCGCCAGATTATGGTCGTAAGTGCCAGCCGCCGCGTCTGCCAAAAGCTTTACCTGGTCGCTAACCGAAGAACTGGTCTGCAAGTCTGCCGCGTCCAGATCTTCAATTATGCCGTCCATAACTTCCAGAAATTCTTTCATGCCCTTTTTGGCTTTTGCCGGCAAGGTTGGCAAAAGTGCCCGGCAGGCGTCCAAAAGTCCGTACTGTTTTTTAGGCGCAGCTGAAAAATCTAAAGTTCCACTGTCGCCGCCGGCTGCTGAATCTGGAAAGTTTGCGCCGTAAATTTCGCCCTGCTGAATTGCGGCATACGCGGCACGGGCGGTTTCTATTATTTTGCGCTGGGTTACTGCGCCCAAACCGCGCGCCGGTTTGTTGACAATACGGCTGAAACAAATTTCATCCCGCGGATTAAGTGCCAGCGCCAAATATGCCAAAAGGTCTTTAATTTCTTCGCGGTCGTAGAATTTCAGCGAGCCCACAACCTTATATGGTATTTTCCGGTTCAAAAATTCGGTTTCAAAACCGAGTGACTGGGCATTTGTCCGGTACAAAACCGCCCAATCCTGATAGGGACAGCCTTTTTTATGCGCCTGCTGAATAAGTTCGGCGCAAAACGCACATTCCTCGTCCTGATTTCCTAAAAAAATTACTACAGGTTTTTTACCGTCGCCGCGCTCCGACTGCAAGTTTTTGCCCAGACGTTCGCTGTTGTTGGCAACTACCTGATCTGCCGCCTTTAAAATAGGCGAAACCGAACGGTAATTCCGTTCCAGCTTTATAAGCTGCGAACCTTCAAAACTTTGCTGAAAGGTTAAAATATTCTTAACTTCTGCACCGCGAAAACTGTAAATAGACTGGTCATCGTCGCCAACAACGCAAACATAAGTTTCAGGCCCAACCAGAAGTTTTAAAAGTTCAAACTGGGCAACGTTGGAATCCTGATATTCGTCTACCATTATTACCTTAAACCGCCGGTGAATCTGTTCCAGAACCGTCTGGTTTTCGCGCAGAAGCTTTACAGGCAAATAAATCAAATCACCAAAATCGGCATTGCCGGTTTCTGCAAGACGTTCTTCGTAAGCCTGATAAATTTCTGCAAAATACGGTTCGCTGGAAAACATTCCGCTTTTGTCAACTTCATCTGGTGCAAGGCAATAGTCTTTGGCTCTGGAAATTAACGCCGCAAAATGGGCGCACTGCACGCGCGTCAGCTGCGGCGAACTTTTTGCAATAAGCGTAAGAACATCGTCATCATCGTAAACTGTAAACGAAGAAGAAAGGCGCGTGTATTCCGAAAAAATGCGCAAAAACCACGAACCGAAAGAGTGAAATGTACGGATTTGAGAAAACTGGGCGTGTTCATTCAAAAAACAGGCACGCTCGCGCATTTCGTTTGCGGCTTTTTTGGTAAAAGTTACCGCCAAAATACTGCGCGGGTCGTAACCCTGCTCGCCAATAAGCCATGCAATTTTTGTGGTAATTACGCGCGTTTTACCGGAACCGGCACCGGCAAGAATAAGCAATGGCGAGCCGGTATGTTCAACTGCGGCTCGCTGCTCCGGATTGAGAATTTCTAAATATTTTTCAGCTGGAATCATCTTTTTTTTAGAAAGGTGCGAAATATTTTGCTGTTTCAGCTTTTATTTCTTTTTGCTTTTTTCTAACTGATTGCGAACGTGCATTAAAAGTTCAGCCGGTGAAACAGGTTTGCTGATAAAATCGTCTGCTCCCGACTTAATCAATTCTTCAACAAGTTCTTCATCTGTAGAGCCTGTTAAGAAAATTACAGGAATATTTGCTGTTGCTTCGTCCTGACGCAAAAGCTTATACATCTGAAGCCCGTTCATGCCCGGCATCAAAACGTCCAGAACGATCAAGTCAACCTTTTTATCTTTCAAAAAAGCGAATGCGGCTTCTGCCGAATTAACTGAAACAACCTGATAAAACTTTTTTAATGATGAATTTACGTGAACGCTCAATACTGCGTCATCGTCAACAGACAAAATAAGCGGTGTTGCTGAATTTTCCATTTTATGTTCCCCCTAACAAAACAACTGCACAGCGTTGCCTTAACCCGCATTTATGCGAGTAAATTTATTATATCATAAAACCTTCAATATCGACACCACGAATACCGGTAATTTGTGCAAAAATTTTTGCGCCAACCGCAATTTTTTCGCATTGCGCCGGGCTTGTCGCGTCATATTGAACAACCGTAGCGCCGTCAACTTCCGGTGCCTGAAACCAGCTGCGCCCAATTACAAAACCAGTTTCTTCGCCCTCTTTAACCGGCACAATTTCTTCAATAATTACCTGACATTTCTGGTTCAAATGGCGCTGCAAGCGTTCACTGGTTATTTCTTCCTGTGTTTCCTGAAGAATTTTACAGCGCTTTTTAGCTTTTCGGTTTGGAACCTGCCTGTCAAACTCGGCGGCAGGCGTACCTTCTTCCGGGCTGTAATCAAAGCAGCCTGACCAATCGGGTTGAATTGCGCTTAAAAATTTTCTGGTATTTTCAAACTGTTTATCGCTTTCGCCGGGAAAACCGCACAAAAAGGTGGTGCGCAAAACCGCGTTTGGCAAAACCTTGCGGATATTTTCTACAAGTTCGATATATTTTGCACTGCTGCCGTGGCGGTTCATTTGCAGAATAATCTGGTCGTCGCCGCTTTGAAACGGCACATCAAAATAAGGCAAAATGCGAGAATCACCGGCAATAACCGGCAAAATGTCAGCCGGAAAATTATCAGGGTGAATGTACAGAAGACGCAGCCAGAAATCACCTGTAATCTTTGTAATTTCTTCCAGAAGAACGGCTAACGGACTTTTGGTGTTTTCGGTTTCTGCCAAATCTTTGCCGTAACTTGCAAGATCCTGCCCGATAAGGTTTATTTCTTTTACGCCGCGGCTTAAAAGCTGTTTGATTTCTTCTATGATTTCTTTTTCTGGTCTACTTCTAAGTGAACCGCGGATTAGCGGAATTGCGCAGAATGAACAGCAGTTGTTGCAGCCTTCCGTTATTTTTACATAGGCGCTGCCGGAAAAATTCAGCAATTCCGGGCGGTCGCCGCAGCAAACGCCTTTTTGAGGCGCAATATATGCATCGCGTTTTCCGCCGAATAAGTTTTCTATGCACTGGTCTAACAGACTAAGGTCGCCGTTACCCAAAAATGCGTCAGCTTCCGGCAGCGATTCCATTAATTCTTCTGCGTAGCGTTCTGCAAGACAGCCTGCAAGCACAACTTTTGCGTTCGGGTATGCATTTTTAGCCTGAATGAGAGAATCCAAAGATTCTGTTTTTGCAGAATTTATAAAACCGCAGCTGTTTACAATGATTAACGCTGCTTCTTCAGGGTTTTCGGTGCGCTGCCAGCCCAAATTGACCAGCCGCCCAATCAATAATTCACCGTCAACCTGATTTTTGGCACAACCGTGCTGGTCTAAAAAAAACAGCTGATTATTCAACTTCCATTACCACCAGTTTGTATTTTCCGTCGTCGTCTCTAATCCACTTAATGTCTTCAACAAGAACCTGACCCGGACGACCGATTTCCAAATCTACAGAACGACCGCCGCCGATAACCTGCAATTTTACGGCGTTTGCGTTAGACATCCAGATTCTGAAGCCGTTGTTTGCAGAAATGCTTACGTTTTGGTTTGTCGTAAGGAAGTTTTCTACAGGAGAACTGTTGTCGACCTTGTACCGGAACATACACTGGTTTCGGAAGTTAGCATTAAGCGTTACAGGATAAGCACTTACGCCTTCAAAAACGATAGTGCGCTTTAAGCCCGAAGCTGTGGTTTCTGCTACAAGTTCGGTAACCAGACTTGCAGATTCTTCAGTTTTCGGCTGAATTTCGGTTACGGTATTTTCTGCTTCCGGCGAAATTACCAGCATCTGCACTTCTGCGCCGCGTGCCGAATCAGTACGCGAAATATCAGAAAGGAAAATGCTCAGTTCGCCGCCGATATTTCCGTCCAGATCAATTTCAGATTCTTCGCCAAGTTCTACAACCTGCGTTCCCATCGGCGTATCCAAAATTAAAACGCCCGATGTATCGTTAACGGTCAAAACGAAAGGTTCTTTGTCTTCAGTTATATAAACTTCAATCAAATCGCCGGCATAAAGGCGTTTCTGAATCGGCTTTGTACTTACTTTATAGGTGCTGTGTTCCGGCACGGTTAAAACAATTTCGTCGCGCATTGCGGCGCGCTTCGTGTTGGATTTTACAATAAGAACCGCAGCAACGCTTAAAATTGCCACGCCCAAAGTAATGCAAATAATCAAATACCACGGAATTTTCTTCGGAGGTTCCAGAAGCTTGTCTAACGGGGCGGCTTCAATCTGAATTTTCATCGCCCGGTACATATTTACAATTTGGTCTGGGTTTAAATTTAAGTATTCGCTGTAATTTTTCAAAAAGCCAATCAAATAAGATTCGCTTGGAAAAACTGTAATCATCTCTTTTTCCAAGGCATCAAGATAATTTACAGTAATATTTGTTTCACTAGATACCCTTTCAAGATCAAGTTCTCTTGCTTCGCGTGTTTTTCTAAGGGTTTCGCCAAAACTTTCCATTATAAATATATTTCCTTATTCTGTTGTATACAAAAAGTTGTTGTAATTGTTTGCCGAAGAAGGTGCTTCGTAAATAAAACGAGTATCCGGCATTCCGGTATTCAAGCGGTAATCGGTAAAATCAAAAATAAATGTCGCATCGCTGGTTGAAATTCCTTCAATACGGCGGATAAGTTTTGTATTGGGGTCAATTGAAAGTTTAATGGAACGGAAACCTTCTGAAGTGCTTTTGCGTGAAAGTATCAGTTTTACAACCATTTCAGAAGAGCCTTCTTCAAGCGGTACTGCCTGCTGCCCGGTTTCGTAGGCAATTGAATAATAGCGGCTCATCAGCGAAAGACCCTGAGGTGTTGCCAGATTTGCGCCGGAATTACCGCCGGAAACGGTCTGGTTAAAAATCGCACGGGAACGCGGCAGATAAATGGTCAGCAAATCGCCGTTAAAGCAAATTACCTGCGATTCCGGATTTGTAAAATCAATACGCAAAAGATTCGGCCGCTTAAAAGAAACCTGTCCGCGCATCGTTGTATTATTTTCTTTAATCGTAATTGCAGATTCGTAATCTTTTATTGTGCCGTAATATTCAGAAACAGATTGAAAAAACGCACCAGCCGTTAAAATTTGCTGGCAAAAAACCGCTGCTGCAGAAAAAAAACAAAGCAAAGAAATTGCAAAAGCCTTTTTCATAAACAAAAAGCCCTCTATATTGAAGTTTTAAAAATTTAAAAGTGTAACTACAGTAAAGCAGAAACCCGGCATACAGTCAATATATCAGCAAATTCCGATATTTTTTAATGCCGGTACGGACAAAAAAATCGCCCCGGAATTGAGGCGATTTTGGAATTGTTTTAGTTTTCTAAAATATTTTAAGCGTTTTCGCCTGCTTCAGCAGATTCTTCAGCCGGGGCTGTTTCTGCGGCAGCATTTTCTTCTGCTGCGGTTTGTTCAGCCGGTTCAGCAACGTTTTCTGCCGGTACTGCAAGCGCATTCAGGTTCTTTTCGGCATTGACAATTTCTGCAAACTCTTTGCCGTCCATTGTTTCAACTTTCTGCAGGCGGCTTGCAATATATTCAAGCAGTTCCTTGTGTTCAGAAAGCAATGCAAGAACTTTTTTATAGCGCTCGTCAATCATGTGGGCAATTTCGTCATCAATGAACTTCTGGGTTTCTTCAGAAAATTCACGGATAAGAACAGGCTCGCCCCCCGGATTGCCCAAAACACCTTTGCCAAGCGTCATGTTTCTGAACTTGTCGCTCATACCGAAGTCAACAATCATGCGCTTGATAATGTCCGTGGCGCGGGCAATATCGTTTGAAGCGCCGGTACTTACATCGCCCAGAAGGATTTCTTCCGCGGCACGACCGCCAAGCAAAGTATCTACTTCGTTCAGCATATCGTTGCGCGTCTGAAAATTCTTTTCTTCCTGCTCGCGGTACTGGGTAAAACCGCCAACGCCGTGGCTGCGCGGAACAACGGTAATTTTGTTAACCGGCGGATAGTCCGGCGTAAACGCGCCGACAAGGGCGTGACCGGTTTCGTGCACAGAAACAAGGCGTATTTCCTTTTCGTTATCCTTGCGCGATTTTTTCTTAAGACCAATGCTTACTTTGTCAATCGCATCGTTAAAATCGGACATGCTTACTTTTTTATGACCGTTGCGCACGGCAAGCAGAGCCGCTTCGTTTACAACGTTTGCAAGGTCTGCGCCTGCAAAACCGGTAGTTCCGTGGGCAACGCTTACAAAATCCACATCAGATTCAAGTTTTACGTTTTTAGCGTGAATACGCAGAATGTCTTCGCGACCTTTTACGTCCGGTTTTTCTACCGGAACCTGACGGTCAAAACGGCCGGGACGAAGCAGCGCCGGGTCAAGAATATCGGCGCGGTTGGTTGCGGCAAGCAGAATCAAACCGTTTTCGTTGTCAAAACCGTCCATTTCTACCAGAAGCTGGTTCAAAGTCTGTTCGCGTTCATCGTTGCCGCCACCAAAACCGTTTACGCGGCTTTTACCAAGGGCATCAATTTCATCAATGAATACGATGCACGGCGCTTTTTCGCGTGCCTGGCGGAAAAGGTCGCGGACACGGCTTGCACCGACACCGACAAACATTTCTACAAAGTCACTTCCGCTGATACGGAAAAAAGGAACGCCGGCTTCGCCTGCTACGGCGCGGGCAAGAAGTGTTTTACCGGTACCTGGCGGTCCAACCAGCAGAACGCCTTTCGGTATTTTGCCGCCAATATCTGTATATTTTTTAGGAGACTTCAAAAAGTCTACAACTTCAACAAGTTCTTCTTTTGCTTCGTCAACGCCGGCAACATCGCTGAACCGGGTTTTGACCTTGCCTTCTTCAACTGCACTGTTGCGGCTGCCGCCTGCACCAAACAGACCCATGCCGCCCATACCGCCGCCGCCAAATTTTTTAAACAGAAGGCGGTACATCAAGTACAAAAGCCCGAAAGGAATTACCCAGTTCAAAATAATTTCAAGAATGAAATTGTTCTGTTTTACAACGGCCTTATACGTTACGTGGTGCGAATCCAGAAGTTTCAGGAAATCTTCAGTCCAGATTGCAGCCGTACGGTATTCACTGCCCTGCCGGGTGTTCATTATAATGGAATAAATACCGCCGGAATTGCGTGCATCCGTGCTTTCAATGGAATCGTCTGCTGCGCTTGTATAGCCTACAAAGTAATTCTGACCTAAATCAACTCTTACAATCGTTCCGTTTTCAATAAGTCTTTTAAAATCAGAAAAAGAAATTGTCGTATCAGTTTTGCTCATTGTAAAAACATTGAACAATAAAATTACACTCATTCCAATTAAAGCAATTACCCAAAATGGAATTTTAGGTTTTTTGCCCGGTCCTTTGTCGTTGGGGTCGGTAGACAATTTGAAAAAATCAAATGGGTCTTCGTTATTTTTTTTGTCTTTGTTATCTTCGCTCATTCATTTCCTCATCGTATAGCTTCTTTACAAAATATACGAAAATAAAATGGTAAAGTCGAGAGTTTACCGGTATTTAATGGAAAAAACTTTGCTCTCACGTCTGGTTTTTACTTTGTTTAATAGGAAGAGAAATGCTGTTTTTTGATAATTTTTTCAAAAACAGTTAAAGTGGGCGTTTCCTTGTTCCGATAAAATCGGTGTAGACACGTCTACCTAAACTTTATGCAACAAAAGGGGGTAAAAAGGTGGGATTTACTCAGGGATACAGTGCATATAAAGAAGCAGGAGTAAAGACAGCAAGTCAGGGAAAACTGATTGTAATGCTTTACGACGAATGTATTCGTCAGCTTGCATCTGCCATCGACAAATTCAACGAAGATTCAAAAATTGAACCACAAAACATTGAGCTTTTTGGCAAGAATATTGTAAAAGCTCAGGCAATTATTACCGAACTGATGGTTTCGCTTGACATGGAAGCAGGCGGTGATATTTCCAAAAACTTGATGAATCTTTACATTTATTTTAACCAGGAACTGCTGAATGCAAACGTTTCTTTTGACAAAGAAAAAATTGCATTTGTAAAGGAAATGATGCTTCAGTTAAGAAGCACATGGGCAGAAGTTGTCCTCAATTCTGCAAGCGAATTACGGCCTGTTTCTGCAGGCTTGAACATTAGCGGCTAGCATATATTCTTAACCGGCGTTTTCGTCGGTTAAGTTCTTTTTTTTACAGGTAAAAGCTTATGACTGAAACACTTACATTAACTCAGGAAGAAATTGATGAACGCGCAGCAATTTTGCGCCGCCTTCGGCATCTGCTGGAAATGCAGCGCGGAAAGTTTCAGGAATATCTGGCGCTTCTGGAAAAGCAGGAAACAAGCATAAAGGCAAATGACGCCGATGTTGTAGCCGCGCAGGCAGAACTTGAACAGCAGATTGTTCACAACATTACAAATCTTCAGCGGGTAATCAAGCCAATTGAAGAAATGTACCGCAACGTTTATCCGCAGGAAGAAGAACTAATTCCGCAGATGCGCACCGATTTGCTTAACCTGCAGAACAAGGTTCTTGCGCAGAACGAAATTAACCGCAATCTGCTGAAAAACAACATCGTCTATATCCGCAACCAGATTACCAAATTGAAAAATCCTTATGCCATGCGCAAAAGCATTTATGCCGGCGAAGCAACCGCCGCCGTGGTGGATTTTGTCCAGTAGTTCAGCAAGGCTTTGTTGCCTGACGCGGCTTAACTAATCATCAGGGTTTCGCCGGCGCCGGCTTTCATATAACGGTTTTGCACGCCCTGAACAACAACAGATAAAGAATAAGTGCCTTCAACGACATCTGACGGAATTTCAAAATCTATTGTATTTTTTGTTCTCCGGAAAAATCTTGAAGCCTTATATTTAATGGAAGAATCTTTTACATTTGTTAAAAACACGCCCTGTTTTTCATCTTCAAAATCATAGCCTAAATAATCACCGCGAATTCTAAGGACACTTCCTGTTGCAGTTTCGGCAGGCAAAATTCCTTCTGTTCCATCCTGCATAACTGGTCTTACCGCAAATATCACAGGCAAAGAAACAAGCTCCCCTGCTTCGCTTTTAAAATCAACGGAAACAGAAAGCTTTTCTTCCATTTCTTTATCAGCGTTAAATCTTAAAACAAATTTATGGTCATTTTTACCCGGCTTAAACTTTTCATCAAAATCGGCAGCCGTTCCGCGCGCAGTAAAAACCATTTGCAGCCACGGCAATTTTACCCGTAAAACCTGCTGCAAAAATTTGCCAATCACTTCTTCCAAAACTGCCAGCGCCGCCAAAGCATCCGGCTCCGTAAGCGAAGAATTATATTCGGTCATCGCCCTGGCAATTTCTTTCATCCCTACAGTTTTATCTGGCACACTTAAAAAGCTGTAAGAATTTGAACTTGTTTTCAGGTTGTTTTGAATTGTTTTTATTTTCAGCATCTTTTTTCCTTTTCTTCCTTGTTTTCTGCAAACAAAAACTGAATAAATCAGCAGACATGTTAAATTTAATGTCAAAACATTTCAAAATTAAGTTTAAATCAAAATAATTTAAAGTTGATTTTAAATTATTCTAAAGTTAGAAAATTTATTTTTTCAAGTTGAAATTCAAATATTTTTAAATTTAAAAACAAACAGCTTCGGTAATTTAAGCAAACAGCCGTACGCAAATAACAAGATATAGAGAGAAAAACGAAATGCGTGTTATAATTCGTTTACCTATGAACAATAAAAAATCACTTTCTGAACGCGACATAATCACAAAATACATTCTCCCATCAATTGAACAGTCTGGTTGGAATAAGCAGACGCAGCTTAAAGAAGAAGTATCTTTTACAGCTGGTCGTATCTTTGTTAAAGGAAAGAAGACAAAGCATGGTGAACGAAAACGTGCTGATATAATCATTTATTATAAACCTAATATTCCTGTTGCTGTCGTTGAAGCTAAAGACAATAATCACACAGTTGGCGCGGGTATGCAGCAGGCGGAAATAAATTTTGTTTTGGATGCAAAATATAAGAGACTTAATGGCGATGAAACAGATGATATTCTGCTCATTTTTCTCGTGATGATTTGCATCAGCTGGTAACCTATCTTCATATCCTGCCGGCAAAAACAGGCGGCTTGATTTACCCTCTGGAAAAATCCACAGATACAGCAATAGTAAAATCTAAAAGTGAAAGAGATCTTTTTGGATTTGGAGGAAAGATTTCTCGCGTAGCCATTCTAATTTCCAATCAGTCCTATAAATCGAAATGTCAATATTAAGCTGTGTCAGACTGAAAAATATTTGAGGGTCTATATATTGACGAACAAAAATCTATTGTAAAAATTTTGTGCGTAAACTCACAAAAATTAATATCGAATTATAAATTAAAATAACAAGTAGAAATTATAGCCAAAAAAACTTGCATATATATGGCCCATAGACTATAATTTTAATAAAATTAACTATTTACAAGGCAGACAGCCTATAAAAGATATTGTTAAAAAGAAAATTTCAAAATGATTTTTAGTTTGGAAGGATTAAATTTTGAATAATATTATAATCAAAGGTATTCAAACAAATAATCTCAAAAACATTGATGTTTCCATAAAGAAGAATGCTCTTAATCTGATTTTGGGGCCTTCTGGAAGCGGAAAATCTTCTCTGGCTTATGACACGATTGCGAAAATCGGGTTGCAGGAATATTTATCTATGTTTTATGACGAGATGAGTGATCCGTCTTATAAGGTTGATGAATATGAAAATATGTCTGCAACTGTTCCGATTAAGCAGTCGAATTACAATAGTAATGTAAAATCTACAATTGGAACTTATTTTTCTTTCAGCAACAAAATTATTGCTTTGTATGCTCTGATTCTTGGAATGGATGAGCATTTTTTTGTTTTGAATCGTGAAGAAAATGTTTGTCCGAAATGTCATGGGCTGGGAACTGTTCGACAGATGGATATTGGTAAGATTCTTGATTTAAAGAAGACTGTTGCAGAAAATCCGTTTAAATGCTGGCAGCGAAGAAGTGATTTTTATACAAAGATTCTCGAAAAATTCTGTAAAGAAAAGAAAATCGATTTGAATACAAAAATCGAAGATTTGCCAGAAGAACAGTTGAATTTGCTTTTGAGTGGTGAAAGTGACAGCAAATATACGATTCATTTTGTTTACGGAAGCAGAAATTACAAAGCTCAGCGAACTACAAAATATTATGGCGTTCTGACTGAAATTCCAATGACAAAATCTAAGGCCGAAATTACATCGGATAAATTTTTGCCTGAAAGTTATTACAGCGATTTGAAGTGTCCTGACTGCAACGGCTTGAAGTATTCGGAAAAGCATTTGGAATACAAAATCCAAGGTTTGAGCATTGGCGAGTTTATGGAAACGCCTTTCACAAATCTTATTCCATTTTTTGAAAAGCTGAAGAAAAAGGCAAAGGATAAAAACATAAACCGTTTGATTGATTCTATTTGCGTTTTCTTGAATAAGGCGAATGAGCTTAATCTTGGTTATTTGTCATTTAGTCGTACAATTCCTTCTCTTTCTGGTGGAGAGTTGCAGAGACTCAGGCTCATTCAGGTGCTTTGTACTCAGCTTACGGATTTGATAATTATTTTTGACGAACCTTTGGCTGGACTTTCTGGAGAAGAAAAAGAAGTCGTTTTTCAAAATGTGAAAGGACTTTCAAAAAAGCATACGGTGATTGTTGTTGACCACAGCCGAAAATTCATTTCTTCTGCTGAAAATATTATTGCTCTCGGTGAAAAAAGCGGTGAGAACGGCGGTTATCTGATTGATGCTCAAAAATATATTGATTCTCAGGTTTATACAAACAAAGTTGAAACTGTTGAACCGACTGAATTTTTGAACATAAAAATTAAGCAGAACATTTACAACTACGCTGGGGCAGATGTGAACATTGCTTCAAATTGCCTGAATCTTGTTACTGGTCGTTCTGGCGTTGGAAAATCGACTTTGCTTCGAGAATATTTCCCGAAATTTTTTAATCAGTATCTTTACATAAATCAAAAGCCAATCGCTGGAAATGTGAATTCAAATGTGGCGACACTTTTGGAAATTGCAAATCCTATTTTCAATCTGTTTGCAAAGAAATTTGAAATGCCAAAATCTTTCTTTTCAAATTCAAGCGGAAATGAAGGTTGCTGTCCTGCTTGTTCGGGGAATGGTTTCAATATTTATGCAAATGAAAAATTCACCTGCAAAGAATGTGACGGAACTGGTTTCAATCAAAACTTAAAAAAATACAAAATCGCAGACAAGAATATTTTTGACATCTGGAATATGTCTGTGGCTGAAGCAAAAGTTTTCTTTGACAGTCTGGATAAAAAAATTATGAAGCATATTTCCGTTGCAAATGAACTTTCGCTAGGTCACTTAAAAATCGGTCAGGCGACTTCTTCTTTGTCTGGCGGTGAAAATGTGCGAATAAAACTTTTGAAACTTGAGGGTTCACAGGCAACAGTAATCGGTGTTGATGAGCCGTTTAAAGGCTTAAATGTTACAGAAATCGGCTTGATTCTGGACTTCTTGAAGTCAAAGCAAAAAGAAGGAAAAACAGTCGTTGTTGTAGACCACACAGAAAATGTAGAAAAGTATTTTGACTACCACATACAACTTGCGGTCAAACAAGGATTTTTAACAAATGGATAAATGCGGTGGTTGAGCCTATCGAAACCACAGAAGATTGTCATTTCGACAAGCTCAATGACCATAAAATGGAGAAAAAAAGAATGGTATTAATAATGACGGACAGATTTGATGTCCATGCAGATGTTGTTATTGAAAAACTCAAAAAGGAAAATGTTCCATATTATCGTTTTAATTAAGATGTTGAATCATTAAAAAACACATACGTTTCTTTTAGAAATGGAATGTGGAATATTGACAGTAAAAGTGGAAATATTTATTCAAATCAAATTTCTTGTGTTTGGTGTAGGAGACCGTTTATGGAGCTAACCTTGCAAGAAAAAAGTGAGTCTAGTGCTGACTTTAAAATTTGGAAAGGAGAATGGAATAAAACACTATTAGGAATTCAAAATTCGTTGAAAAATCTTCCTTGGTTGAATCCTCTTAGGAAAGCATATAAAGGTGAAAATAAATATTATCAATTTGATGTTGCAAACGAAATTGGTTTTGTTATGCCAGATACACTTATTTCAAATAGGAAATTAGATTTGATAAATTTCATGAATGTTCATGAAAAATGTTTGTTTAAACTTATGAATCAAGAAATTTATGAAGTTGGAAATGAATATCTCGGATTGTATACAAATGTTATTACAAAATCAGATTTAGAAAAATTTGGAGAAACGGAAGAAAATCCTTTAGTTCTTCAAGAATATATTACAAAACAATATGAAGTTCGTTATACAGTTGTTGGGAAAGAGCATTTTGTTTGCAAAATAGATTCTCAAGCTTCTAAAAAAGCAAATGAGGACTGGAGAAGATATGATATTTCTCATACTCCTCATGCTCCCATTGAACCGCCTGCTGAAATTAAAGAAAAAGTCAATAGAATGATAGAAGTCTTAGGACTTGAATATGGTGCTCTAGATTTTATTGTTACGCCTGAAAACAAGTGGGTTTTCTTAGAAATCAATTGTCTTGGGCAATATTTATGGATTGAACAATTAAGCGGTTTGCAGATTTCAAATGCTATCGCTAATTGGATTAAAAATCATATATAACTTTTAGGAGGAAAACATGAAGGTTTTCGCATCAAATTTTTTGGAAGAAATGTCTACTGACAAAATTGGCAATGATCAGGATTGGAACTGGAATCCAGCAGATAATGGTGTTAATAAAATTGTAGCATCAGGTGCTGGAACATCAAGTCGTGAATCAACTTATGCAGCTGAAAGCGATAACAGAGCTGATACAGACAGACCAAACGAAGGAATGTTGGTTGCTTAAGTTCTAGAAAATTTGTTTAGAGAAAGAGAATTGCCTTGCTTTTTGGGCAGGGCAGTTCTTTTTGGGGCAAAAAAAATCTGGAATCTGCAGAAAAATAATATAGGAGAATGTCGAGTTTTAATAAAATCACTAAAACTAAGTTTTTCGTCAGCCACTGGTATAAAAAAGCGTTGCTTGAAACTAAGCTGCAAATACGACCTTCGTGCGTGACGATTTTTTCTCATGCCAGTGACTGACTCCGGCTTCTTTTTTATTTATTTATCAACAGTTTTTTAACTGTTTTTATAAAACTTGAAATTGAAACATTTAGATAAACTGTTTTCTACCGGACAAAACGAAATGATAAAAATCGTTACAGGCTTGCGTCGTTCCGGAAAATCCTATCTTCTGTTTAAATTGTTTTACTAACAATTGATTGCAGAGGGTGTTTCCCAGAATCACATTATAAAAATTGCCCTTGATGATCTTGAATATGCAGAATACAGAGAAAAACTGAAACTTTATAAATATGCAAAATCGCAATTACAGATTCTGACATGTATTATGTTCTTCTTGATGAAATTCAGCTGGTGGAGGGCTTTGAAGAAGTTCTTAATTCGTTTCTGCATATTTCCAATGTTGATGTTTATGTAACCGGAAACAATTCTCGTTTTCTGGTGAAAGATGTTGTTACTGAGTTCAGAGGCCGTGATTGCAAAATCAAATTCATCTGTTGTGGGGATTGATGAGCCTTCTAGAGGGTTAAATAATTATGAAATGTATAAAGTTGCACAGTTTTTAACAGAACTTGTGAAAGAAGGAAAAACCATTATTGTTATAGACCATGAAGAAGCTGCTTTTAAATATTTTACAAAACATATTGAGCTTCAGAACAAGAATAATATTTTAGAAGGAGTATAATTATATGGAAGAAAAATTTGATATTTGTATAACTACGAATGCTCTGACAAAAGAAACTAAGTGTACAATCACAAAAAAATCAAATCGTCTAAAATTTGGTATTGTAAATATTGTTTGTGTGCTTCTTTGTTGTTTATCAGTCCTTCCTATTTCATATTGTGCTAAACAAATTCATGAATGTTTTGGCAAAAATTTATGCATTATATTTTTAGTTTTAGCCATTTGCCTAATTATAATTATTGTAAAACAATTACTGACATATAACATCAAAAAAGAAAAAATTGCTTTTTTAAAAGAACTTTATTATGTCTCAAAAACAGATAACCTTACCAACAATGCAAGGGATATTATAGATGCAATAACAAGTGCTGTTCAGGAATTATAATGAGCAAACCTAAAAAAAATCCAATAAGAATAGACCAAATTTACGATAAAATGTATGAACGTTACAATTCTGAAATAAATAATCTTTGGCAAAGGTCTGTTTATTTAAGTTCTCTTTTGGTTTTATGTTTTACTGGATATGGTTCACTTTTACTAAAGATGTTTACAGAAATTTATTCTAACAGCAAATTGTTCTATATAAATTTGCTGCTGCTTATTATAAGTACTATTGGCTTTATTATGTCTTTAGTGTGGATTGCAATGGCAAAGGCTTCTAAAGCGTATCAGGAAGCATGTGAAAATAATATTTACAAATTAGAAAATAATCATAATTTTGTAAGTAAAAAATTTGAACCTTACATAATGAATGGATTAAGACCGACAGGACATACTTTAGACTATGATTTACTTACACTAAATGCTGGTAAATTTTCTGCAAGCAAATTGAATATTTTAATTGGGCAGATTGTAGCAGGAATTTGGAGTTTGGGTTTTATAGCGCATTCTGTATTTTGTTTTCTGATTTTACAAAAAAAGGATTCATTGTTTGAGTTTTTGAGGGCTTCAGATACAAAACAATCTTTATTAGTAGTAATAATTATTGTATCTGGTTGCTGCGTATTTACTACAAAAAAAATTATAACTAATAAATGCAAAAGCTCTTCTTTAAGAAAAAAATAATATATTTACAAGACCATAACTCATTTGTATTATTGCTTTTATGTTGTCATTTTGAAACAATGTAAAAAATCAAACTATAAACTGATGTCTCAAAAACTCTTGGCAGCCTTAACGGACATAAGTTACAACACTTTGCAGTCACGGATAACGAAAGACAGGCTGCCTGATGCCAAAGATTCTGTAAAAATAGCCCAAATACTTGACGTAAGCGTTGAACACCTTGTAACTGGGGTTAAAAACACCATAAACCGCGATAATGACAATATAAAAGAACGAGCTGAAAACGTTCGCAAACGAAATTACTGGACTAAATACGGTGAACAGGCTCGGAATGTTTTAAACGCATTGCTGGATAAATATGCAGAAACAGGAATTGAAAATATTGAAGATATGAAGGTGCTTACAGTTGAGCCATTAAAAGATTTAGGAACACCATCGGAAATTGTGAATATTTTTGGCGGAAAACAGAATTATCTTGCAGCATTGAAAGAGCTGGAAGATGAGATTTATAAGGCGGCATAAATGTATTATAAATTATCAAAACGATAATTATGTACTAAAAATACAAAAAACAGTGTATGATGAGAAAATATGTACCCAAAATAATAAAAATAGTACATATATTTGCAATATATCCCAAAAAGTTGTATAATTGGGACATGTCAGAATTAAAAAAGTTACCGATTGAATCAACAAAAACTGAAACAATCAATATTCTCAAAGCAGAAAACAAAGCGGCAAAAGCACTTGCTGAACTTAAAGGTATTGCAAACTTAATTCCAAATCAATCTATTCTTATCAATGCTATTGTACTCCAGGAATCTAAAGATAGTTCTGAAATTGAAAATATCATTACTACAAAAGATAATCTTTATAAAGCAGTTTCTGAAACTGTAAAAAAAATTGACCCGGCAACAAAAGAAGTTATGTTTTATCGAGAGGCCTTGTATACAGGTTTTAATCAAGTAAAGCAGTACGATTTTATTTCCATTAATCACATTGTAAATATACAGAAAATACTTGAACAGAATGATGCAGGAATCAGAACAACTCCTGGAACAAAACTTGTGAATGACCGCACGAATGAAGTTGTTTATGTGCCACCACAGACTAAGGAAGAAATAGATGAACTTCTTAAAAACTTCACAGAATATCTTAATAATGATGATGATACTCTGGCAAAGCTTGCTGTTTTGCATTATCAGTTTGAGAGTATTCATCCTTTTTATGACGGAAACGGACGAACAGGCAGAATTGTAAATATTCTTTATTTGATTTTAAAACATCATCTTGAAGTTCCAATTCTATATTTAAGTTCATATATCATCAGAAATAAAGATGAGTATTACAGACTTTTGCAGAATGTCAGAACAGAAGAAGCATGGGAAGACTGGATTATTTTTATCCTTAGAGGAATTGAAGAAACTGCTACGGAAACAATTCAGAAAGTAAAAGCAATCAAGGAACTTTTAGATAGCACAATTGAAAAGGTAAAATCAGAAGCTCCAAAAATCTATTCCAAAGAACTTGTAGAAACTCTTTTTGAAAATCCATACTGCAAAATTGAGTTTATTGTAAAAGCAATTGGAGTTGAACGAAAAGCTGCTTCCAGATATCTGCATCTACTAGAAAATATAGGTATACTAAAATGTATTAAAGTTGGAAAAGACAATCTGTTCATTAATGTTGGCCTGATGGATTTACTGAAAGAATAAATAGATGAGTGAGAAAAATCCTTTTGAACTAGAATTTGATGAATATATCCGCGAAGTTGAACCTGAAAAAAAGGAGAAGGCTGATAACTGGGCTTGTGCTATTGGGTTACAGCAGGTGGACGGGCTTACTCCATCCAAATATCTTTTTGAAACAGCGCGCCGAAATATTGAAGGTGAAATTTCTATAGAGGAAGTTAAGAGCCTTATTCATTCGTATTATGAGTCTAAGACTGTAAGAACAGAACAGGATGAAGAAACTCAGGAAGCCGATATTGTTTCATCAAGAATCACAGAACTTCTGAATGAAAAAACTTTCAGCTTTACTCCTGAACAGCTGCGTTCCATTCATAAAAGACTTTTTGAAGGCGTAATCTATAAGCTGAAAGCCGGAGAATTCAGAAACTACAATATTACAAAAAAAGAATGGGTTTTGGACGGGGACACAGTTTTGTATTCGGGAGCAGAATTAATCAAGCAGACTCTGGAATACGATTTTAATACAGAAAAGAATTTTGATTATTCCAAGCTTTCCAAAGATGAACTTATAAAACACATAACAAGATTTGTTGCAAACATCTGGCAGATTCATCCGTTTGG
>JAKSTR010000029.1 GCA_024402495.1 Treponemataceae bacterium
TTTTCCTTTTTCCGAAAGAGTTGAAGAAGCAGTAATTTTTTGTATTTGAACTTTTTCGTCTGCAAATAATAATGCAGATAAAAGAGCCATGTATATTAATATAAATAATTTTTTCTTCATATTTTCTCCTGTTATTAACTCATCGTAAACAGCTGTTTTGTAACATGAATTCAGCATTTTGGAAAGAGTTAAAAAAACAACAAAAACAGACAAATATAAAACGTTTACTAATTTTTTCTAAACATAATTTACAAATTTGTGTTAGCGCCTGTATACTAAAAAAATGAACGCTTTCGACTTGTCTTCTTACCTTGAACCGATAGTAAAAAACTGCCGCCTTTGGGCTGGCAAAACCCTGCAAATGATAGTAATTGCAAATCCTGCTGCGGGCGGTTTTACCCGCCAGAAAATCAACCGGCAGCACCAGCAGGTTCTTCAGCTTTTCAGCCAGAAATCTGCCCAAATGCCGCAGCAGTGCGCCGGTTTTAGCGCCACCGTTTATCCTACAGAAGGCGCAGGCAAAACTACTCATTTTATACAGAACACCGTAAAAGAAGCCTGTCTGGAAGAAAACTTGCAGAAACAATATCTTCTGGTAATTGCCGGCGGCGACGGAACGTTTCTGGAAGTGCAGACTGCGCTGGCGAAAATTGCGTTTGACCTTAAAGGCGAATACGAAGACACGATTAAAAAGCGTTTAACGGTTTTGCGCCTGCCTTTTGGTACAGGCAACGACGGCGCAGACGGCGACGACCTTGAACAGTGCCTGAATCTTTTGGTAAACGACAGCCATTTTGCATTGCAGCGCGCAGTGCGTGTTAACTGCGCCAGTCCGCAGCAGCTGCCGCCTCTTGCCGGTTACGACAGCCTTTCAAAAAATCCGCCGTGGTATTCGTTTAATATTGCAAGCATTGGTATTGACGCTTTCATTACCCACATGACCAACCGCACAAAAAATATTTTTCCCGGCGATTTTTACAAAATATGGATTGATTTGGCGTGCGTTTTTTACGGCGCAATTTACAAACCGGGCATGGCAAAAATTACCATGCTGGGCAAAAACGGAGAAACCTTGCAGACCCTGCAAACCGGCATAGAATACGCCCTTCTGGGCGCTTCGGGGCACCGCACCTACGGCAGCAAGCAGAAAATTTTGCCCGACGACAATAACGTTTGCATTGCACAGAAGATGAGCCTGCTTAAAAAGATGTTCATAAAGGAAAAAGTTAAAAGCGGAGCTCACGCCGGATTAAAGCAGATTGTTTTAGCCCGCGCCGAAAAACTTTTGATAGAATACAACCAGAAAATACTGGTTCAAATGGACGGTGAAGCGCATTTGCTGAGCCCGGAAAATTTCCCCATTACAATAGAAAGAACTGAACCGATTGTGCGCATTATTGAAAATGATGCCGCCCGATACAATAAAGGCGCAGAACCCTGCACCGAATGACGTAATCTTCGCATCTGGAAGTTGCCTGCAAAGATTTGCTGCCCTGACCGCGGTTGTGCGCTGAAAAATTTTTGCGCGGCAAGTTCTTTATAATTCAACAAAAAAAACATAAAAAGTGCTGAAAAAAAATAGCTGCATTAGTTAAAGTGAAAATCTTAACCAGTGGTTCGGGCAAACCGAACCGCAAAATTCTGCGTTTCATAAGGGAGGAAATATGGCAGAAAAAAAGCAAGTAAAAAAATCCAGCACTTCCAGTGCAAAAAGCAAATCTGGCAGCAAAAATACAAAGGGGAAAAATTCAGTTGCTAAAAAAATAATTACCCTTGTATTAACTTTGGCGTTGATTTTTGTTCTTTACAAATATTGCCCAAGCGCACTTCAGGAATATTTTCCGGAAGTTGCCCAGATACTGGGCATGCCGGTTGAAGAATCTTCAACAGCTTCAACCAGTTCAACAAGTTCTACCGGCACCCAAAAAAGCGGCGGCACGGTTACCGGCGTAAACCCCACGGGCATGCTTTATCCGGCGCGCGTAAACGAACCGGACCACGAATACCGCGATTATCTGGGATACAGCCTTTGCTACCGTGAATCTTACGAACAGGCAGAATGGTCTGCGGACTGCTTGACCCGCGACAAGCTTAAAAAAGTTGTAAACCGCACTGACGACTTCAGGGAAGACCCGGGCGTTTCTACAGGAACTGCAACTTTGGCGGACTATAAAGGTTCCGGCTACGACCGCGGACATCTTGTTCCGGCTGCAAACCTCTGGTGGGACGCACAGGCAATGAGCGAATCTTTTTATTTCAGCAACATGAGCCCGCAGGCAGGCGCATTTAACCGCGGAATGTGGAAAGAGCTTGAAGAACAGGTTCGCGACTGGGCAGGAGAATTCGGTACTGTTTATATTACAAGCGGTCCGATTCTTGAAAAAGACAATTACCCGACAATCGGTAAAAAGAACAAAATCGCAGTTCCGGAATATTATTACAAGGTTGTGCTTGCGCATACGGACGACGACAGGTGGTCGGCAATTGGCTTTATTATGGCAAACGAAAAGCTTGAAGGCGAAATTAAAGATTATGTAACCACGGTCGACGCGGTAGAAGCACGTACAAACATCGACTTTTTTGCAGACCTTGACGACGACGTAGAAGCCAAGCTTGAAAGTACCTACGATTTGAGCTTCTGGTTTAAATAGCCCGAATGCTGAATTTTCAGGATTTTTGTCATGCCGGACTTGCCGGTTTTTGGTTAGACAGGTTCTGAAAATATGGTTCTGGCGCCGTACATAAGCAGGAACAGGTTTTGCATTAAAGATAAAGCCGTGTTCGGCTGAAACGATTTGGATTTTTCCATAAAAAGCAAAAGCCCGGAGCAGATTGAAAATGCTTCGGGCTTTTTTATCGTCCGGTGTTCGTTTTTTCGGCTTTCAACTGAAATTTGAAAAAAAGAATGCCCCGGCGCTTTTAAAAACACCGGGGCGCTTTGTATTTGCGTTCAGTTTATAAAGGCATTAAATTGCTTTAAGCGCCTGTTCAACGTCGGCAAGAATATCGTCAATGTGTTCAATTCCGCAGCTGAAACGAACCATTCCGCCGTCAATACCGGCTGCAACAAGCTGTTCGTCGCTAAGCTGGCGGTGGGTTGCGCTTGCCGGGTGCAGAACGCAGGTGCGGATGTCTGCAACGTGAACTTCGTCGCTGGCAAGTTTCAGTGCATCCATAAAACGCATTGCGGCAGCGCGTCCGCCCTTGATGCTGATGGAAACAACACCGCAGCAGCCTTTTGGCAAATATTTCTGTGCCAAAGCGTGGTACGGGTCGTCGTCAAGACCGGGGTAGGTTACGTTTGCAATTTTGTCGCTCTGCTTAAAGTATTTTGCAACTGCAAGACCGTTTGCGCAAACGCGTTCCATGCGTACAGGCAAAGTTTCAAGACCAAGGTTAAGGTAGAAAGCGCTTTGCGCAGCAGGGTAACAGCCAAAGTCGCGCATAAGCTGGCAGCGTGCCTTTAAGATATATGCAAGCTTGCCGTATTTTTCAACATATTTTAAGCCGTGGTAGCTTTCGTCCGGTTCTACCATGTCTGCAAATTTGCCGGTTGCTTTATAAGCTTTTTCCCAGTCAAATTTTCCGCTGTCTACAATACAGCCGCCGCCCTGTACGGCATGACCGTCCATGTATTTGGTTGTAGAATGAACGACAATGTCTGCGCCCCATTCAATCGGGCGGCACAAAACCGGCGTTGCAAAAGTGTTGTCAATAATCAGCGGAATGTTGTTGTCGTGTGCAGCTTTTGCCCAGACTTCAAAGTCAAAAACCGTTAAGGCAGGGTTTGCAATAGTTTCGCCAAAAACAGCCTTGGTGTTTGGTTTGATTGCGGCGCAAATTTCTTCGTAAGTTGCGTCAGCTTTCAGCCAGATGCATTCAATTCCAAGCTTTTTCAACGTAAAGCCGAACAGGTTGATTGTTCCGCCGTAAATTGAAGTGCTGCTGATAAAACTGTCACCAGCCTGGCACAGGTTCAAAATTGAAAGAAGAGAAGCAGCCTGACCGCTTGAAGTAAGCATGCAGCCTGCGCCACCTTCCATATCAGCAATTTTCTTTTCTACAGCGTCGCAGGTTGGGTTGTAAAAACGTGAATAAATTGCCCCAAGTGTCGGGTCATCAAAAATATCAGCAACGGCTTCGCATGAATCGTAGCGGTATGTGGTACTTTGAACGATAGGAACCACACATGGTTCACCATTTTTAGGCGTATAGCCAGAATGTAAACATTTTGTTTCGATTTTCATAGTAGAAAAATTATACAGGCTTCTATTTATAAAAACAAGAAGATTAAAGGCTGTGAAATAAAAAAGGAGCCAAAAGCTGCGGAACCAGTTTTTAGCGCCTTTTATAATATAAAAATCGTGCTTTTATGCTGAAATTTTCCATTCCCGGCAGGCAAGCCGCCGTATCTGACTTGCTTTCAAAATCATATTCTGCAACGGCAAAATGACATAAAAGCCGCCAGTTTGCCGGTCTTCAAATCAGCAGATTAGGCAAATCAGCCGCCGAAAAATATGTGTTCTATCAGTATTTTAACGCCGATTGCCACCAGAATGATTCCGCCAGCAAGTTCTGCCTTGCTTTTGTATTTTGCGCCAAAAAAGTTGCCGATTACAACGCCGCCAAGCGAAATTGCAAAAGTTGTGCAGCCTATTAAAGCGGCGGCAAAGCCGATGTTAACCTGCAAAAATGCGAAAGTTATTCCAACTGCCAGCGCGTCTATGCTGGTGGCAACTGCCATTATGAACAGTTCCTTAATGTCAAGTTTGCCGCTTTCGGTTTCGCTGTCGTCGTCTTTTTCGGTTAAAGCTTCGCAAATCATTTTGCCGCCAATAAATGCAAGCAAAACGAATGCAATCCAGTGATCAAAGCTGCTTATAAGGTGTTCAAATCTTGTTCCCAAAAACCAGCCTATTGCCGGCATCAGTGCCTGAAAACCGCCAAAAAACAGCGCAATAATTACGCCCTGACCGATATTCAGTTTTTTCATTTTTAAGCCCTTGCAGAGCGAAACTGCAAAAGCGTCCATGCTAAGACCAACGCCAATCAGCAGAAGTTCAATAATTCCCATAAAATTCTCCACGGGTAAAAATATTTTTAAGTTTTTATGCCAGACAGAAAAAAACGCATGGATTATATCACGTCGGCAAATCTTCATTCAACAAACCCCAAATGTTGCTGTCGCGCCTTCGTCATGCTGAACTTGTTTCAGCATCTGCCACGGATTCCGAAACAAGTTCGGAATGACAAAGATGCCGCCGCCAAAAGCTGACAAATTGAAACTAAATTACCTTTTTCGTTTTCCATTTGCCGCCTGCAAAGCGCGTAACAAACAGGGTCGACCTCAAAATCCAGTCTATAATCATTGCTACCCAAACGCCCACCGCGCCGTAAACCGGTGCAAGCCCCAGCGCCGGCAAAAGCCCGAACATCTGGGTGTATTTAAACGCATAGCTTAAGCCTACGCGCAGCAGCCACATGGAAATAAGCGAAACCCACATGGTAAACGCCGCGTCTCCGGTTGCACGCAGGGCGTTTGGCATTGTAAACGACCACGGCCAGATTAAAATACCCATCGTGCCGTGAATCATCGCCATAAGCCACGCCAAATTTGTTGTGTCGCTGCTCATGTGGTAAAAGCCCAGAATCTTGTAGCAGAAAATCAGAAGCGGCACGTTCCACACAAACATCGAGGCAAAGGCAATTGCCATCATTTTTTTTGTATAGTAAACCGTCTGTTTTTCGTTGCCAAAACCTACGCATTGCCCTACAACGGTTAAAACTGCAAAGTTAATTGAACTTGCGGGCAAAACTTCAATTGAAGCAATGACATTTGCCGCCGCATTTGCCGCAATTGCGCTTGTGCCAAAAGTTGCAATAAGCGAAAGAACCAGAATTTTTCCAATCTGAAAAACGCTGTTTTCCAGTCCGTTCGGTACGCCGATTTTTAAAACCTTTTTGGTCAGTTCAAAATCAAACTTGTCCTTAAAAGTATTTTTAATCGAAATTGCTTCTTTTCCTTCGTAAGGTTTTTCCTGAAGCATCCAGTAAAGCAAAAGTGCGCAGGCGGCAAAACGCGAAATTACCGTTGGTATTGCAACGCCTTCAACGCCCATGTGAAGACCAAAAATACATATTGCATTGCCGCCAATATTTATAACGTTCGTAATAACAGAAGCAACCATGGAAGCCTTTGAATTGCCCTGGGCGCGGAACAAAGCCGCCACCGCGTTATACATCGCCATTGCCGGCAAAGAAATCATTGTCAATGTAAAATATTTTTTGCTTTGCGCCATAACGTCGGCTTCAACTTCGCCAAAAATTACGCGCAAAATCGGGCTTGCAAAAACCACAAAAACAAAAGTTATAAATGCCGAAAGGGCGAGCATTGTGTAAATCAGTTGAACGGCGGTTCTGCTTGCCTGTTTTAAATCGTTTCTGCCAATGTACTGTGAAGCTACAACTGCACCGCCCGTGGCAAGGGCTGCAAAAATGCCAAAAAGCAGAACATTTATGCTGTCCACAAGCGAAACGCCCGAAATTGCCGCTTCGCCCAAAGTTGCAACCATCAAGGTGTCTGCCATGCCCACGGTAACATTTAAAAGCTGTTCAACAATTAAGGGCCAGATTAACAGCAAAAGGTCGCGGTTGCTGAACAGCCGGTTCTGTTCCGTTTCGACGGGCTTTATTTGGTTTTCATATCCGCCGGATTTTTTTATATTCATTCGTTCACCTGAAAATTCAAATTGAAAAATGCCGTGCTTCTGCCTGCATTTGCTGCAAGCCGAAGCTTTTTTATTTTCTGAAAATTTGCCGCATCAGAACCGTAGGGTTAAGCGCAGCGTTCAGAATGAAAAATGTTCTATTTTTCTTTTGGCTTGAACTGTTCTGCAATTGTAATTGCTGCAAAAATCAGCACGCAGCCTGCAATCATAATCGCGCTCATGCGTTCTTTTAAGAAAACCGCGCTGAAAAGCACGCCAAAAACCGATTCCAGCGACAAAAATAGCGAAGCAAGGCTGGATTCCATGTATTTCAGGCAGATGTTTTGCAGGCTGAACGCTACAAGCGAGCTGAAAAGTCCCAGATAAAGCATGGAAACTATCACTTTGCTTTGGGCAAGGTCGTGCAGGGGCAGGGCGCCGTCAAAAAACGGGGCGCATAGCCACGCCAAAACTGAAGCGGTTAAAAACTGAAGGACTGTAAAGACCAGCATGTTTTTGTCCTTGCCCAGCCGGGCGGTAAAAATTATGTGAAGGGCGTAAAAAACGCCGCAAATCAGGGTCATTATGTCGCCAAAGTTCATGCTGAAGCCGCCGCCGGTTTCGTGCCGCAGTGCCAGAAGTCCGATGCCTGCAAGCGCCATTATTGCCGAAGCAAACACTACAAAGCCCGGTCGCTTTTTGTTAAGCGGCCAGCTGATTAGCGGAATTAAAATGACATAAACGGTTGTTAAAAAAGCGTTTTTGCCGGCGGTGGTAAAATTGCAGCCGATGGTCTGGGTAATGTAGCCCATTCCCAGCAGAAAACCGGTAAAAATTCCGTGCAAAATGTATTTTTTGTTTATAACGAAAAGGCGCCTGTTCAGGATAAGAGCCAGAACAATGCCTGCAATGGCAAACCGAATAGCCGTCATATAAACAGGCGGCACAAAATCCAGGGAATCTTTTACGACAACAAAGGCAAAGCCCCAGATTGCCGCAGTAGAAATTAATCCCAAACTGGCAAAAAAATTAAGCTGCTTACTATTCATAACTAAAAAGAATATCGCTTTTAAGATATGTTTTTCAACAATACGCGTACTTTTTAATTATCTCTAATCACTGTTTTTATCTGTGTACAAGGCACAGTTTGTCTTGCAAACTGCGGGTTTTTTAGGGAAATGCACAAAATCTGTGGGATTTTCTGTGATTTGATATGCGCGCTTTATGAAAATTTTTAGCCTGAATGTCGGTTTTAAAGTTTTGTCATTCCGAACTTGGTTCGGAATCTGATTCTGATAACAAATCGGATGCTGTGCGCAGCCGCCGAAGGCTAACAAGTTCAGCATGACGTGCTTTTGCTGCTTGCTTTGCCTCTAATTATTGCTTTGCCTGCGCAAAAACTGCGCCTATTTTTACAAAAGTTGCATTTGATAAAAACGATTCTTGATTATCAATTCTTAAAAACTCGGCATTTGGGCTGTTACTATATTCTGGTACTACCGGCAATAAAAAAAGCATTGCAGATTGAACAGGCTTTATTCATTATATTTCAACATTTAGCAAAATAATTTACCAAACTTTCTTTAACAATTTTACAAAAAATGATATTATGTCAGCATGATTACACTAGTTGCCCTTTGCGCTATAGGCGCTGAAAAAGTTTTAGCCCAGGAAATAAAGCATTTAGATTACACACCATGCGGCAACGCGCCGGGCAGGGTAGCGTTTACCGCGCCAAATCAGGACGCGCTTTTTAGAGCAAACCTGTGCCTTCGCACCGCAGACCGCGTATACATTCAGCTGGCAAGCTTTTATGCCGAAGATTTTGACCAGCTTTTTGACGGAATAAGCGCCATAGACTGGCAGGATTTTTTTTATAAAGACGTGCGCGTAGTTGTAGACAAAGTACGCAGCAACAAAAGCAAATTAAGCAGCGAACATTCCGTTCAGAAAATCGTACACAAGGCAATTTATACCAAGCTTGGACAAATCTGGCGCATGAGCGTTTTGCCCGAAAGCGGCGCAGAAAGTTCCGTGCGCATTTACATAGACCAGAATCAGGTTCTGGTTCTGCTGGATTTAAGCGGCGAACCTTTGAACAAGCGCGGTTACCGCACCGCAGGCGGCGAAGCTCCAATCCGCGAAACTTTAGCCGCAACCCTTTTGCAGTTAATGTGCTGGCGCCGCAAAACTCCTCTGCACGACCCGTTCTGCGGCAGCGGTACAATTGCAATTGAAGCAGCGCTTTACGCCTATAACATTGCGCCGGGTTTTGGCAGACATTTTGCCTTGGAAAATCTGAGCATTTACGATCAGGCGCGCTGTCTTGAAATAAAAAAAGAAGAAGCTGCAAAAATTCGCCCGGACGCAACGGCACGCATAACCGGTACAGACATTAACCCCGAAGCCGTTGCCCGTGCCAAAATGAATGCAGAACACGCCTGCGTAAGCGCGGGGCGTGCCTTGCAGTTAATCGGCAGCGATATGCGCATTCAGCGCCCGGATTTTGTTACCGCCGATTTTAAAATTCTTGCCGCCCCTTACCCGGAAGGAATGATTCTGGCAAACCCGCCTTATGGCGAACGTCTGGGCAACGAGCAGGAAGCGCAGGAACTTTATCACGATATGGCAGAACTTTTTGAATCATTCCCCAACTGGCAGATGGGCTTTATTACAAGCCACCCCGGTTTTGAACGCGCTTTGGGCAGACACGCCACCAAAACGAAACGCGTAAAATGCGGAAATCTGGAAACAGTTTTTTATTCATTTTTGTAAACCCAAAACGGAGAAATTATGGCGATTGCCGTTGAACACGAAAAGCGCAAACAGGAAATTCTGGACAGGGCGCTTGATATTTTTGTAGAAGAAGGCTACGAAGACGCAACTTTTCAGAAAATTGCAGACCGCTGCGGAATAACGCGCACGACTTTGTATATTTATTTTAAAAACAAGCGCGAAATTTTTACCTGGTCAATCCGCCAGCTTACCCAGAATATCGAAGCAACCCTTCTGGTTGTAATTGCAGACCAGAACCTTGATACCGAAACAAAGCTGCGTACGGTTATTTATAAAATTCTGGAAGCCTGTCAGGCAAAGGCGCGGCTTTTTACCGTGGTTCTTAATTATCTGCTTGCCCAGCAGAAGGCAGGCAAAAACCCGGCGGAACTGGTACGCCGCCGCATTTTGCGCCTTCGTCATCTGCTTTCTACCATTTTAATTGAAGGCATTAAGCGCGACCAGCTTAGAACAACAAATGTAAAAGCCGCAAACGAAATGCTTTACGCGCTTATCGAATCAAGTATTTTCAGAATTGCGATTTTGAACCAGACCAGCGAAGAATTAAGCATTGCAATAGATTTGGCAATTGACAGTTTGCTGAAAAAATAAAGGCTGCTTGCCGGCTGTAAAAAAGGCTGTCTGAAACGTGCTTTCTGCAACAATTTGCAGAAAAACGCAATTCAGACAGCCTTTTTTTATGCTGAAATCAAAACGGTTTATTGTATGCGCCCGGTTTTGCATTTTGTCGTGCCTTATGCTGAACTTTGCCGTGTGCACCTGATTTTGTAAAAAATTTTGTTTTGGTACAAAAACTTGATGCCGGACAAAATTCAGCACGCAATATTTTACGCCTGTGTTTCTGCCCAGTAGATTTTTTCCAGTTCCGGGCGCAGCGCCTGCACAATTACAACCATATCCGGGTCAAACTGCGTGCCGCTGGAATGTGAAATTTCTGAAAAAACCTGATCTTTTGTATAGGGCTTTTTATACGGGCGCTCGCTGCTTAATGCGTCAAAAACATCGGCAATTGCCATAACGCGTGCCGAAAGCGGAATTTCGCTGCCCGCAAGATGATCCGGATAGCCCGTACCGTCCCATTTTTCGTGGTGATAGCGTGTCATCTGGTGGGCAATTTCTATGTAAAGCGGGTCTTCTATAGTTTTTAAAGTATTTTGAATGATTTTATCGCCTTCCGCCGAATGCTGCTTGATGATTTCAAATTCTTCTGCGTTAAGGCGCCCCGGTTTATTTAAAATACTGTCAGGAATTTTTATTTTTCCAATGTCGTGCAGAGGAGCTGCAACCGTAAAAAGTTTCAGTTCTTCTTTGCTGATTTCGTCGCTGTAAATTTTGTGGTTTTCAATGTAATTTACAATAAGGTCTACAATCTGGCTGGTGCGCTTTACGTGTTCGCCGGTGTTCGTGTCGCACTGTTCTACAATTTCTGCAAAACTGTAAACAACCTGATTTTTAAGTTCCTGATTTTTGTGGTTGTACGCCGAATATTTTAAAAATATTTTGCGCGACTGCACTGAACACGCACAGATTAAGCCTGACATTAAAATCAATTCAATTAAAAGCCCTGAACCTGTCGTTAAAAGATAGGATTTTACGGTGTAATCGCCGGTGATAAGAGTAATTACCATTGGCGCACGTATAACGCAGGCTGCAAGCGTGCTTAGCGAAGACAAAATGCACACGCCGCAGGTGTAAACGGGGTCAAAAAACACAAATGTAATAAGCGGTACGGCAATGCGCGTAAGGCTTATGTTAAGGTGCGGGTCAATTGAAAGAATAAAAACTACAGACTGCATTACAACGGCTGCAAAATATCTGAACAGTTTGTTGCTGGGGTTGCGCCGGTAAATGTGCTTGAGCAAAAAGCACAGACCAATGCTGTAAAGTGCAGTGCCGCCTGTAAGCCAGAGGGAAGCTTTAAATGCGCCGATAAGCGTTTCTATGAAAACCAGAAAAGGTGCAATGGAAGCATAATAATAAATCCGAAGAATTAATTTATTCATTTCGGTAGCATGATTTTCCAGCAGCTCTTGCTCTAATTCAGAGTTGGTATCTTCGTTCATACCCCCCCCCGTACATTTGTATAGTAGTTTTCGCCTATAGCCATAGTACAATTATACCATGTCCGCATAAAAATTACTAAAGATTTTAAAGAAAAAATATCAAAAAAGTGAAATATTTCTATTTTTACTAAAATAATTTCAAAAAACTCTAGGCATTCAATGCAGCTGGTCTTAATGCCGGGTTTTTTTGTAAAGGCTTGAAATGATACAGATTCTGCCCGGCTGATAAACGTGCTATCAGCAAAAGAGGTGCCTAAATAAAACCGCAAAGATTGACAAACAAGCGCAAAATTTGTCATTGTATATCAATGACTTTACATGAACATCGGGTGGGAGAACGCTACGCAGATTTTGCACGCATAGAAGCGCCGGAGCTTTGCGTGCTGCCGGGCGTTCTGGTGAACATCAGTAAAACAGGCTGCTGCGTCCGTTTTCCAATTCCAGTAGAAAGCAGGCAGGACAGCCTTTGCGAAATCCGCATACAGCCTTGCTGCAAGGCAGGGTTAAAACCTTTCCGGGTAATGGCAAAGCAAATCTGGAAAATTTGCGGCGCACCAAACAGCGAGCTTGGATTTTCTTTTGTAAATTCAATGGATTCTGCAAGATTAAAAAACTATCTGGACGTTTTACGAAAAGATTCTTTTGATCCGGAAGAAGAACTTTTGCAAGAATTATGCCATTAGAAAAAATACCCCTTACAGGTCAGGCTTTTTTGGCTTTTGAAGAAAAGCTGAACTGGCTGCAAGATGAACTTTGTACCCGTTTCAACGCCGATAAAAACAGTTTGCAGATATTCGGCGACCTTATTTACAGCCCGGCGGCACTTTGTACGCCGGATAATCTGCCGTACTGGGCAAGCTGTGTAATGCTTCAGCCGTTTTTTTTAACTTTCGATTCCGTTGGGCAAGCCGCCGCCGGTTTAAAAGAAATCCAGCGCAACTGGGCACCTTATCAGTTTACGCTTTTCCGCCGCGCCGCCCTTATACAGGACAAACTTCCTTACGTCAACTTAAAAGACCGCGCTTTTCCGTATCAGGTGCCGCAAAGCCAGATAGGGCTGTACACTTTAACGGAAAATAACAAACTCATCGCATCGGCACAGACTACCAGTTTTTTACCGGCGGGGCGCATCCGTTTTATAGAAGACCACGAAAATCCGCCAAGCCGCGCATATCTGAAAATTCAGGAAGCTCTGGTACATTTTCAAAGCACCTTCGGCAAATTCCCAAAACAGGGCGAACGCTGCTTTGAAGCCGGCGCGTGTCCCGGCGGCTGGACGTGGGTTTTGACTAATCTGGGCTGCAAAGTTTTTGCCGTAGACCGCAGCCCCTTAGCCGACGATTTAATGAAAAATCCGCTGGTAACTTTTTTAGCCCACGATGCATTCACCCTAAAAGCCGAAGACATTGGCGATGTGGACTGGGTTTTTTCTGACGTAATCTGCTACCCGGAACGCCTGTACGAATGGGTAAACTACTGGCTTGGGCAGAAAAAAGTACCAAACATGATTTGTACCATAAAAATGCAGGGCGAAACCGACTGGAATTTAATAGAAGATTTTGCACAAATTCCTGACAGCAAGGTTTTGCATTTGAACTATAACAAACACGAACTTACGTGGATGCATTGCGCCTGCAACGACTAAAATGCAAAGCCGCTTTTTACCCGAAAACATCTGTAAAAATATAGAAGCCCACGCCGGCAGCCTGCCGGTATTTGAACATCTGCCTAAAATTGCAGAAAATCTGGCACAAAGCCCCAGCCGGCGGCTTTTGCTAAGTGCCCAAACCGGCGCGGGAAAATCTACCACCGTGCCTTTTGCCCTTTTAAATCAGTTCAACCAGAAAGTAATCATGCTTCAGCCCCGGCGTCTTGCCGTTCTGGCGGTGGCAAATTACTGCGCCTTTTTGAGCGGCGGCAAAACCGGCGAATTTTGCGGCTACCGCATAAAAAACGAAACCTGCGTAAGCAGCCAGACCCGGCTGGAAGTAATGACCGAAGGTCTTTTCCTGCGCATTCTTCAGCAGGACCCGGCGCTGGAAGGCGTTAGCTGCGTAATTTTGGACGAATTCCACGAACGGAGCATTTATGCCGACCTGATTTTGGCGTTTTTAAAAGAAGTGCAAAGCCTGCGCGACGATTTGTACGTGCTTGTAATGTCTGCAAGCATAAACAAAACCCAGCTTTGCACATATTTGCAGTGCCCGGATTACGATGTGCCCGGCAGGCTTTTTGATGTAGAACTTGAATATTTGGGCGGCGAAAACTCTTCTTCACCAGGCGGCAAACCAGCCGTTAATTTTGAATTGCTGAAAAAAGCCGTTTACAAAGCCTTAAGCAACCCCGGTTCGGGCAGCGTGCTTACATTTTTGCCCGGCATTGCAGATATTCGCCGCGCCCAGAACGAACTTGGCGATATTTTAGCCGCCTTTAGCGACGTAGAAACTTTTGTTCTTCACAGTTCGGTAGATTTCAGCCAGCAGAAAAACGTACTTGCCGGAAGCAAAAACGGCAAACGCCGTCTTATTTTGTCTTCTGCGGTGGCAGAAACTTCGCTTACTGTGCCCGGCGTTGCCACGGTAATAGACTGCGGCTTGTCGCGGCAAAGCATTTTTGACCCTAACACGGGCATGAACCGCCTTTGTACCCGGATTGAAAGCGAATTTTCCGCGATTCAGCGCAAGGGACGAGCCGGGCGCACGCAAAACGGAAAATGCTTTTGTTTGTGGAACCAGTTTGATCCGCGGCAGAAAGACCATTTTTGCGAAATTCTGCACAGCGATTTGTGCGCCCTTGTTCTGGAATGTGCCCAGTGGGGCGCTTTTTCCATCGATTCAGTTGACTGGCTGACCAGACCGCCTGCCGGTGCGTGGCAGGTTGCCGTGGATTTTTTGTGCAAAACCGGCTTAATTGAAAGCTCCGCAAATTCTGTACCGGGAAATTTTGGAAAAATTACCCGGCTTGGCAAAACCGTTCTGCAAATGGGTCTGCATCCGCGCATTGCCCTTGTGGCGCTGGTTAATTCGCCCGTGGCAATTGAATACACCGTAAAATATTCCGGGGCTGCAAACCCGGTAGAAGAAGAAAAAACGCGCGCCGATTTGCAGCGCCGCATAAAAAATACCCAAATCCGCGTAGACCAAAACCTTGCCGCCGAACAGGTTCTGCTTGCCGGCTTTTTTGACCGGCTTGCAATGCACTGCGGCAACGGTCTGTATAAGTTTGCAGGCGGCAGGCAGGCAAGCTTTTTGCAAAAAGACGCGGCGCTTTTTGCAGACGGTAATTTTCCCCAATGGATTATTGCACCGGAAGTTGATGCAGGCGAAAAAGAAGGCAAAATTTACCGCTTTGAAGTTGTAAAAAATATTGAAGCGCTGAACCAGTGGCTTTTGCCGCGCAAAACTGAAAAAACGGAAATTGTTTTTGACGGAAACTTAAAGGAAAACGGCAAGATAAAAAAATACCGGCGCACATATTTTGAAAAACTTTTGCTTGGCGAACAGCTTCTGCCCTTGGACGAGGCAGACAGAAAAAGTGCATACTGTTCATTTGTGCAGAAAAACGGCGTAGAAAACTTGCCGTGGAACGACGAGAGCCGGTGTTTTTATAAGCGCGCGCTGTTTTTTGCGCTTCATGCACCAGATGGCGGCGAAATTTTTTCATTTTTGCCTGCGCCGGATACTGCCAGTATTGTTGGCGCGCAGAATATTGCAGGCGCGCAGGATGACGCCCAGCAAATTGACCGGCTTATAAAAACCGAACTTTTGCAAAGTCTTGAACAGTGGCTTCTGCCTTTCTGGGTGGGCGCATCGTTAAGCGAAGCTTCGTTTTTGCAGGCGCTGCGCTATAAACTGAACGGTGATTTGGTTGATAAAAGCGCGCCCAAACGCTTAAAGCTTAGCAACGGCAAAGAAGTGCCTGTAAAATATGAAGAAAACGACAAAACTTTCGGGCCGGAACCGGCAATTGAAATAATAATTCAGCAGATTTTTGGCGTTATGCAAAGCCCGGCAATTTGCGGCGTAAAAGTTACGCTAAGGCTGCTTTCTCCGGCGCGCCGTCCGCTGCAGATTACCAAAGATTTGGAAAACTTTTGGGCAAATACATGGCCGCAAATCTGCAAGGAAATGAAAGGCAGATACCCGAAACACAACTGGGATTACAGAATTGCCGATTAGTTTTTTCCAGCATTTCCCGGAAAGCTTTACAAATTCAGTTTTGGGCTTTCTTGTTTATATTTTTATAATTTGAAAGGAAGAAAAATGACTGTTTTACAGGGATTTCTTTTAGGTTTGCTTCAGGGTGTAACCGAATTTTTGCCGGTTTCCAGTTCCGGGCATCTGGCGGTGGCACAATATCTGTTCAGTTTGGGCGAAGTGCCGCTTTTGTACGACGTTATGCTGCATCTTGCAAGTCTGGTTGCGGTGGTTCTGTTTTTCCGCAGGCAGATTATTGAACTTGTAATGGTTCTGTTGCGCTGGGCTGGCAAAAAAGCCCTGCCCGAAGACGAGCCGAAGCAGAAAATGATTGTTGCCATTATTTTGGCAACCGTTATTACCGGTGCTTTGGGCTTGGTGTTCAGCAAAATTATACCGGAAATGCCTTTGCAGGTTGTGTGCTTTGGCTTTATCATCACCGGGCTTTTGCTGATTCTTTCTACGCTTTTAAAGGTAAGACAGGGCGAAGAAGGAAAAGTTTCTGTTGTGCAGGGTCTTTTTTGCGGTTTTGCCCAGGGTTTAGGCGTTTTGCCCGGTATTTCAAGGTCGGGCATTACAATCAGCGCGTGCCTTGCCGCCGGTGTAAACCGCAAAACTGCCGGTGAGTTTTCGTTTTTAATTTCAATACCGGCAATTTTGGGCGCGTTCGTTTTGGAATTGAAAGATTTTGGAGAACTTAACCAAAGCGTAAGCGCCGGAGCTATAGCCGCTGGCTGTATTGCCGCCTTTGCAGCAGGCTATGCCGCATTGTTTTTGCTGAACAGGCTTATAAAAAACGGAAAACTGGCATGGTTTGCCGCCTATCTTATTCCGCTTGGCGTATGCGGCGCATTTTTGTTTAAATAGCCCGAATATCTGTTTTGAAAAAAGCCCCGGTTTTATAAAAGTGCATTTAGCAATCCGGGGCTTTCGCCGGTTTTTGGGGTATAAAATATTTTCTTTTATTTATCAAAAGTAATTTTCATGGTGGTGCCTTTGCCTGTGCCTTCGCTTTGGGCTTTTATTGTGCCGCCCAGGTTTTGTACCAGGGTTTTTGCAATTGCCAGACCCAGCCCGGAACCGCCGGTATTTTTGTTCCGGGATTCGTCGGTGCGGTAAAGGCGGTCAAAAATATGTTCAATGTCTTTTGCGTCTATGCCAAAACCCTTGTCGCAAATTAAAAGCTGTTTAGGATTCGGTACAAATTTTATGCAGATTTTTGCCGGTTTTTCGCTGTAGGCGATGCTGTTTGTTATTAAGATGCGCAAAATCTGCACCAGAATGTCGCTGTTTGTAAAAAGCGTCGCGCTTTCTTCGCATTCAAGTGTAAACTGAACTTCCGGCGCAATTAAAAGCTGGTCGTCTATCAGTTTTTTCAAAAGCGGTTTAAGCCGTATTATCAGCATTTCGGGCTGGTTCTGCCGTTCACTTCGCGAAAGCAGCAGCAGGTTTTCAATAAGCGCCTGCATTGATTTTGTTTCGGTGTACAAAGTTTCAAGGGAAGAATCCAGAATTTTCGGGTCGGATTTTCCCCAGCGGCGCAAAAGATCCAGATGACCCAAAAGAACGGCAAGCGGCGTGCGCAGTTCGTGAGAAACATCGCTGGTAAAACGCTTTTCGCGCTCAAAATCTGCCTGCAGGCGCGCAAACAGATCGTTAAATGTCGTGCCAAGCTCCTGCAATTCATCGTGTACGTCGCGCTGGGCAATGCGCCTGTCAAGGTTGGAAGCACTGATTTCTTTTGCGGTGCGCGTAATTTCTGCAACCGGATGCAGAAGCCTTGCCGCAAAAAGCCGAGCGCTTAAAAACGAAACCGCAATCAGCGGCAGCGAAAGGGCAATCATAATGATTGGCAGGATTGAAAGCATTTTATCAATACTGTCGGTGTCCATGTTTACGGAGCTTTGCACGTAAAAAATGCCGCTTGGCAGAGTTAAATACAAAATATTCAGGTCGCCGTCGGCATAATAGGCTTTTTCGTAATATCGGCGGGGCACAAAGTTTTCGGTCTGCTGCAAAAGCGGCAGATACGGGTCGTTGCTTGCCAGAAGATAGCATATGCCTTCGTACTTGTAGTAAAGGGTGTAGCTTATATAATAGGGAATTCGTTCCTGCCGGACTACGCGCCCTACCAGATCGTAGCTGTTTTGCAGGGCGCGGTAAATGTTTACGGAATCGGTTACAACAATATCAGACAACCGTTTCAGCTCGTTCTGCACTTCAGGCGAAGAAAGCGAGGTGCAAAGGCGAACCGAATTGTTCAGCAAATCTTCAGATTTTTGGTGCAGGACGGAAGACCTCAAAATTGCCGTAATGCAGAAAGAAAAGCAGGCGACAAATACAAAAGTAGAAATGCCGAAAATCAAGGCAATCTGGCTGGAAATTGAAAAGCGCCTGTTGTAGAAATGCTTTTTTATCTTTGATTTTTTTGAAAATTTAATCATCTGACGAACTGCTGCGAATTGTATAGCCAGAACCGCGTATTGTTGTAATGTAGTTTACGTGGTAAACGTCGTCAATTTTGCTGCGAAGATACCTTATGTAAACGTCAACCGAGTTTACGTCTATAAAATGTTCGTTGCCCCAAACCTGGGTAATAATCGCTTCGCGCGTTAAAACTTCGCCCTGATGCAGAAGCAGGCATTTTAAAACCATGAATTCGGTTCTCGTAAGGTTTATAGGGTCTTTGTCTACAAAAACTTCAAGGCTTAAAGTATTCATGCTGAGTCGTTCAAAGCGCATGATTGCCAGATCCGGGTGGGCTTCAAGCTGATATGCGTTGCGGATTGGCGTTGCAAGCGGGTCGCCTGTTTCCGGCGTTGCCTGCGCCTGCGGATGTGTTTCGGTACGGCGCAAAACAGAACGGATGCGCGCCAGAAGTTCTTCAATTGCGAAAGGCTTGGAAATATAGTCGTCTGCGCCGGCATCCAGACCGGTTACTTTGTCGTAGGTTTCGCCGCGGGCTGTTACCAGCACAACCGGCACGTTGGAAATCTTGCGGATACGGCGCAAAACTTCAATACCGTTCAGTTCAGGCAGCATAATGTCCAGCAGAACAATGGAAAACTGCTGTTCCGGCGATTTTGCTAAAGATTCTTCAAAAACAGATACGGCGTCGCGCCCGGTTGTGGTTAAAAAAACTTCGTAGCCTTCGTGTTCAAGCTCAAGTTTTTCAAAAGAAGCAATATTTGGTTCGTCTTCTGCGATTAAAATTTTCACATTTTCTCCGAATAATGGTAATTTACATTGAATTCCAATCGGTCGATTTCCAGACCTTCAATTTTGGTGCCATCGTAAGCCCTTATTTTTTTTACGCAGATAGCCAGCTGCTGGCTTTCTTCTGTGGTAAGGGCATGAATTTCTTCAATTGGAATTACAATATGAATTTCGGTACCAGTTCGGCTAAATTTTACTATCGTTTCTTCGGTTAAGGGCAGCTGGTTTACTTCAATGTTGCGGTAACTTACGCTCTGCGGGTTTACGGGCAAATTGAACGTAACGACCAGAATTATACAGTAAGGTTCCTGTTCAACTGAAATTTTTTCTATTACAAACTGCCGCGGCTGAAAATAATTTTCCTGAGTTTGCAGTTCGCCAAATGTATCGGCAAGTGAAGTGCTGCCGCGGTAAGTGCTTACACCGGCAGAAACAGGCGCGTTTATTGGAAGCAGCTGGGCAAAGCAGTAATTGCCGCCGCCAATTAACAGCAGAAAAATGAGAAAGCTTCGCATTTTTGTTCCAATATATTTATTTGTATTCATGTTACCGGTGATGTTTTTATAATTTTGCCCAAATTAACAATTTGCCAATAGTATACAGCGATTTTGCTTTTTGCGTACATTAAAATTAGATTAAAAAATTAAAAGATTTTTTAATCTTTCTTTAATCTTGTTTTAATGTACATTTGGCTGTGTATGGGTATACTGGTAAACGTCAATGACAAGCGGGTAAAACGACAATAAAAAAACGAGGTTATATCATGAAAAAAACGCTTTTAGTTTTGTTGGTACTTTTTACCACGCTGATGCCTGTGTTTTCTCAGGTTGCGGTAAAGATTGGCGGCGTTGTAGAAGTCGGGCTTGACTGCAAGGCTCCACCACCACCTCCTCCGCCGCCGCCACAACACAGACCGCCGGTTACGCATCATGCGCCGCCGCCTGTCGTGCACCGCGTGCCTATAGTTATTCGTCCTACGGTACGCATAGAACGCACCTGGCAGCGCAACTACAACTGCGATGACAGCGACATTTATGGAAAAATTATAGATGTTGACCTGCACGAACAGCTGATTGTTGTAGAAAAGCGCGGCAAGCATTACGAGGTTGGCGTAACAAACGGAACGCGAATTTGCGTAAAAGGCACAAAGCTGACCTGCGACTGCGCTGCATGCCGCAAGAAGGCAAAGCAGGAAGTGCCTATAAAGCTTAGCGATTTGCGCGTCGGCGATTATGTAACTGTAGAACTTGCTACAAGCGGCAAGCATGGCCGTTATGCAGCGTTTATAACTGTAGAAGACTAAAAGAAGAAAAAGATGAAGTTTCCTGAAGCTGTTCAGGAGACTTCAATAAAGCGGTTTGGTTAAGCTGCTTTATTGAAGTGAATTACTCATCTAAAAAGTTGTAAAGACACCATAATTTGCAGCTTTTATGAAAAGTTCTCCTTTTTCTCCTCCTTACTTTCTTGCTTTTTGGCAGGCTGTGAATCTTTGTTTTTCAATTCGCAGCCTGCCTTTTTTTATGCAGAAAAAAACCTTCTGAAGTCTATAGTGCGACTGACAGGAAGCATTACGAAAATCAGAAGGTTCAAATGAATGAACAAAGTTTAACCTATACTAAATGAAATTGCAAATACCTCATAATTTTTGTACCAAAGTACAGGCGAAAATAGAAAAGCCAGTCCGTTTTGAAGTATGCTTCATTCCGGAACCGGCTTTTGGTTTGTAAAAAATATTTAGCGCAAATGCACCATTAAAAGCATTATGTCGGACTGACGTATGCCGGAAATGCGCCCTGCCTGACCAAGCGTCTGCGGCTTAATTTTTTCAAGTTTTTGGGTAGATTCTGCCGAAAGCCCCACGACTTTGGTGTAATCAAAATCGGCAGGAATTTTTGTAGCGTCCATGCGCTTCATTTTTTCAATGCGCCGGTTCTGCTTGTCGATATAGTGCTTGTATTTATAATCAATTAAAGCCGCCTGCCACATCTGCTGGTTAAAACCCGGATTTTCAATCTGCGGCAGGGTTTCTGCGCTTTCTCCAATATCTTCGCCGTTTTCATCAGTTTCTGCCGCCATATTTTCTTTTGGGGCAAAAATAATTTTATCAACGTTCGGCAATTTTTTAAGATATTCAATAATTTCGGCTTTGCCTTCAATTTTGCGCTTAACGGCGGCAAGCTGTGCAGCCGATTTTAAGCCTTCTTCGTAGCCTTTTTGGGTTAAACGCTCGTCGCAGGTATCGTGGCGCAGTGCCAGACGGTATTCGGCGCGGGCTGTAAACATACGGTAAGGCTCTTTTGTGCCCAAAGTTACCAAATCGTCAATCAAAACGCCAATATAGGCTTCGTCGCGCCCAAGCACAAAAGGCACGTATTCTGCGGATAAATCGCCTTTGGCGCGTCTGTTAAGCGCCTTGCAATAGCGCCCGGCGTTTATGCCTGCAATCAGACCCTGTCCGGCAGCTTCTTCGTAACCGCTGGTACCGTTGATTTGTCCGGCACAGAAAAGACCAGCCATGTGCTTTGTTTCAAGACCCGGAAAAAGCTGGGTCGGATCCATGTAATCGTATTCAACCGCATATCCGGGGCGCGTAACTACAGCTTTTGCAAAGCCAGGCAGCGTGCGCAAAAATGCGTCCTGAGCTTCTTCCGGCAGAGAAGATGAAAAACCGTTCAGATATATTTCCTGCGTATTCAGACCTTCCGGTTCAACAAAAAGCTGGTGACGGTCGCGCTGCGGAAAACGGCGCACTTTGTCTTCTATTGAAGGACAGTAGCGCGGACCGACGCCTTCAATTTTGCCGCTGAACAGCGGCGAACGGTGCATGTTTTCGCGGATAATGCGGTGAGTTTCTTCGTTGGTGTAAACCAGCCAGCATGGAACTGCGGGGCGGTCTACCATTATGTTGTCAAAAGAAAAAGGTACAATTTCCTTGTCGCCGTACTGTTTCTGCAAAAATGAAAAATCTATGCTGGAACGCAAAATACGCGGCGGCGTACCTGTTTTTAAGCGCCCAACGCTGAAACCCATTCTGCGCAGCGCTTTGCCAAGACCCAAAGCCGCGCCTTCTCCCAGCCTGCCGCATGGTGCGTCGTATTCACCTATAAAAATGCGGCCTTCCATAAAAGTACCGGTGGTTAGAATAACGGCTTTTGCAGGCACGTGCCGTCCGCGTTCCGTAATTACGCCCTTGCACAAAAGTCTGCCGTCAGGCGAGTTTTCTATATTTTCGTAAATCAAATCAACTGCGGTATCCTGCAAAAGGTCAAGGTTTTCCTGATCTTCTACGGTTTTGCGCGCCAGTGCGGCATATTCCAGTTTGTCTGCCTGCGACCGCGGCGCCTGAACCGCTGGACCGCGGCTTTTGTTCAGCATACGGAACTGAATCATGGTTTTGTCAATAAGTTTTGCCATTTCGCCGCCCAAAGCGTCGATTTCGCGCACAATGTTGCCTTTGGCAATGCCGCCAATTGAAGGGTTGCAGGACATTCGCCCGATTGAATCAATGGTCTGGGTTAAAAGAAGGGTTTTAAGCCCCATTCTGGCGGTTGCAAGACTGGCTTCAATTCCGCCGTGACCGCCGCCAACAACAATTACATCATATTCACTTAAAACAAAACTCATAAATGGTATTATGCTGAATTGTGCTGAAGTTTACAATAATTTTTTGCATTGGCTAGAAAAGTTTAGAAAATTTTGCATTGAATTGTGAAAGGGAAGGGCTGACAAATAAAAAAGGCTCTAAACTGAATTTTTAGAGCCTTCCCCGCGATAAATTACAAAGCCCAAAGGTCGAGTTTTAAATATTTGTCTGAAAAATGTAGAATAATTTTATAAATTGCAACCGCAGGCAGGCACTGACGCGAAAAAAAACTCGTCACGACCGAAGGGCGAACGCTTTTTTTTTTGAGGCAGGGACTGCCTGAAGGTTGCTTTTCTGTAAATTTTTCAAACTCGACATTGGGACTACAAAATAATTTTGTCGATTGTAATGTCTTTCAAATTCTGGCAGTCGCTCATCATCATAACTTCTTCCAGTTCTTCTTTAATTTTCTGCGTATAAAGCTTTACGCCTTCGCGCCTGCCGCCGTGTGCTGCAATTGCATAGGGGCGGCCAATTAAAACAGCGTCTGCACCAAGAGCGAGACATTTAAAAACGTCTGCGCCGCTTCTTATGCCGCCGTCAACCAGCACCTTAAAATCGCTGCCAACAGCCTTGCGTATCTGGGGCAAAACCGAACATGGCGCAGGCGTATCCTGCATGACTCGTCCGCCGTGGTTGGAAACCACAATTCCGTAAGCACCTGCCTGCTTGCATTTAAGCGCAGAAGCCGGCGTCATAACGCCTTTTACGATAAAGGGCATTTTTGTACTTTTAACAATTTCGCTGATTTCTGCCGGCGATTTTGGATTTACGGGCTTTCCCATAAGTTTAAGGTTTATCAGTGCCGCCGAATCTACGTCTACGGCAAAACCGATTGCGCCGGCTTCTTCAAGCATTTTTATCTGGGCAATTATTTTTTCGTTTGCCCAGGGCTTTATGGTGCTTATTGCAACGCCGCCAGCCTGCCTGATGACCGGCAAAGTTGAAGGAAAATAATCGTCTTTTGGACCGTCGCCGGTAAAAGCCAGCGAGTTGCAGTCGCGGCAGCCGTAAACCACAGCTTCGCAATATTCGGTTTCGCTTAAATATCCGGTATAGTTGAACGGCATTCCGCCAATCGGGGCGGCAAAAAACGGAACGGCGAATTTTTTGCCGAAAAGTTCAACGCCGGTATCAATTTCGTAAGGTTCGTGTATCGCGTCCATGTTTATTTTAATTGAATCAAGATATTCCCGGCATACGGTAAAACCGCGCCCGTTGCCTTTGCCGCCAGCTCCGGGAATTTCTCCCTTGCAGGCAATGCCGTTGCAAACCGGGCAGACCCGGCATTTGGGCGCTAAAACTTCTTTTGCGTTTTTCAAAACTTCGTCATAGGTCATTTTTATTTCCTTGTAAAAAAATTGCATGCTTTGGTGCAAATTATGGCAGCCTGATTTTGTGCCGCGTTTTATTTTAACTGCTTTTATGGCATTTAACAAATTTTATCCGTGCGTGTTTTTGGGGCTGGAGTGCCGGGCTGTGCGGCGCGTGCCGATATGCGTGCAAAAACGTGGCACAAAGCGCATTTTGTTCTATAATATGTCCATGCCAAACAGCGAAATCCTACACAATTCAATTGCAGAAAACGCCAGCTTTACATTTGCCCGGTCTGGGGGCAGGGGCGGGCAGAACGTAAACAAAGTGAACACTAAAGTTCACCTTGCCGTGCCTTTGTGCAAGCTTGCCGGGCTAAGCGAAGAAGAACACAGGCTGCTGCTTTTGCGCCTTAAAAACAGCATAAATGCAAACGGCGAACTTTTTATAGACGCAGACGACGAACGCTATCAGGAAAAGAACCGGCAGATTGCCTTGCAGCGCCTTGAAGCCAAAATTTTGAACGCTGTAAAAATACAGAAAAAGCGCAGGAAGACAAAACCGGGCAAAGCCGCCAACGAAAAACGCCTTTTAAGCAAGAAACTGCATTCGCAGATAAAGGCAAGCCGGCGTTTTAACGGCGAATGAACGGTTTATGGTACAAATATACGGAAAAAAGTTAATTTGCATTCAATTAAAAGTGCTTTTATAAATAAAAATACTTTTAATTATTTGTACTTATGGTATAATTTTTGTTATGGCAGAACTTGCAGAATTTTTAACACGCCCAAAAATCGATGCACATAATCACATGAATTTGGGTATGCGTTACGTCTCTTATGCGCCGTGGGCTGGTTTTTATATTCCAAACTTTCCGCGCACAATGGACGGGCTTGGCGAAATGCACGAGGTAATTTCTACTTTTACCCGCCCCCGTTGTTTTTCTCCAAAAGATGTAAAAGATTTGTTCACGCTGACAATTGAAGACGCAATTGCAGATTCGGTTGTGGTGCTTGAAGGCAGCATAGATTTACAGTTTGTTGGTCATTATAGCGAAGATTTTGACGCTCTTTTGTCAATGATTGAAGAATTGCGCGATAAATATGCAGAAAATATAACTTTTAAGCCGGAACTGGGTCTGGGAAAAACTTTTCCTATCGAAAAAGTGCGCAAATGGGCGCCGGAACTGATTAAAAGTGGCGTATTTAAAAGCATAGATTTGTACGGTCCTGAAACCGAAGATGGCATAGAAAATTTCAAGGAAATTTTTCAGCTTGCAGACAAATACGGCTTAAAGAAAAAAGCCCATGTCGGCGAGTTTTCAAGTGCAGAATCGGTAAAGCGCTTTATTGAATATTTTGAACTTGACGAAGTGCAGCACGGAATAAGGGCTGTTGATGATGACAATGTTTTGCAGTATCTGGCAGATAATAAAATCCGCTGTAACGTAACGCCGGAAAGTAACCTGATTTTGGGCGCGGTAAAAAAAATGAAAGACCACCCGATTAAGCGCATGGTTGAAGCCGGCGTAAAAGTTACAATCGGTACAGACGATTTGCTGTTTTTTAACCGTTCCGTAAGCGAACAGTGCCTTGACCTTGAAGAAGCCGGCGTTTTAACAAAAGAACAGATTTTCGCCATTCTGGACGATTTTGAAAAATAATTTTGTCATTCCGAACCTGTTTCAGAACTAGATAATAAAAAAGCTTCCGCGTTTGCCGGAAGCTTTTTTTTTGCATTTGTGCAGCCGGTTTTAATACCCCGATGTTTGCGGCGAGATATGCTGCTTGCATTTGTGCAGATATGCCGCGCCGGATTTTTTCCCGCATCGTATTCGTATTAGTAAAGCCCTGAAAACAATTTCAGGGCTTTACGTGGGCTTTAAATCTTCAAATTACAGGATGCAGTTACACCAGTTTTTCCAGATCGTTTACCAGATTGCTGAAAACACCGATTGCCGATTCGATTGGCGCGGTGGTTGCCATATCAACGCCGGCGGCTTTTAGTGATTCAATTGGATATTTTGAACCGCCCGATTTCAGGAAACCGAAATATGCATCTTTTTCTGCCTTGCCGCCAGAGCATACGCGTTCTGCCAGTGCCAGCGCCGCCGAAATGCCGGTTGCATATTTGTAAACGTAAAAGGCGTTGTAAAAATGCGGAATGCGCAGGCCTTCAAGGTCGCTGGTTTCTTCAAACGCAACTTCATCGCCAAAATAGGCAACCAGAAGCTTTTTGTATTCGCTTCGCAATACGTCAAGAGAAAGCGGCGTGCCGTTTTCTACCAGTTCGTGGGTTTTAAGCTCGTATTCGGCAAACATGGTCTGGCGGTAAAGCGTTGCCAGAATATCCGCCGCGCGGCTGGAAACAAGCCAAGCCTTAACCTGTTCGTCCTTTTCATTCTGCATGTAATACCTGAACAGAAGTTCTTCGTTAAAAGTAGAAGCAACTTCTGCTTCAAAAATCGTGTAATTGTACTGCAGGAACGGATTTGATTTTGCAGAATACCAGCTGTGCATTGAATGTCCGCCTTCGTGTGCCAAAGTGAACACGTCGCGCAGAACTTCATCCTTGTAGTTGGTTAAAATATACGGATAGCCTGTGTATGCACCGGCACTGAAAGCTCCGGAACGTTTACCCTGATTTTCGTAACGGTCTACCCAGCCGCCTTTTAAGCCGCTGCAAAGCGTGTCCGTGTACTCGCTGCCAAGCGGTGCAAGGGCGCTGCGCAGAACTTCTACGGCTTCGTCAAAAGGCGTAATTTTTTTTACGTTTTTTACCAGCGGCACGTAAACGTCGTAGTGGCGCAGCGGCTGGTCTCCAAGCTTAAGTATTTTGCGCCGTATTGAATAATATCTGTGCAGCGGCGCAAGATTTGCGCGCACGGTTGCAATAAGGTTTTTGTAAACTTCCAGCGGTACTTTGTCCGGAAAAAGCGCAGCTTCAATTGAAGAATTGTAGCCGCGAACCTTTGACTGGTAAATGTCGAGGTTTACGCTGCCTGCATACAAAGCCGCGATTGTATTTTTGTGCGCATCGAAAGTGTTGTAAAACTTTGTATAAGCTTCTTTGCGGATTTCGCGGTCGTCGTCTTCCAGAAAACTGGACAGGCTGGTCTGGCTTAAAGGCTTTCCGTTAACGGTACCGAAATCAAGGTCTACATTTGTAAGCATGCTGAAAGCCTTGTGGGCAGTTTCGCTTGATTCTGCCTGCATTGCAAGAATGCGTTCTTCTTTTTCGCTTAAAATGAAAGGTTTCATGCGCAGAAGCTTCTGCATGAAAATGCGGTAATCATCAAATTCTTTTTCGCCAAGCCACTGGTTTATTTTTTCGTCCGGAATGGTTTGCAGTTCCGGTACAAAAAAGCTGATTTCTGTTTCTGCCTGCGAAGCGCACATCATGTAGCGGCCTTCCTTGTCCTGGTTGGCGCTGTCTCCGGCATCGCCTGCGGTCAGCAGAAAAGCATAAGAACCCGAAATTTCTGCGGTCTGTTCAAATTTTTCAAAAAGCTTAAGTGCTTTTAAAAGATTTTCCTTGCTTGCGCCCAAAGTGCCTTTTAGTGCGGCAATTTCTTTTGCACAGGCTGTAATCTGTTTAAGCGAATCTTCCCATTCCCGGTCAGATTTAAAAAGACTTGTCAAATCCCATTTATCCTTTTGTGCAACTTCCGCACGCAAAGGTATTTTTTTTGTTTCTGTAGTTTCCATAAAAAATAATATAGGGCATCTGCAAGAATTAGTCACCCTTTAACAAAACGTGCTTATCGAAAACTCGCGAAGCCTGCCCAGCGCAAAAACGGCTTTATCGAAAACTCGCGAAGCCCGCCCAGCGCAAAAA
>JAKSTR010000003.1 GCA_024402495.1 Treponemataceae bacterium
AGTTTACAAGGGCATAATCGATATGAGAAGTCAGATCTGATTGCATTAAAATAATTCCTATTTTCGTAATTAAACAAATTTGAATTTGCGGAGGAAAAAACTTATGAATACAAGAAAAGCAATTGGAGGGTCTTTTTTAGCAATTGTAGTATTTGTGATAACCCAAATATTAGCGAAACTAGTGGCAAGTGCGTTTGTTTTGATTAAGGTTCCAACCGGAATATGTAATATTTTAGCGGGAATTACATACGCTGTATTAGCTTATGTTTTATTAAAATTGTTTGCAGAAAAAATATATAAAATTAAAATGGAAAATTTTGGAATGCCCAAGTTTTCAATTAAAACAAGATGGATAATAGTTGCTATATTATTGCCTGTAATTGTAAAAGCCATTTATATCTTTCTTTTTTCTGGAGAATATATTTCTTCTGGAATGAATAACAGCGAAATTTTTTCAATATTAAGTGCAGGTATTGTTTTTACAGGTATTGCAGCAGGATTTGTTGAAGAAATGGTTTTTCGAGGTTTTATTCTTAATCTCTTAAAATCAAGATGGAATACATTAGTAGCAGTACTTGTTCCATCAGTTTTATTTGGATTTGTTCATATTTTAGGAATGAATTTCTCGCTTGGAAGCTGTTTGCTAGTTCTTTTGGCAGGCACAATGGTGGGAATTATGTTTTCAATGATAGCGCTTGAAAGTGGTTCTGTTTGGAACAGTGGAATTGTTCATGCAATCTGGAATATCGTAATAATAGGCGGTGGTTTATCCATAAATCAAACCGCAGATAAATACTCAGTTATGACATATGTACTTAAGTCAAAGTCATTTGCATTTACAGGTGGCGAATTTGGAATAGAATCATCTGTTGTATCTCTTTTTGGTTATATTGTAGTGACACTAATTGCTATATATATGATGAAGAGAGCGACAAATCCCAGTTTGTCGAGCTGGCGATAGTAAGTTGAATTTTGAGAATACGGTCTGTTAAAAAAATATAAAAGTTTTTCTATTGAAAAAGTACATTTCTTTTTAAGATTATTTTAAATATGACATAATGCTGTCAGGTTTTGCGTGCTAAATTGCTCTTGTAAAACAAATCAGAATCAGGAGTAATTTATGAATTATGAAATTGTAGAACTTGCAGAAAAAATTGTTGCAGGCAAAGCCGCTGTTACAAGCAACAGCAGTCCGGATATGCAGGAAAAAATCGGTAATTTGTGGCAAACTTTTGGAGCAGAAGCCGGTAAAATTGCTGACAGAACAAACAAAAAGGCAATCGGTCTTTATTGTGATTACGGCACGCCGGCTGCGGAAGATTATACGGTTTTGATTGGCTGTCAAGTTGAAAATAAAAACAGCAATCCGGGCTTTGTGCAGAAAATAATTCCAGCCGGCAGATATGCAAAGTTTGTTTTAAGCGGAGATGTTGTTAGCGATGTTTGCAAAGCGTGGAACGAGATTTGGAATACGCCGCTTGACCGCAGTTTTGCTGCCGATTTTGAAGAATATCAGGAAGATTGTGACGGCAAAAAGGGAACAATTCATATTTACATTTCGCTAAAATGAAAAACGGCGGAAAATCGCGCAGCTTTTGAATGAACGCAAATATTTTTTGCAGTTTGCGCCGCGGTTTTCTTATTCATGCTGACGGTTTTGATACCCGGATTTGCCAGTCTAAGGCGCTTGCGTTTCAATAAAAGGTATTAAAGCCGGATTACGATTTCGGCAGAAACGGTCAACACCTTGCTTGTGCCGGAATTCGTTAATTTTTCTATTTTTCAGCCTTTAACAACTTTCAACTAAAAGGAAAAATTATGGCTTTTGATTATAAAAAGGAACTGAAAGATTTGTACTGCACAAAAAAGCCGCCGCTTATTGTAAACGTGCCCAAAACCAGTTATCTTGCGGTGCGCGGTTGCGGCGACCCAAACCTGCCCGGCGGCGAATATCAAAAGGCAATTGCGGCTTTGTACCCGGTTGCCTATGCGCTAAAAACCGCGCCCAGACACGGTTACCAGATTGAGGGCTTTTTTGACTACGTAGTTCCGCCTTTGGAAGGTTTGTGGTGGCAGGAAAATATTAGCGGCTGTGATTATTCAAACAAACAGAGCTTTAAGTGGATTAGCATGATACGGTTGCCGGATTTTGTTGCAGAAAACGACGTTGAATGGGCAAAAAATTATGCAGCGGCGAAAAACAAAGACCGGAATAATTTTGAAAAAGTGGAATTTTTCACGGTTGAAGAAGGTTTGTGCGCCCAGATTCTTCACGTTGGTTCTTTTAACAGCGAACCAGAAACGGTAAAAATACTGGAAGATTTTATTGCCAGTTCCGGCTACGCAAACGACATAAACCAGAACCGGCGGCATCACGAAATTTATCTAAGCGATGCCCGTAAAACTCCGGCAGAAAAGCAAAAAACAATCATTCGTCACCCAATCAAAGACGAAAAATAGTGTATGACGGCACAGGACAAAATTTTTGAACTTTTTTACATTCTTTTGCAGCGCAAAAAAGTAACCTCCGCCTGTCTTGCGGAACATTTTGGCGTAACCCAGCGCACAATTTACCGCTGGTGTGACAGCCTTGCGCTTGCCGGTATTCCGATTGTCTGCACGCAGGGCAAAAACGGCGGCATAGGTTTGGTAGAAGGCTACAAAATCGATTCTGCGCTGCTTACCGACCAGGAAAAACTTGCAATCAGCGCAAGTTTGGGCGCAATGAGCAGCCTGATTGAGGGCGAAACCGAAAGTTATAAAAGTGCCGCGGAAAAAGTAAAGGCTTTGGCGATAAATGCAAGCGACTGGGTAAAAATTGATTTTGCGCCGTGGAACGAAAACCTTGCGTACAGGCGCGAGATTTTTGATTTGATTAAAGATGCGATTTTTTCGTGCCGGCAGCTGGATTTTGAATATTTTGCGCCGATGCAAAATTGCCAGACGCGAAGCGTTCAGCCGTGGAAAATTATTTTCAGGGGGCAGGCGTGGTATTTGCTGGCTTTTTGCAACCAGAAGCAAAGCCCGCGTTATTTTAAGCTTAGCCGCATACAAAAGCCAAAAATCAGCCAAAAGCCCATTACCCAGTTTTTTAGCGCGGAAATGCTGCGCCAGAACGACGAAAGCCCGGTTAACAGACCGCTGAAAACGGTTCGCGTTAAGGCACAAATTGAAAATTATGCACTTTCAAATCTTTTGGACGACGTACCGAATGCGGAAATTTTGGAGCAGCGCGAAAATTTTTCCATAGTTCAATTTGATTTTGTGGATGAGGACTGGACGAAATATTATTTTTTGAAATTTGGCGCGTTGCTTTCTGTTATGGAACCTGCTGTTTTGAAGCAGCAAATTGTGGAAGAAATTGCCAGAATGCATAAAAATTACGAAATACTATAATTTTTCAATTTGAGAAAAAGACAAAACCAGATTTTTGTGCTAGCTTATGAAAAATATTCTTATATAACGAAATATGGCGGTTTTTGCGCGTCAGCGTTCAATTTACGCGGGCGCGTTAGATTTGATTTAGGGTAGTGAAAAAAATGGCAAGTTCAAAAGAATATCTTGATTTTGTTTTAGACCAGCTAAAACCTTTGCAGGCAATAAATTACCGCCAAATGATGGGCGAATACATTTTGTATTACAAGGAAAAAATTATTGGCGGCATTTACGATGACCGGCTTTTGGTAAAAAACATTGAAGCTGCCCGGAATTTTTGTGCAAGCTCCAGGCTGGAACTGCCTTATGACGGCGCAAAACCGATGATTCTGGTGGAAAATGTTGACGACAGCGATTTTTTATGCCGGCTTTTTGAAGAAATGTTTAAGAATTTGCCTGCGCCAAAAGCAAAAAGCCGCGTTAATTTTTCTGTTGAAAGGGAAAAAGGGTAAAATATGAAAAATACAGAAATTTCTCCAATACAGGAACAAATTGCAAAAGCGCTGCTTTCGCTGAAAGAGCGTGCAAAGTTTACCGAAGCGATTCTTGCAAAACGGCTGCGCGAAACTGCTAAAATTGACCAGAAAAAGAAAGCCTGCATTGCATTAAACGATTTGGAAAAAGCCATTGATTTTGTTGCAGAAAACGAAAGCGTGTTTTTTAATTTAACCGTAACCGCCGCCAACGATTTGCTTATTGAAAAAGCGGACGAAGCGAAGCCTTTAAGCCTTGAATCGCGGCAGCGGCGGCAAAAAAGCGAAAAATCCATGAGTATTTTTACAAACGGCGATTTGAAGCAAAGCAAAAACAAGCCGGAAAAGCACCAGAATAAACGCACCGAACGGAAATCGCTGAATATTAACGGCTGTTTGGAAGACTGGGAAAAATAATCCGCCGCCGATACGCATTTTTTTATTTACGCCGCATATTTTTTTCTCAATATAAAACAAATTTCTTAATTTTCTTCACCGGACAAAGAGATTTTTTAAATTTCAATTGAGGATAAAAAAATTCATTTTGACAAAAACTAATTAAATTAGTTATAATACTACTAGATTTCAAAATAATTCAAACTGATTATCTTTATAAAGTTCACATTTTTTATTTTCAGGAGGTAAATATGCCAAGAGCACAAAACAAGGCGGATTTGCTTAAAGCTGCCGCCGAAAACTATAAAAAATTGCAGGATTTTATTGCCGGAATGTCGCAGAAAGAACTGGAAACGCCTTTCGACTTTTCTTCTTTGAACAAAAGTGAAAGCCACTGGGCGCGGGACAAAAATCTGCGCGACGTACTGATTCACCTTTACGAATGGCATAATCTGCTTTTTAAGGCAATTGAGCGGAACGAAAAAACACCGGGAATAAAATTTTCGTTTTTGCCGGAAGATTATAACTGGAAAACTTATCCGGCAATGAACGTTAAGTTTTGGCAGTCGCATCAGGCAACCAGCCTTGAAGAGGCAAAAAAATTGCTTGAAGATTCGCACAAAAAGACGGTTAGCCTTATTGAAAAGTTCAGCGACGAGGAACTTTTCAATAAGGGTCATTTTGCGTGGACTGGAACAACGAATTTGGGCGCATATTTTATCAGCGCGGCGCCCAGCCACTACGATTGGGCGCTTAAAAAGCTGAAAGCCCACAAAAAATTAGTAGAAAACGGAGCTATATAATTGGAAATTATCGATTTTAGTGAAAATCACGTTGAACAAGCCTGGCGCTTGTAGAAAATGCCTTTAAAAATGAACAGAAAACTAATAAAAATTTGCCGGATTTTTCCCAAACCTGCGATGTAAAAGACGAACTTCGCTTTTTTGCCCGGGAAAAACTCGGTTTTGCCGCCGTGGAAAACGGTGAATTGCTGGGATTTTTGTGTGGCTATCCGCCTTTCATGCACTGTTATGGCTCGCCGGAGGAATCTGGCGTTTGGTCGCCGCTGCACGCCCACGGTTTTAAAACCGAAGAAAATACAAAGGTTTTAAAGCTTTTGTATCAGGCGGCAGGCGAAAAATGGCGAAATGCTGGCGCAAAATATCACAGTATAACTTTTTTTAGCCACCAGAAAGCTTTGCAGGCGGCTTTAAGCCAATACGGTTTTGGCTGCCGCTGCGCCGACAGTATGATGGATGTCAATAATATTCCGGAAAATTTAACCGTTCAGCTGCCGGAAAATTTTGCAGTTTGCAAAATTGCAATGGAACAGTTTATCCAGCTGCGGCGGCTTCGCACGGCTTTGGCAGAACATCTTGCGTCGGCGCCGTGTTTTTGCCTGTTAAACCTTCAGCAGCTGGAAGCCCGTATTCTTAAAAAAGAAACAGACCCGGATTTGACAACTTTTGGGCTGTTTTGCGGCGATAAAATTGCAGGTTTTATTGATGTTGAAGCCGGCGGTGAAAATTTTATAAGTTGCGGCGCGCCGGTTCTGAATATTCAGGGTATGTATTTAATGAAAGAGTTTAGGGGCAAAAAACTTGCGGAAAATCTTGTAAAGGCTGCACTAGATTTTTCAATTGAGAAAAACTGCCGCTATTTGGGCGTGGATTACGAAACGATGAACCCCACGGCGCAGGGTTTCTGGCAGAAATATTTTGAACCTTACACTTTGAGCATGGTAAGACATTTGGATTAAAGGTTTTGCACGTTTCACCGTATTGATTATTTTCAATTTTTATATACGAAACGTGTATTTTTTCAATTTAAAAGAAAAATATAAACCGAAAGACTTTGGCGGAGGAAAATATGATTTGCAAAATTGAAAATACCCGGCTGGTAACGGAACTTTTTGCAGGCTGGCAGGAAACTTTAATCTGGTCGTGTCTGGACGGCAGTATGGGCGCCGTTTATGCCGAAAGTGACGGAAAACCCAAAAGTGCCATGGCGCAGATAGGCGATTTCTGTTTTTTTGCCGGTGTGCCGGACAAAAATCTGGTAAGTTTTAAGCCGAAAGAAAAAGCCTTTCAAACTTTCGTAATAATGTGCGCCCAAACTGAAAACTGGAACAGACTGATTGAAGAAGTTTACGGGCAGAATGCACGGCGCGTTACCCGTTACGCCATAAAAAAGCAGCCCGATGTTTTTAACCGCGAAAAATTGCAGCAAATTGTTCAAAGTCTGCCTGCCGGTTTTGAACTGAAAGCGATAGACCAGCCCTTATACCGGCAGGCGCTTGTAAATCCGCTTTGCCGCGACTGGTGTTCTCAGTTTGCAGACTACGAACAGTACCACAAACACGGGCTGGGCTTTGTAATTTTAAAAGAAGGTCAAATAGTTTCGGGGGCTTCGTCTTACAGTTTTTATAAGGGCGGGGTAGAAATTGAAATTGATACCGAAGAAATCTGGCGCGGCAAAGGTCTGGCAAAGATTGCCGGTGCAAAAATGGTTTTGGAATGTTTGAACCGCGGACTTTATCCAAGCTGGGACGCGGCAAATCAAGCTTCGGTGCATATAGCCCAAACTTTGGGCTACAGTTTTGACCACGAATATATTTGCTACCATGTAAACGCCTGGTAATTTGCGCCGCGGCTTTGCGATATTCTGCAATTGTTTGCAATTTTGCAAAACCGGGCGCAGGCTTTTTCAGTTTTGCGGCATTTTACGTACCGCAAATACTGGGTTACAATATAAGCAAAAGCCGTAAATAGCGCGCCAAGCCTTTGCGCTTTTTTCCGGCAAAGTTTATTTTGTATTGCAAATGTTTTGGATAAAAAAAGCCGCTTAGCGAAACTTTACAAAGTTCAGTTTTGCAAAACCAAAAACAAAAGCCGTTTTATAATTCAATTTGAAATAAAACCAAAATGAAAGTGAGGAAAAACCATGTACACCAAAAAATTAGTAGGAAAAAAATGCTTTATATCGCCAATGTGTCCGCAGGACGCGGCGATTTATACCCAGTGGCTTAACGATTTGGAAGTTACCCAGAATCTGGTGCTTTCTGCAAGCTGTGTTACGGAAGACGACGAGCGCAATGTAATAGAAGAAATTTCAAAAAATCACGATTATTCGATAATTGACCTTGAAAGCGAAAAACTTATTGGCAGCATTGGACTTGACCGCTTTGACAGCATTAACAATACCGCCGAGTTGGGTATTTTTATAGGCGACAAAAACTTTTGGGGCAAAGGCTACGGCACCGAAGCAATTTGCCTTATTCTTGATTTTGGTTTCAGGCGTTTAAACCTGCACAGCGTATTTCTGCACGTTTACAGCTTCAATCCGCGCGCCGTTAAATGCTACCAGAAAGCAGGCTTCAAAATGGCGGGCTGTCTGCGGCAGGCAGTTTGCCGCGGCGGAAAATATTACGACCGCTATTTGATGGATATTCTTGCAGACGAGTTTTACGAACAGAACCCGGATTTTGACCGCAACAAACTGTAGAAAAACCGAAAAATCAGAGATTTTTTATATTAAACACCGTGAATGCCGAGTTTTAAAGTCCTGTCATCAAGAATTTTATTCGGGGTGACAGAATGAGTTGAGTTGATAAAAGCGATTCTTTTTTATCAATTCCTTCAAACTAGACATTTGGATTAAACACAATATTCTCATAAATTTCCGTTCTTTTTAATTTTTCAGCTTAAATTGAAGAATGGAAAAATGCGCTGTATTTTTGCGCAAAGGAAAATTACTATGGCAGAATTTAGAAACTATAAAGAAGAAAACTATGAAGAAGTTTGCAGTTTTTTAATTGAACTGAACCGGAACAAAGAATACATAAACTGGAACTGGGCGCGCTTTGAATGGATGTACGAGCATCCGGAATTTGACAAGGCGAGCATGAACGATTTTGGACTTTGGTGGGACGGAGGCAAAATTGTAGGCGCGGCAATTTACGATATGTATTTTGGCGAAGCTTTTTGCGGCGTTTTGCCGGAATACGCGCCGCTTTATAAAGAAGTTTTGAATTATGCTTACGACAAACTGAAAGACGAAAACGGGCTTGGCATTGCAATTACAGACGGCGACGCAGAAAAAATAAAAATTGCAGAAAGTTTGGGCTTTAAAAAAGCAGACCAGACAGAAAATATTTTAAGGCTTCAGCTGAAAGAAGAATATGCCTGCAATTTGGCAGAAAATTTGCAAATTGCAGAATTTGATGTACGATGCGATACAAAAGAGTTTTCGTGGTTGCTGTGGCAGGGTTTTGATCACGGCACAGACAAAACTGAATTTGAAGAAAACATACAAACTAGCGAAGATTTATGCCGCCGCCCGCATTTTAACCCCAGGTTAAGCATTGCGGTACAAAATGAACGCGGCGAAAAAGTTTCTTACTGCTGTTTGTGGTACAATGAAAAAACAGACTATGCCTACATAGAACCAGTTTGCACCGTTCTGGCTTATCGTGGTAAAGGCGCTGCAAAGGCGGCTTTATACCATGCCTTAAACCAGGTAAAAAAAATGGGTGCAAAATCGGCTTTTGTAATTTCGGATATGGATTTTTACAAAAAGCTGGGGTTTGAACAGGACAGACACTATACTTTTTACTGGAAAGAAATATGAAATGTGTTGCACTTTTGCGCGGAATCAACATAAGCGGCAAAAACAAAATCGATATGAAAGAACTGAAAGCCGGTTTTGAAACTTTGGGCTTTGCAAACGTAAAAACGGTACTGAATTCCGGCAACGTTATTTTTGAAAGCCCCGGTATTGCAGAAACCGGCGACCCCATAACCGGAACAGAAACCGGCATGAACATTGACCGGCAGAAAAGCACTTTTGCCGCAGAAATTGCCACAATGATAGCGGAAAAGTTCAGTATTTCAATACCGGTTATGGTGCTTTTGCAAGGCGAAATTGAAGATATTTTGCAGCACGCACCGGCATGGTGGGGCAGCGGCAGCAAAGAAATATATGACAATCTGATATTCATTTTGCCCGGTTTTTCGTTTAGCGAAGTTTCGGCTGAACTTGGCGAAATTAATGCTGAAATTGAGCAGGTTGAAAACTACAAAAACGTCGTTTTCTGGAGCTTCAGTTTGAAAAATTACAGAAAATCGGCGTGGTATTTTAAAACCGCTGCAGGCGACGTAAAAGACAAAATAACAATCCGCACCGCAGGCACAACCCAAAAGCTTGTAAGGTAATAGTATGCACGCGCCGGAACTTTTTACGCTTACAGCCACGCCATATAAAAACGACTGCACATATACCGAAGTTTTGCCCTGCAAGGCGCTGTTGCCGTTTTCAATTAAAAGCACCTGCAACTTGAAAAATGTCGCTTTTATACAATATGAACTGCAAAAAACGTCGTAAACTGTCTGCAATTCAATTTACACGCGCCGGTGCAGTCCGGCACAAAGGAATTATCATGAAATACACTTGCACGCTGCTTGCCGTAAAGGACATGGAAAAATCTCTGGCATTTTATAAAGAGTTTTTTAATCAGGATGTGGTGCTTGATTTGGGCGCAAACAAAACTTTAAGCTGCGGTTTAGTTTTGCAGGCTCAATTTGAAAAACTTTTGGAAATTCCTGCTGAAAAAATGATTTTTAGCCCGCACAACATGGAAATTTATTTTGAAACAGAAGATTTTGATGATTTTCTGAATCTTTTGAACGGGCACAGCGAAGTAAAAAAACTGCACGAAGCAAAAACTTTTGAATGGCTTCAGCGCGGCATCCGCATTTTCGACCCGGACGGGCATATTATTGAAGTCAGCGAAAGCATGTTCAGCGTGGCGTGCCGTCAGTTTGAAGCCGGTAAAAATGCCGAAGAAACGGCAGGGCTGATAATGCACCCTAAAGAACTGGTTCAGGGCTGGTTTGAAACGTGGCAAAAAAACATAAGCGTGTGCGGTACAAAATGCAGCGAATGCGGCTGTTTTGGCAATATGTGCAAAGGCTGCAACGCACATCACGGCAAGGTTTTTCATGCACCGGAAGGCAGGGCGTGCCCGATATATGACTGCTGCAAAAATGCGAAGGGCAAAAATCACTGCGGCGAATGCAAAAACGCGCCGTGCGCAATCTGGCGCAGCACCCGCGATCCTTCCTTTAGCGACGAACAGTTTGAAAAAAGCATAGCAGACCGCACAGAAACCCTGAAAACTTTGTAATTAGCTCGAATGTCGAGTTTGAAAAATTTACAAATTTCAGGCAAATATTTAAAACTCGAAGTTTGGGCTAATTGTATAATTGAAAAATAACACGCTCCGCCACATTAGAAAAGCCGAGGCTTTTGCAGTTTGCTTTTTCTCTAACTGTATCTTGGTATAAGCAAAAGCCCCCAGTTTTGCCGGTGGCAAAACTGGGAGTATTATTATAAAGGTTGGGCTTTCTAAAAATGTAGAAAATGTGTCATTCCGAACTTGTTTCGGAATCTTACTTCGGTAACAAATCGGATGCTGTGCGTAGCCGCCGAAGGCTAACGAGTTCAGCATGACAAAAAGCTGATTTTTAAAGGTTGGGCTTTCTACAGACGTAGAAACGCCGGATTTTAAGAAAATGAGCTTTCTACAAATGTAGAAAAGCTGTTTTTTTAAAAAATGGGCTTTCTACAAATGTAGAAACGCCGGATTTTAAGAAAATGAGCTTTCTACAAATGTAGAAAAGCTGTTTTTTTAAAAAGTTGGGCTTCCGCAAAATGCGGAAAGGCGTTTTTTTAAAAGTTGGGATTCCGCAAAATGCGGAAAGCTGTTTTTTTAAAAAGTTGTGTTTCCGCAAAATGCGGAAAGGCGTTTTTTAAAAAGTTGGGATTCCGCAAAATGCGGAAAGCTGGTTTTTAAAAAGTCGTGTTTCCGCAAAATGCGGAAAGTCGTTTTTTTAAAAAGTTGGACTTCCGCAAAATGCGGAAAGCTGTTTTTTTAAAAAGTTGGGCTTCCGCAAAATGCGGAAAGCTGTTTTTTAAAAAGTTGGACTTCCGCAAAATGCGGAAAGCTGTTTTTTAAAAAAGTCGTGCTTCCGCAAAATGCGGAAATACTGTTGCTTTTCGGTTCTGTTAGTTTTGTGCAAAAAAAAGCAGGTAAAAAAATTTATTTGGGCTTAAAATATAACCATGAACGAAGAATGGTCTCTGCAATTTAAAACAGTTCAGGCAAACTTAAAAAAAGCTACGCTGGATACCGCAATTCAAAGCCTGCTTGCACTGCGGAGCGAATTGTTTTGCTGCGCCAAAAGCTGGCAAAAAACATTTGCGCCGTCCCAGTTTTCGGCACAGCCTTTTGTAAATGCAAAAGGCTATCACAGCAAAACGCTGGCGTATTCAATTTGGCACGTGGCGCGCATAGAAGACATAGTTTTGCAAAGCCTTGTGCAAAACCAGCCCCAGATTTTTTTTGACAAAAATTATCAGGGCAGAATAAATGCGCCGTTTGTTACCACCGGCAACGAACTTGTAAAAACGCAGATTGCAGAATTTTCGCGCCAGCTGAATATTGAAGAATTATTCAGCTATTTTGAAGAAGTAAAACTGCAAACCGACGATTTTTTGCGCAAGCTTCAGTTTGAAAACCTTAGGCAGACTTTTACCCCGGCAGACAAAGAGCGCCTGCAAAGTCTTAGCGTGGTTAGCACCGCGCCGGAAGCAAGCTGGCTGACTGATTACTGGTGCGGAAAAAGCGTAAAAGGGCTGGTTTTAATGCCTTTTAGCCGCCACTGGATTATGCACATTGAAGCCGGCAACCGAATCTGCACAAAATTGGAAAAAATGGCGGAATAACCAACGCCCCCGGCGAAAGGTAGCGACAGAAGAGAAGCACATGCCGGGCAACAAAAAATAGCAAAATTGCAACCGCCGGTTTGTAGCAGAAAAATGGCGCGTGCATTAAAGTTCAATTATAAAATGCAAATTTGCAGATAAAAATTGCGCACGTGGCAAAAAAAGGTTGAAAAATATGAATTTTGCAGAAAAATTGATTATGTTACGCAAAGCGAAGGGCTTTTCGCAGGAAGTTCTGGCAGAAAAACTGAATGTTTCGCGCCAGGCAGTAGCAAAATGGGAGAACGGTTTCGGTTTTCCGGATATAGGAAACCTGATTTCTATCAGCAATGTGCTGAACGTAACCGTTGATTATCTTGTAAAGCAGAATGAATGCAGCGTAAATCTTTCCGGCGGCGGCGAAACTGCAACGGATGAACTTGTCAAATTCAGGCTTGAAGCTAACGTAAACACTTACGCCGCCTTTGCAAACGAAGTTGCGCCGACACGCCTGAACAGCCACGATTTTAGCTACAGCCGTGGAGAGTACACTTATCACGATACCTATGTTGGCGGCGAACAGTTTGCAGGCGAAGAAGCCATTTTTAAGAACGGCAAAGCCGTTTATGCCATGAATTATTTGGGCAGAGTTTTAGACCAGCGTTTTAGCGGCAATTTTCTAAAGGAAGCCCTGCGGAAAGCCGACTTTGCCCATCCGTACCGCGGCCCGGAATACTATCAGAGCGGCGAATATACCTATAAAAGCAGCACCACCGGCAGCGTAGAATGGTTTTTGGGCAGCGAAGAAATATATTGCGGCGACGTAAAAATATACGAATGCTACTACCACGGCGGAATATTAAAGTAAATGCCGAAAATACGACCATTGCAGAAAAAGGCGGCAAAAATTTTCGGCTGTTCCGTGGCTGGTTTGTGAATGATTATTTCTATATAATAAAGATACCTGATAATAAAGATATCTGCACGGCACAAACGGAGCGCACATGAGTAAATACCAGAAACTTTGGCAGTACGTGCAAAACTGCACCGATACTACCTTGCTGCTGACATTCAGCCAGATAGAAGAAATTGCCGGTTTTCCTATAGACCACAGTTTTTTGACGTACAAAAAGGAACTTTTGCAGTTCAGCTGGCAGGTTGAAAAAATAAGCCAGAAACAGAAAACCGTACTTTTTACGCGTCTGTAAAATTTACGCCATTCAAGCTGGCAAAAAATTCAAATTGAAGGCTGAAAATGTTTGAAGAAAAAGAAATTCTGCCGCGCCTGAAAGAAATTTTTGCAGGCGACTATAGCGGTCACGATTATTTTCATACGATGCGGGTTTACAAAACAGCCCTTGCAATTGCCCAAAGCGAAAACTGCGATAAAAACGTGGTTGCGCTGGCGGCATTGCTGCACGATGTTGATGATTATAAGTTGTTCAAAACCGAAAACTATGCCAACGCAAGGGCAATTTTAAAAGATTTGGGTATAAACGACCAGATTACGCAGCAGGTTATCGCCGCAATTGATTCGGTTTCTTTCAGCAAAAACGGCAGCAAAGTGCCTGCAACAATTGAAGGCAAGATTGTGCAGGATGCAGACCGCCTGGACGCGATTGGGGCGATGGGGATTGGGCGCTGTTTTGCCTTTAGCGGCAGTTTTGGGCGCATTATGTACGACCCCGAAAACGACCAGACGCCTACAGCAATTAATCATTTTTATGAAAAACTTTTGCTGTTAAAAGACCGGCTTAATACCCAGAAGGCAAGGCAGATTGCCGCCCGCCGCGATGCCTTTATGCGCCAGTTTTTGGAAGAATTCTACGCAGAATGGAACGGCGAAAGATAAAAAATACTGGCACAAACAAAAAGAACCTTGAAAGAGATTTTCAAGGTTCTTTTTGTTTTACCGGCGTGCGGTTTTGCAATTATTCGGGCTGGATAAGCCAGCAGCGGTGAATCTTGCGGTTCCTGAAATCTTCCGGCACGGTCTGGTCGGTAATGTCGCTTACAGTGCCGGATACAAGGCTTTCTTCAAATTTCAGTTTTGTTGAATTGGTTGAAAAATACAGTTTGCCGCCGGGATTCAGGCATTTTAAGCAGCTGTTTACAAGTTCGTGCCAGTCGCGGTTAATGTCAAAAACGTCTTTCAGGCGCTTTGAATTGGAAAAAGTTGGCGGATCTAAAATAATCAAGTCCCAGCGGCAGCGCAGTGCTTTGTGTTCGTCGGCTTTGGCGGCACTTTGCACAAAGTTTACCGCGTCTTCCTGTATAAAACGATATTTTTCTACGGTTTTTCCGGCGTTCTGTACCTTCTGGGTTGTGTCAAAACCGTTCAGTGCAAAGTTCTGTTTATTCCAGTCAAGGTATGTTTTTGATAAATCAACGGAATCTACCGATTTTGCCTTGCCCAATGCGGCGTAACACGAAAAACTGCCGGTGTAGCAGAACAGATTCAGAACGTCTTTTCCGGCACATTCGTATTTTATCTGTTCGCGCAGCGGGCGGTGGTCAAAAAACAGCCCCGTATCCAGATAGTCAGACAAATTTACCTTAAAATGCAAATCGTTTTCTTTTACGCAAATCAAGTGTTTCTGTGTTGAAAATTTTTCATACTGGGCGTTTTCGCCGCGCTGTTTTTTGCGGTATTTTACAAAAATGTTTTCAAATGGAATTTCTAAAGAAGTTTTGGCAGCAAAAGTCATTGCTTTTAGCCAGTTTTCTTCTTCGTTCTGGTCTTTTTGATACGGGCGCTGGTAAAGTGCAATGTGCAGGTATTTTTCCGGTTCTTCAGCGTTTTGCGCCGGTACTTTTGCGCCGGTTACGGTTTCGTTCTGCATTGGCGTGCCCTGATACAAATCTACGGCAAGGGGAATTTCCGGAATGTCTTTGTCGTAAAGGCGGTAGCAGTTTACGCCGGTGCGTTTTGCCCATTTTTTTAGGTGCTTGTAGCGCTTTATAAGGCGGTTGGAAAATTCTGTGCTTTGTCGCTGCAAAACCGGGTCTGCGGCAAAAAGTTCGTTTACGGTTTCTTCAATATTTGCTGTTTTAGAAAGGTCAAAATTGGTAAAAAAATTTGAATTTGTGTTGATTTCTTCCATAATAGTGCGCTTTTTAGTCGTTGGTTTGGATGCTGCCGCTTATCATTACGCTAAGCATTGCAAAGCCTGATGTCAGGTCTTCGCGCTGAACGGCAACGTGGTCTGGTACTTTCAGTTTGGTATTTGTAAAATTCCAGATTGCGTTTATTCCGGCTTGTACCACGGTTTCGGCGGTTTGCTGTGCCTGGCTTGACGGTACGGTTAAAACTGCAATTGTTACTTCCAGTTCTTTTACTTTTGCTGCAAGTTCGTCCAGTGCAAAAATCGGTACATCGTGAATTGTTTTGCCGATGCGGTCTGCCGAAGTATCGAAGGCGGCAACAAAATTTAAGCCGTGATATTTAAATTCCTGATAGCCAGAAAGGGCGGTGGCAAGGTTTCCTGCACCGATTAAAACGGCTTTTTTAGGTGTGTCCCAGCCCAAAAAATGTTCTATTGCACAAATTAATTCACCAACAGGATAGCCGCGTTTTGGTTTTCCGGTAATTCCTGTAAGTGCAAGGTCTTTGCGCACTTGTATCGGTTCAAGGTTCAGTTCGTTTGCAATAACTGTGCCGGAAATGTATTCGGTTCCTTCGCTTTGGGCTTGTTTAATTATATGCAGATAAGACGGCAGCCGGCGGATTGTCGGTGTCGCAGGGATTTTGGTCTGTGTCATTCTGCAAATTGTACACAAATTTTTCTAAAAATGGAATAGACCTGTACTGCTTTATTTTTTCGATGACTGTAGCCGGCGTATGTGCAAGGAACGGTTTGCAAAATGCAAAAATGCGGTATTTTTATTAGGTTCAATTTCGGCTATTTTTATGCTGAATTTTTAGTATTCGGCGGCTGCGCGCAGTATTCGTCATGCTGAACTTGTTTCAGCATCTGATTTGTTCTCAGAAAAAGATTCCGAAGCAAGTTTGGAATGACAAAACTTTCAAACTCAATATTCGGTTTATTGCTAAAACTGAAATATTTTTGCAGGCGCTGTATGTGCCGGGCGGGCAAAGCGGTGCAGGGCAGGCTGAAAAATAGGCTATAGAATATTTTGCAAAGTTATGGCATAATTTATATTATTTATGCAAAGAGGTTTTCTTTAGTTTCTTTGCAAAAAACAAGTAAATTAACCTGCGTTTTGGCAGTTTTGGAGGATATTTTGTACGAATCAGTTGATCCAAAGGTAAGTTTTCCTGAACAAGAAGAAAAAGTTTTAAAGTTTTGGGAAGATAATGAGGTTTTCAAAAAATCGGTTTCACAGCGTGAAGGTGCCGAAGAATACGTATTTTATGACGGCCCTCCATTTGCAACAGGTCTGCCACACTTCGGTCACTTTATTCCATCAACAATCAAAGATATTATTCCGCGCTATCAGACAATGAAAGGCAAGCGCGTTGACCGCCGTTTCGGCTGGGACTGCCACGGTCTGCCTGTAGAAAATCTTATTGAAAAAGAACTCGGCTTAAACTCTAAGCACGAAATTGAACAGTACGGAATTGAAAAATTCAACGATGCCTGTAAGGCTTCGGTTTTGCGCTATACAGCTGAATGGCGCAAAACCATTACGCGCATGGGCCGCTGGGTAGATTTTGACAACGACTATAAAACCATGAATCCTGAGTTTATGGAAAGTATCTGGTGGGTAGCAAAAACTTTATGGGACAAAGGTTTGATTTACGAAGGTCAGTACATTCTTCCATATTGTCCGCGCTGTTCTACCGTTTTGTCTTCGCACGAACTTGCACAGGGCTATAAAGACAAGCAGGATCCGGCTGTTACAATCCGCTTTAAGGTAACTTCTTTGCCTGCTGCAATTGGCGACAGCGATTTGGAAAATACTTATTTCATCGCATGGACAACTACACCGTGGACACTGCCTTCTAACCTTGGGCTTTGTATGGGACCTGAAGTTGAATATGTAAAACTTCGCGATAAATCTGACGGAACTTTCTATATTTTTGCCAAGGCACGTATCAGCGCCTACTTTAAAAAAGAAGACGATTACGAAATTATCTGGACTCATAAGGGTGCAGAATTTATTGGTGCAACTTACGAACCGCTTTTTGACTATTTTGCAAATCTTGCAGATCCTAAAGTTTGTGCTGAAAAATCTGGTCAGCCATGCACAGCCGGTGCTTTCCGTATGCTGAATGCGGATTACGTTTCTACCGAAGACGGTACCGGTATTGTTCATATTGCGCCTGCTTTTGGTGAAGAAGATAACAAGGTTTTCCGCGGCAGCGGTGTACCAAACGTTCAGCCGATTGACGCAGAATGTAAGTTTACTGACGAAGTGCCTGATTACGTTGGCCGCTTTGTAAAAGACTGCGACAAAGACATTATGGATCGCCTTAAGAAAGAGGGTAAGCTTGTAAAACGCGAAACTGTAATGCACTCTTATCCGCACTGCTGGCGCTGTGATTCGCCGCTTATTTACCGCGGTATCGGTTCATGGTTTGTAAAGGTTGCAGACCACCACGATGAACTTCTGCGCGCCAACAGCAGCATTAAATGGCAGCCTGCACACATTAAAGAAGGCCGCTTTGGTAAATGGCTTGCCGGCAGCCGCGACTGGGCTGTTAGCCGCAACCGTTACTGGGGTAACCCGATTCCTATCTGGAAGTGTGACGACCCTAAATGTAATCACCGTGTTTGTGTTGGCAGCCGTCAGGAACTGAAAGATTTAAGCGGAACTTATCCTGATGACTTGCACAAGCAGTTTGTTGATAAAATTACTTTCAAATGTGAAAAATGCGGCAAAGGTACAATGCGCCGTATTCCAGAAGTTTTTGACTGCTGGTTTGAATCAGGTTCAATGCCTTACGGTCAGCAGCATTATCCATTTGAAAACAAAGAATTTTTTGAAAGCCATTTCCCTGCAAACTTCATCAGTGAAGGTCTTGACCAGACACGCGGCTGGTTCTACACGCTTACAGTTCTTGCAGCCCTCATTTTTGATAAACCGGCTTTCCAGAACTGTATCGTAAACGGTATCGTTCTTGCTTCTGACGGCCGCAAGATGAGTAAATCTCTGCGAAACTATACAGACCCGGTTGAAGCAATCAACAAATTCGGTGCAGACGCAATCCGCCTTTTCCTGATGCACTCGCCGGTCGTAAAGGCAGACGAAATCCGTTACAGCGACGACGGTGTTCGCGATGTTCTTAAAAGCATTCTTATTCCGCTTTGGAACAGTTACAGTTTCTTTGTAACCTATGCGAATATTGATAAAGTTACCTGTACCGGCAAATATTTTGTAACAGACGGCAAAGCCTGCGCTGCGCCGGACAATCCTCTGGACAGCTGGATTTTGTCTGTTACGCAGAAAATGGTAAAAGAAGTTAGCGAAGCTTTGGACGAATACGACCTTTCAAAAGCAATCGACCCGATTGTTTCGTTTGTTGACCAGCTTAACAACTGGTACATTCGCCGCAGCCGCCGCCGCTTCTGGAAAAGTGAAAACGATGGCGACAAAAACGAAGCCTACGAAACTTTGTACGCAGCTTTGAAGATTTTTGCCATGGTTGCAGCTCCGGTTGTTCCTTTCATTACAGAAAGTATGTGGCTTAACCTGCGCAGCGAAAAAGACCCGATTTCGGTTCACTTGTGCGATTATCCGGTTTACAACGAATCTTTCCGCAACGAAGCCATTGAATTCAAAATGGACACCGTTCAGAAAGCCGTTTCAATGGGAAGAAGCCTGCGCTATCAGTTCAATTTGAAGATTCGCCAGCCGCTGAAGAGTGTTGAACTTGTTACACGCAACCCGGAAGAAAAGAAGGTTCTTCTGGAAATGGAAGATTCAATCCGCGAAGAATTGAACGTTAAAAAGCTTGTTTTCCACGAAAAAGAAGACGAACTGGTTGAATACAAGGCAAAAGCCAACTTCCGCACTTTGGGCAAGGAACTCGGTCCGTTGATGAAGGCTGCTTCTGCAAAAATCATGACTCTGGAAGCTGACGTAATTCAGTCAATTATTGACGGTTCTACAATTTCGCTGGACGTTGAAGGCAAAAACGTTGAACTTAATGCTGACAAAATCATCGTTGAACGCATTGAAAAGGCAAACCTTAAGGTTCTTAACGACGGAACTTTGACAGTTGCCCTTGATACTGAAATTACAGAAGAACTTATGCTTGAAGGTTTTGTACGCGACTTTATCCGTGGCGTTCAGAATTTGCGTAAGGAAACTGGTCTTGAAGTTACTGACAGAATTAAAATTACTGCTTCTGGTTCTGCAAATCTTAAAAAAGCATTTGAAATGTTTGAAGATTTCATTTCAAATGAAACTTTAGCAGTTAGTGCTGAATGGGTTGAAACCCTTGACGGCATTACAATTGAAGCCGGTAACGAAAACTGGAAGGCAAAAATTGAACGCGCCTAAGCTGTGTGTTTGCCGCTGTGTTTTCATGGCGGCAGTTTTTGCTGTTTTTTTTGCATCGTGTACAAGTTCCGGCAGCGTAAAAACAGCCGGCAGTCAGATTGAAACAAAGCCGGCTGAACCGCGGATTGCGCACCCGTATGAATATTTTGATTTTGACAAAGATTTGTACTTAACTTTTCCGGTAACTGGCAACGAAGAACTTTTTACAGCCGTGGTGCAGAAAGTTGCGCCCGGCATGTCTAAGTTTTCCGTTAAACAGCTGGTAGAAAAAACAAAGTTTTTCTATCTTGATGCCAATCTGGATTTTCTTTTTGATGCTGAAATTGCACCTGTTTTTCAGTTTTGTGCTACAGGTTCTTTTCCTACAAGTTACCGCAGCATGCTTTTTACAAACGGCAATGGTTTCAGGCAGGTAAAGGAAGAACAGAAAGACCGCATTTACGAATATTTTTACAATCGTGACGGCAAGTTTTTTATTGACATTCCGCAGACTGGCTATTGCTTTGCAGACACCGACTATCTTTCCGGAATGCTTCTGGCGCAGGAACAGACCCAGAAAGGCGAAGTTTACAAGCCGGAATGGAAAGAAGAAATTGTCGATTTGATGTTTAGTTCAGATGAAAGCACCAAAATTGACTGGTATATTGCCAAAGCCGAACCGCTTGTAACAATGCTTTTGGGCGGCAGCGCACGTCTGCCGCTTCAATATGCCTTTGGTACAATGGAAAAAATAGAAAATTCTGCCAATACAGACACAAATTCTTTGCTGTACAAAATTAACGCAACTTTAGAAACTACTGACAAGCGTTTTGTCCGTCCGAATGTTGCTGTCCTTAACCGCTTTATTCAGCAGGCTCAGCCTGCTGCGGCTGGTATTGTGCCAAATGTCAGTGCAGGCAGCGATTGCGAAATTTTAATTAGCGATTGGGTTATTGACCTTGGAAGCTTTATTAGTAAGGTAGGTGTGAAAAATGAGCAATAAAATTATCTTAAAAGCTGAATCACTTGACGGTTATTTGACCGAGAAAGATCAGGATTTTTTGAATAGAATGGACAAACTTTACGAAAAGGCTCAGGCTTCGTTTAAAGTTTTGGCAAATGGTGGTTTTAGCAGCGAACTTGCAAATGAAGAAAAAAAGGTAATTGAAGTTTACAACGAAATGGGGCAGCTTATGCAGGAAATCTGCAAAGAAGTTCCCGGCTTGAAAGTTTTTTCATTTGAAACAGAAGAAGAATCGCATGCAGAAGCTTCGCGCGTAATTGCCAAATTGCGTGACAGTAAAACCTCGCATCAGGAATTCATCTATTATTCCCAGCGCGCCTACGAAATGCTTTTCCGTCTTGCTTATGGCGGTGCTCATTCCGAAAACAAAAACTATCTGGTTGTAAAAACTCCGGTTACAATTCCTGTTCAGCAGTATTCTGTTCACAAAATTCCGGATATTGACAGCAAAATTGAAAATACCGTGATGTGCGTTATGCTTCGCGGCGCTCTTTTGCCTTCAATGATTATGTCAAAGGAAATTGAAGAATATTCTTCTCACGGATATGTAACGCCATTTGCGCTGTTCAAAATTAAGCGCGACGATTCTAAACATGAATCTGACATGGAATATGTACTTGATCTGGATAATTCTTTCTTCAATCTTGAAGAACTGAACGGTAAAGATTTGATTTTTGCCGACCCGATGAATGCAACCGGCGGTTCTTTGGTAACAGTTGTAAAATATTTGCTTGATAACGGCGTAAAACCAAAATCAATCAGCTTTTTTAATGTTATTGCGGCGTTAAAAGGCGCTTTGCGCGTTGTCCGCGCTTTGGATAACTGTACTGTTTACACTTTGTGGATGGATCCGGTTTTGAATAATTCTGCATATATTTTGCCAGGCTTGGGCGATGCCGGCGACCGTTTGAACGGCTGCGACAGTGCCGAAACACCGCGCAATATTATTCAGCTTATTGCAGATTATGGTTCAAATATTGCCGGCTTGTATCGTTCGCAGCTGCGCAAAATTGAACAGACGGTTTTAGACTGATGAAATTTGCAAAATATTTTGTTTTTTGTTTCGCTGTTTTTGCATTGATTTCGTGTTCAAGCGTTCCAAACGAGCAAAATGTTCGTTTGGAAAATGAATGCGCCGAAAATGCGGCGGTTGCCGATGCTTTTTTTGAACGCGGAATGTATGACAAGGCAGCAGAATATTATAAAAAAGCGCTGAAAAGCAAAAAATATGCTGATGCAGTTAGCTATAAACTGGCTTGTTCTTATGCTTTAAGCGGAAAATATGGCGATGCACTGCCGGTTTTTGATGTTTTGCTGAAAAAAGATATTTCAAATCGTTCCATAAAGGAAGCTTTGGCGTATACAACGCTGATGAACGGCAATCTTGAAGAAGGCTGCAGGCTGTATGAAGAGCTTTCTGCTGATAATCCGGCAGATGCAAAGTTGATGCGTAATTATATAAAAACTTTGTATGCCAGCGATTTGAAAGAAAAAGTGCAGGCTCAAACCGAAGTTTATTTGCAGCGCTTTGGCAAAGATAATTTTACCAATGAAATGCAGAAAAAACTGCAAGCTGCTGATAATGAAAGCAAGGATAAGACCGAAGAAAAAACTTCCGCGGATAAGGCTTTTGATAAGAATACAGAAACTTCATCGAAGGTTTCTGAAGATTCTGGTAAAAGTGGCAGCGCTGCAAGTACAAACAAGCAGCCGGAACCAGCAGATGATTTTGATATGCCGGACTGGATGTCTGAATTTGATTGATTTTATCAGGCAGGATTTTTATAAACAGTTTTGTTTTAACATTTAGTTTTTACTTAATATGTTTTGAAAAAAAAAGCGGGCAATTACAAAATTGTCCGCTTTTTTTTTGCTTTTTAGTCTTTTATATTTTCAATATTACTGTTGTTCGTTCTGTTCGCCTTCGTAAAAGGCGCTTCGTGTTATTTCTTCATTTAAGAACTGGCGGTAACGTTCCGGATTCACCTTAAATGCAACAATCGGCAATTCAGGTTCTTCAAGCGCCTTGTTTACGGCTTCCATAGCTTCTTTTACAAGACGAATACCGGAAATTAAACGCATGCTGCGGGTAGAAACACCCATAACAAGCGGCGTATCAAAACCGAAGTTTTTAACGATATTTGCAAGATTTTGGTAAAGGTGTTCGCAAATACTTAAGCATTTGGTAACTGAACAGTTTTGAAGAATACAAATATATCCGTCGTCACCAAATTCAAAAAGCAAATCTCTAAAACCAAAGCAATCAATCAAAACCGACGCAATTTCTTTGGCGCACGGATGATTGTGGCAAACATCAACCGGTCTTATATAAATTAAAGCCAGCTCCTGCTCGGAAGAAGCGGCGCGAACCAGTTCAGCATCAAGACGGTTTTCAAGATACGATTCCCAGCTTAAACCGGTTGCCGGAGAAAAAAGACCCAGCGGATCAATGCGGCGGTTTGCATATTGCGGTACAAAATCGTTCTGCACTTGCTGGCTAGTGTTATTTGAAGTTTCCTTTTTAGAAACCTTTATTTCCTGATTTTCATTTTTTTCTGCATTTTCTTTAATATTTTCGTTTGTTGCGGCAGATAAATTTTCTTTATGATTGTCGCCGGTTTCTGCTTTGCTTTCACTTTTTGCGTTTGCCGCTGGTTTTTTGCAGACAAGTACGCACAGCAATGCGAGTAATGTACCAAACGCAATAATGCAAAGGCTGAAAAGGGCGTAGTCAAATACTTTTTTGGGTGTAATTAAATAAATTGCGGCGTCAATATAAAATTCGTTTTTAACGCCATTCTGCATTGAATGGTTAAATTTCCGCATTGCGTTATTGTTAACTTCAATTGTTCCGCTAATTCCATTACCAGCAAAATAGCGCGAATTAACCGGATAAACCAAATAAGTAACATCTTTTCCGTTTTCTTTACCTTTCAAGGTAAGGGCGGCAATATTCTGGTCGTTTTTGGCGTAATCAACAATGCTGTTCAGATATTTTTCAGACAAAAATACCGAAGAAGTTTTTTCTGTTTCAACCTGTTCCACAAGATTTTTAAACACTTTTTCTGCAACGTAGGCGTTTTGCTTTAAGTCGCCGGCGATATTAATGCCAAAATAAAAAATACCCAGGGAAAAAATAAAAATTACAAGTATTGAAAGAACAATGGTTGATTTGTTACTCATAAAAAACTCCGTTATTTTAGCAGCTGCTTTTTTGCTAATTCAAGCACCACTAAAAAAGAATCCTGTCCACTTTTGTACAAGTTTTTGTGCTGGCACCATGCCGCGAAAGGCAAAAAAGCCCTTTGCAAAGCGGCGTCGTGCAAAATATCAGCATTTTTTAACCGGGCAGAAAACCATACTTTAAAATCGGCAAAATTAAAGTCCAGCTGAACAGTTTCAAATGTTTTTTTGCAATTAATTTGCCTTCTGGTTTGTAAAAATTTAGCAGAATTATCAAAAAAATTCTCTATTTTCTCTTCTTTGGCTTTATAAACTTTTACAGAAAAGTCTAAGTTTTCCAGATAATTTTTCAAAGAATCTTCGTAAGATTGCAAAACTTCGCTTGTAAAAACGTTTTGGGCTTTTTCTATCAGTTCGGTTCTGAACATTAAGGCTGTAAATGCGGTTTCGCCGTTGTTCAGCCGTGTTGAATTATTGTAAAAAGTGTCGTCCAGATAAGAGGCTTTCGCGTAAGGTTTTCCCATGCTGTATGCAAAATCTGCACCATACAGAATAATTTTTTCAAAACCGCATTGCAGGGCAAAATCCACTGCTGCATTTGTTACAGTACCGGAATTGGTTTGTACAAAATTGAGAAGCGGAAGTTTTTTCTGTTCAAAATATTCGTTTACAATTTGCAAAAACGGGTGTGAATTTTGTGTAAAAACAACCTGGTTTTTATCTTGAACGCATTTTTTTGCGACAGCGGGCAGAGCACAAAGGTCATTTATAAAAACTGTAGAATTTTCCTGGCATTTTTCAACAAAATGTCTGTAAGAAATATTTTGCCCGTCGATTGTCAGCACAACATCCGGCGTAATTTTATGCCGCAAAAGAATTAAAGAAGCTGTATCTGTTGCGATAATAAAGTTTTCGCCGCGATTTTTGCAAAGATTTTTTATACTTTTATCTAAACTTGGACCGGCGGCAATTATGCTTGCATATTTTTTGTTTTTCAAATCAAAGGCGGCATAATTTTTTATTTCAGACAAAATTTGCAAATTTTCAAAAATATTGCGTTGCCATATTTTTCCAAAATGTGCCTGCACCGAATAGTCGGCGCTGATTTTTTTTAGTGCCGACTTAATATCTGCATTTATTTTTTCAGTAACCTGCTGGTTGTGCTGTACCCAGACGCGGTTTTGCAATTGCAAAAAGTTTCCGTGTAATTGCGGCAAATAGAAAGAACACAATTTTTCACATACGGTCTGCGCGGTGCAAAGGCAAAAATTTTCGTTTTGCAATAAGATACTAAAATCAAAATCAAAAAAAAGCTGTTTTATGCTGGCGGCGTTAGTTTCAATTGCCAAAATGCGGCTTTGTTTTTTCTGCAATTCCAGCTCAATCGCTTTGCCGTTGCCCAGCCCTAAAACTGTCACAAAGCGCATAATTTCGTTTGGCTGGTGCGGCGGAAAAAAGTTTTCGGCTTCGCGCTGCGGGTTGTAAACCGAATACATTGCCTTGCCGTCGCTAAAAGCAGGAACTAATTCACCGGTTTTAGCACAAATGCTTCTATCGTAACAACTTAAATTGGTTTCACTGTTAATCGAATTGAATAAATTCGGGTCAACCAATTTTAAAGCTGTCATATTTTTTTCAAAAAAAACGTTATTCTGGCTCATATTTTTCTGCAATTAAAATTAAATCTTCTATATTTTCAATTATTTTGCTGTACATTTCCTGCGTCATCGGGTTTTTGTTATGCTTCGCGTTTGCAAATTCTGTCAAGACAAAACTTTTATACCAGATTTCAATATTTTCGGGTACTTTGTCCAAAGTTTCTTTGTTGTTGAAAATTTGCGAAGTTTCTTCTATTAATTTGTTAAAATAATTTATCAGCAAGTTTTTGCGTTCTGTCTGGCTTGGCAGTTTTTGTTTTTCAAATTGAATGGTTTTAGGTTCACCTAAATTTGAAAAATTTTTGTTCAATGCCTGTTCAAATTCGTTTTCGTTCAAATTGCAAATTGAACCAAGATTGAAATTATAAGGCATTTTTGTCGGAAAAACTCTAAAAACTCTATTTTTCAATTTTTCACTTTGCGCGATAAACCAGTTTTTGTATAATTCCAAACTTGCAGAATGAAAAGTTGAAGCGGCACAGCGGTTTTCCAGCGGCGAAAGCCTAAAATCGTTTACGTCGTTTCTAATTTCCTGCTGGTTTGGCTGGCTGTGCTGAAAACCTTTTGAACTGGATAAATCGAGCCCGATGCAGAAAATATTTGAACTTGACAAATTGAGCGCCAAAGTTGCCGCCGTACCGCTAACGGTTCCGTTCCTCAATGCCGGCGCAGTTTTTATTTTGCAAATTTCGTAAAGTATTTTTTCCGGCGCGTCGCCGTAAGCCAGCGGTATAATTGAAGAATTTTCCAAAAGTTGAGAATAAAAAGCGCCTTCCGCCGTGGCAAAAACCGGAATATTTTTCCGGCTGGAAATTTTTTCAATAATCTGCAAATGTTCTTTTGCCCAAAAACCGCCGTCGGTAGAAATAACTGCATCGGGATAAATGCCTGCGTGTATCAAGGGCAGGGCAGCGGAAGAAACTGCAAGCAGAAAAAACTTTTGGCGGTTTTCTTTTAAAATATTGTAAAAATATTTTAACCGCGGACCGGAAGCTGCCAGAACAATTGGCAAGTTTGTTCTAATATTTTCGATTGAAAGCAAATTTGGGGTTTTCAGGCAAAATTGCAAAGAATTTTTTACCCAGCGCTTGTTAAAAAATATTCGCGTTCCCAAAACATCCCGCGACATTTTTACAAAATCTTTTATTTCGTTCCAGGCGTATTCATATTCTTTTGGGTAAGCATTTTCAGAAGGTTTCCACGATAAAAACATGCAAAGATTCAAATCTTCTTCTTCAACAAAATTAAAAAGTTCGTCTTTCAGGCTTTTTGCAAAATCAATATAAAAGCATTTTGCCCAATTTGAAGAATATTTTTCAAAAGATTTGCTGTATTGAATTGCGCAAATTTTTGCATTTGGAAACTTTGTATTGAAAAATTTTACGGTGTGGTCTAAGCAGGCACCTGTTAAAAAAATATATTTGGGCTCAAAATCGCTTTCAATGGTTGAAACAAAACGTTCAGCTTCTTTTTGCGGGTTATAGTTTGAATGCAAAAAATATTCGTTCAATTTACAAGAAAAATCACCATTTTTGGCATTAAAAAATATTTCGTTCAAAATTGCCTTCTTGTAATATTTATAAAATTCATTATTTCATCGCAATCTTTGGAAAATCCGTTAAGTTCAAATGTAATTTTATCAAGCTCGTTTTGGTTAAAATATTTTTCAATTTCGGCAGAAAATTTTTTTAAGAATGTTGAAAAATTAAATTTTTTATTTGAAAAAATCAAATAATTGAAATGTGAAAAATCTTGTTGGGTGTAAAAATAATTTTCACAAACAAAATCGTTAAAAATTTTCAAAAAGCAATTCTGTAATATCATCGAATCTGTTTTTGTGTTGTGTATGCAAAGTTCGTCATAAAAGATGGATAAATTGAACTTTAGCATCAAGCAGGTTAAATTGCGGTTTATGCATTTTTCCAAAATATCGTCTTCGTAAAATACTGTATTTTTTTCTAATGAAAGTTTAGAGTCGCTGTAATACTTTGAAATGTTTAGCAGATGTTCAGAAATATAATCAAAATTGTCATCAATTTGGTCTAATATATGGTCTGTTAATGCTTCGTTTTTTTCTTGCTGGCTTGCAATTACAATGCAATTTTTAAAATCGCCAATATTTACAGTTTTAATATGCAGTATTTTGATATTTTCTCTGTCTTCGGCAGAAAAAAGCTGCAAAAAAGATTCAATATTTTGAGAATCCTGTGTGTACCATGTATTTTCTTCCAGTTGACAGTTACAGGCATTATGCCAAAAATCAAAAGCGCAGTTACTTTGCAGGGTAGTATCGAAACTGTAGCCGTGATTGAATATTAAATTATAATTTTTGCCGAAAGGCAGGTAAAAACCAAACTGCGCTACACCTGATGAATTAAAAAAATTGTGCAGCTGTTTAAACGGGTATTCAAATAATTTTTTTTCATTGCTCTGTAAATTTGAAAAAGTACAGCAGGTGTTATCTGCTGTACTTTCCAAATTACCTAGTCTTTGTTGAATTGAATCACTTCGACTTAGTAAACCCATAGATTAAGAAAGTCCCAACTCCTTAAAGAGTTTTTTATAGGTTTCAAAATAACTAGATTTTGCAAACTCTTCAATCTTTTCGTCTGGCAAGTTTTCCAAAAGCTGATCCATGTAAACCAATACTGATTTAATCTCATCTTTCAAATCGGTATTCATTGGTTCTTTTTCAGCAATTGCGTTTGCTTTGTCGTAAATTGATTCTTTATTTTCTGGTTCTGCTGGTTCTGTTTCAGCAGCAGGTTCTTCTACTGGCTGTTCTGCAACTTCATCGGCAGCAGTTTCAGCAGTTTCTTCTGTTTCAGTAACAGGTTCGTCCCACTGTTCGCCTTCAAAAACTGTTTCAACAGGAGTTTCTTCAGGTTCTGCAAATGTACCGGATTCTGCAAGTTCATCATTTTCAGCTTCATCAGTATCAATTTCAATTACAGAATCGTCTGCAACTTCATTAACACTTTCTTCTACTGGTTCTGTTTCTGCAGCAGGTTCTTCTACAGGCTGATCGATTTCAATTTCTTCAATTCCTGTTTCAGTATTTTCTGCTGGTTCTGTTTCTGCTTCGCTTGCTTCAACTGTTACTTCATCATCAGCATCAATTACAATTTCTTCTGTCGGTTCTTCAACAACTACTTCAGAATCATCTGCAATTTCTTCTGATACTGTATCTTCAGCAGCTTCTGCTTCTACAGCAGGTTCTTCTTCTATAGAAGGAATCTCAATTTCTGTTTCATCAATTGGTTCTATTTCTATAGATTCTTCAATATTTTCTTCTGCTACAGGTTCAGAAACTTCATCAATATTTGTTTCTTCCTGCAAATATGCAAGTTTATCCTCAGAAATTGAATCAGAAGAAACTTCATCGCTTGTTGTATCAACAAAATAATCTTCGTCTGCGTTAACAGCCGGTTCTTCACTTGCTTCAACTGTTTCAGAAACCAAATCGTCAACTTTTGGTACTTCAATTTCATCTGGAACTGATTCGGCAGGTTCCTCTTCAAACTGAACGTCACCAATTACAGGGTCTGAAACTTCGTCGTTATAAGCTTCATCAACTTCTGCGTGCAAAGCAGCTACGCTTTCTGGAATTGCCTGCTGTTCTGCTTCAACTTCGGCTGTGTTATCAACATATTCCTCTGTAAAATCGGCACAGTTAAGAATATTACCAAGTTCATCATCAGAAAGGGCAATAGTTTCATCATCTGAATCGTTGTCAAAAAATCCATTTGAAGCTTCAGGGATAGACTCTGGAATAATGTCTTCAACACTTTCTGTATCGCCTTCCTGTTCCTCTACAGGAGCTTCTTCCGAAACAATTTCTTCATTTACGGTCAAATCATCTTCAATTACCGATTCTTCAACAGGTTCCTGAACTGGTTCAACAGCTACTTCTTCAACTACAGATTCTGCTTTTACACTTTCACGTGTTTTGGCAAGTTCTGTTTTTAACAGAGAAATCTCATTTCGGAGCATGGACAATTCGTTGGAAATTTGTTTTAGTACAGATTCTGAACTAAGAGCAGAAAGAACAGAACCTTCGTTTTCAGGTGCTGCACTTTGTGCATTTTCCTCTGATGTTTGTGAAATGTCATCAAAATTCATTTTTTGCTCATCCTCCATTGGTTCAGTATACTTCGATTCTTGGGTATTATCAAGCAAATTGTTATTTACCGTATTTTCAGCCAGACCAGCTGTAACCGGGGTGTCGGGCAGGGTAGCTTCAAAAGAATCTTCTGTTAATTCCAGCGGCGCATTTTCATTTTCTTCATCAAATGAAAGGTCGCTGATTTCTGAAACTTCTTCCACATCTTCTTCTATCTGCTCAATTACCGGCAATTCTTCATCAAGTTCTGCGTCAACAGCACTTTCTTCTTCATTTAAAACATCGTCAAAAACGCCGCCCGCAATACCAGCTGTAACGGCTGTATCAGGCAAAACGGCTTCAAAAGAATCTTCTGTCAAATCAGTAATTTCGTCGCTGCCGGCATTATCTTCAAAATCGTCCGGATTATTTACGGTTTCGTTTGTATTTTCTGCTTCAACAACCGGCATTTCTTCAAAGGTTTCTGCATTTTCTTCAATATTAATGTCGCTAACGTTTGTATCAGACAAAATATCATCAAAAGCTGCGTCTTCAATTACTGCTTCAGCGGCTGGTTCTGCGGAAACTTCAGCCGGTTCGCTGTTTGGAAATTCTGCAAAATCATCAAATTGTTCTATAGAATTTTCAGAATCTTCAAAGTTTTCCTGCAATTCACTATTTTCAACTGGTTCATTTTCAGAATTGTTAAAATCTTCAATATTGTCAAAAACCGGCAAATCATCTTCTGTCAAAAGCTCGTCGTCGGCATTTTCGTTTTTGCTGCTGATAATTTTTTCTGCGGCAAAAGCTGCGGCACCTAATCCGGCAGCGGCAATACCAAGCATTTCCGGCGAAATGGCTGGCTTTTTTTCTTCAATATTACTTAATTCCTGATTTTGCTTTTCCATTGCTTCCTCGTTAGAAATTTCTGCAATTTCTGACGTATTTTCAGAAATTTCTTCGCTAAGCACTGGCTGTGCATCATCGTCAATTGAAAAAACATCAGAATTCGAATTATTTTCTTCTATATTATCGTCAAAATTCTGATTTTCCTCTAAATTTTCTTCTTCACTTGGCAGTTCATTCTGCATTTCGTCAGCAAAATCCGTGTTTTCTTCCGGTATCAGGTCTTCAAAACTCATTTCGTCAATTGAATTACCTGCGTCCGGTGTTTCAATCAAATCAGTTTTTTTTTCAAAAGCATCAGAATTTTCTGACGGGTTTTCGTTCTGCAAATTATCTGCGTCGAAACTTACGCCCAAATCTGCAAGTTCGTTAAAAAGTGCGTCTTCATCGCTTTCAGCTTTTTTAGGCGCAGCCGAAGAACTTTCGTCGTAGATTTCTGCGTCATTGAATAAACTTTCGTAGAACGAATCATCTTCAGAATTATCCAGCGCCGGACCGCGGATTCCGTTATCTTCAATTGGGCGCTGCATTGCAATTTTTGCGCCGTTTTCGTCAATTGTCGTACCGAAAATTGGAATATTTTCGTCGTCGCCGCTGTCGCTTTCAACTTTTTGAGAAATCTGGGTAATTTTAACGTCTTCTTCTGCAACCGTGATATTGTAGTCAATCTGGGTATTGATTTTATTTGCGTGGGCTTTTTCGGCTTCAATATTCGGTCCGTTATCCGAAAACAGCAAATCGTCAAATTCGGTAACTTCGTCAAATACGGTTTCGCCTGTTGGGGCTGGCGCTACAGCGCTTTCGCCGTTTGCTTCTGCAAACATCTGTTCAAAATCGCTGGCGGCACTGGCGCTTTCATCCTGAACATTTGCAAAAAGCTCGTCAAAATTGTCTGCGCTTATACCGGCGTCGCTTGTTGCATCATCGCCGAAGAATTCTTCAAAGTTGCTGGAATCTTCAATGCGGTCGCTGGCATCAGATTCAATGTTGTCAATGTACTGGTCGTCAAACTCAAGCTCAATGTCAACGGAATCTTCGTCCAGAATGTCCGATTTTTCTTCTTTGCCGCCGCCAAATTCGCCGTTAAGTTCTGCCAGAAAATCGTCGGTAACATCAAAGCCGCCGTCGGCACTTAATCCGAATTGTGCCGAAACATCTTCGCCACCGCCTAAAAAGTCATCCAGCGAAACTTCGGTTTCTCCGCCGGCGTTCGGGGCAGGAGCATCATTATTTTCAAAGGCAGAAATATCAAAATCGGCAAACCCGTCCATTGAAATTTCAGACATATCTGGAAGTGATGATTTTTCTTCAATATTCTGTGTTTCTGTTGAGGTTTCTTTTGTTTCTTCTGCAAAACTGGGCAAATCAATTTCTTCGGTTTCTATGCAGCTGTTCGGGGTTTCAAAACTGGTATTTTTTGCTGCGTCAAAATCCTGCAAGTCGGCAGGTTCAATTTTATCGTCTTCGCAATTCAGTGCCGAAAGTTCCGCAGGCATTTCATCGATGCTGTCAAGTTCAATGGTGGAACTTGCGCCAGATTCGGCTGGTTCTGGTACAACCGGCACGTCAATTTCTTCAAATGAATCAGTGTTTTCGCTTTCAAAAACGTCCGCAAAATCTTCATTTTGCACGTTTTCTTCTATATCTTCTTCAATTTCGTTTTTTTCTTCCATAAAAGAATCAAAAGAAGTTCCTGCGCCATCGTCCAAATCAACGTCCAGAATCGAATGGTCAACATCTCTGTCCAGACTGTCCAGATTTGCTTCAACTTCTTCGTCAATGTCTTCAAGCTTATCGTTAAATTCAAAATCGTCGTCAGTTTCCACCGGCGAAGCTAAATCAAAATCCGGTAAAGGCGGCAGTTCGGCTTTAATTGGGGTTGGGGTAGCGTCTTCAATTGAAGCATCTTCCAGATCAAAATCCGGCGACGGCGCAATCTGGTCTTGGGTAAAGGTTTCGTCCTGAATATCGTCAATATTCTGTACAAAATCGCTGCCAAATTCGGCGGGCACTTCAGAGGAACGGTCAAAACTGTCGTCCAGTTCTTCAAAATCAATGGAATCAAACTCAGTTTTTTCCAGATCTTTTTCAACAAGCTCGTCAGAAGGCTTAAAAGGCTCTTCATCTTCAAAACCAAATTCAGAACTCAAATCAATTTCTTCGTTGTCTTCTATATTTTCATTTTCAGCTGGCGTGCTTACTTGCGGTTCTGTAAAATCTTCTTCTATAAATGTTTCGGGAATGTCATCAAGGGTTTCTTCGGCGGCAGATTCAACCGGCATTGAGTTTGCTTCGACAAAATTAAACGAATCTGTGGCTTCTTCTGCAATTGTGTCTTGCGCCGTATCGAAATTTTCGCTGATTTCTTCCGGTTCCTTAGAAATCCAGATACCGAATTCTTCCAAATTTTGTTGAGCTGAATCAGAATTTAATTTGTCGTTTGTGTCGAAAGCCATAAAAACTCCACAAGGCTGAAACTTTTGCTAAAATTATAGCATATTTGTTTTAAGTTGTGTCACTTTTTTCCCGATAAAGCGAAACTTAAAACTTTCCAGTTTGTTTTTCGGCACAAAAGCAAAATTTGCCCATATCGGAATTTAATTTTTTTTATTTAGTTTTTTTTGAAAAATATTTTCAAAAACTTTTTCTTTTCAGTTTGCAGAAAGCTGGCTGAAAGTTGGCAGATTCTGCGCTGAAAAAATATCCATTTTAATTAAAAAAATAGAGATTTTAGAGAAATTTGTTAAACTTTTTTTTAGTTTGCCGATTATAAAACATTTTAAACAAATTTATTCATTTTGTTGGCGTTGGGTGGGTGTGGAAATTTTGAATTCATGCCGTTATTAAGGGCATGTCACGGATAAAAGTTTTAGTGGCCGCATTTTTAGGCACTTTAGCCTATGTTTTTGTTTCTGTCGGGTTTGGGCCTGAAGGTTTTTGGGCTTCACAGCAGCTTGACGAACAGAAACAGATAATTTCGGCCAATTTGCAGCACATTCAACAAGTAAACGAAAATTTAACGCTGGAACAAAAAGGTCTGAAAGTTGACCCGGATGTAATTGCGGCGTATGCAAAAAAACTTGGCTATATTTATCCTGACGAAAAACTTATCCGCTTAAAGGGCATTTCGTCGCCAACGGATTTTGTACCCGAAACCGGTACGCCGATTACGATTGGAAAAATTAATTTTGTACCCGAATGGTTGTGCAAATTAAGCGGAATTTTCATTTTTTGCTGCTTTATGACAATTTTTGCAATGCAGGAATTGCGTAAAAAATTGCAGGTAAAAAACGCAGAAAGATTTAATTATTATGAAAATCCTCAAACAGCAATCTAATTCGGCAGAAATTGCCGCGGAAGAAATTAAAAAAGGTAACGTCGTAATTATTCCAACCGACACAATTTATGGTTTTTCTGCGTGCGGTGCTGCCGGCGATGCAAAAATCCGCCAGATTAAGGGCAGGGCAGAAACCAAGCCGTTTATTGAACTTATTTCCAGTATTGAAGATTTTGAAAAAATCAGCAAAATTGCGCTGCCGGAAAAGCTTGCAAAACTTTGGCCCGGTGCGTTAACCGTAATCGTACCGCGCAAAGAAGAATTTGGCGGCGGTACCGTTGCTTTGCGCTGCCCAAAAGACGAATGGCTTAGAAAAGTTGTAAGTCTTTGCGGTACATCAATTTATTCTACAAGCGTGAACCGTTCCGGCAGCCCGGCATTGTGGCAGATTTCCAATATTGCCGCCGAATTTGAGGATGAAACAAGCCTGATTGTTGATGACGGCGACAAACCGGCGGGAAAGGCTTCTACTCTGGTAGACATTACCGGCGGCGAAATTAAAGTTTTGCGGCAGGGTGAAGTAGTCATTTGATGTTGACGCAGAATTGCTTTTTTTAGATATTACTAAATAGTGATTTATGCCGATGGGGCGTTTACTTTTTCATGCTTTGCAGATGAAGGCTTGCAAAAACCTTGCATTTGGTAAAATGTGCAAAATATATTGAAATTGATAAAAAATTCATCGTTTGCTTTGTTTGCTTTATAAAATTAAAAACGCAAATAAAAAACCGGCATTTTGTATTTTTTCTGCAAAATTGCCGGTTTTCAATTTTAAAAAATATTTTAGCCGTCCAGCTTGTTTCTGAATTCACGCTGCATATCGCGGTGCAAGTCGCGGTCACGTATGTCGGCGCGCTTGTCAAACATCTTTTTACCTTTACAAACGCCCAAATTAACCTTTACGCGTCCGTCTTTCAAATAAAAATCCAGCGGAATAAGCGTGTAGCCTTTTTCTGTTACTTTGCGCTCCAAACGCTTTATTTCGTCCCGGTGCAGCAAAAGCTTTTTTGGCCGGTCGGGGTCGTGGTTAAAAATTGAAGAATACACATATTCGGAAACGTGCAAGCCTTTTACCCAAACTTCGCCTTTGATAATTTCAGCAAAAGCGTCCGGAAACGAAATATTTCCTTCTCTAAACGATTTAACTTCCGTTCCGCGCAGTTCAATGCCGCATTCAAGAGAATCTTCGATAGTGTAGTTAAATCTGGCCTTTTTGTTTTGACCAATCAGCTTTGTGCCTTCCTTTTTCATAAAAACGAATTATATTGGAATAAAAAAAAATCTTCAACCGCAAAAAATAGTAAAAACTGATAGAAAAAAAAATACCTGTATGCTAAAGTAAAGCTATGCAAAGTAGAGACAGTGTTTATAATTATTCTTACAGCCTGAAACAGCAAAGGCGCAGTGATATTTTTTTTGGTCTTATTTATATTTTAGTAATTTTTCTTCTTTGCATCAGCATCTTAACTTTTTTAATTTTCCCTGTTTCAGTTTCTTCTCAAAGCATGCAGCCAAAACTTTCCGGCGGCGAAATTGTTTTTGCAACGCCGCTTGCTTCGCCGCAAAAAGAAAATTCGCTGAATATTCCGTTTTTTTCTTCAATTTTGCATTGCGTGCCGTTAAACCGCGGCGACATTGTTATTTTAGCGCCAAAATATCACGAAAAAACTACAGTCTGGCAGAAAATTGTTATAAAAGTTGTCCGCTTTGTCACTTTTCAAAAATATGACCCGATTACAAGTTCTAAATTTGTTAGCCAGAATTACTGTCTGCGCCGCCTTGTTGCCATGCCCGGCGATACGGTTTATTTAAAAAATTACGTTCTTTATGTAAAACCGGCAGACCAAAACCATTCTTTAACCGAATTTGAACTGACAAATACTGCTTACGATCTTTTGGTTGAAGAATTTAAGCCTGAATGGCATGAAAAAGGCGAGTTCAGCGGCAATTTGGACCCGATTGTTTTGGGCGAAAATGAATATTTTGTTCTTGCCGACAACCGTTCCCACGGCGTAGATTCGCGCTACTGGGGCGCCGTAAAAAGCGACAAAATTGCCGGAAAAATTATTTTGCGTTTCTGGCCGTTTAGCAAGTTTTCTGCCTTTTAGTTTTATTTGAATAAATAATGAACCCGCCAGATTCTTTTGCGCTTTATCTGCATATTCCGTTTTGCCGTTCAAAATGTGCCTACTGCGATTTTTTTTCCATAAAAACAGAAAATAATATTGAAAATGAATACATTTCCGCGCTGATTAACGAAGCCCGGCTGCGAAAAAAGCAGTTTGGCGCAAAAACCTGGTTTTCCATTTATATTGGCGGCGGTACGCCAAGCCTTTTAGCGCCGCAGCAAATTGTTTTTTTGCTGAATGAATTGTGCCAAATTTGCCCGCTGGAAAAAGACGCAGAAGTTACAGTTGAATGCAATCCGGACGATATAACGGAAGATTTTTTACAGATTATAAAAAATTCGCCGGTTAACCGCCTTTCTTTGGGTATTCAGTCGCTAAACGATAAAAGTTTGCAAATTATTGGGCGCCGGGCAAAACTGGCAGAAAATTTGCGTGCAATTGAACTGATTAACAAGTTTTGGCTTTGCAAAAATTCTGCAAAGTCTGGTAGTGCCGGGCGCCGCTTTTCTGCCGATTTAATTTGCGGTTTGCCGCTTCAAACTGAAAAAGATTTTTTAGAAGATTTGCAAAAAATCATAAACTGCGGCGCCGACCATATTTCACTTTATTCTCTTATGCTGGAAGAAAATACAAGGCTTTTTAATATGGTAGAAAAAGGGCTTTGCAAAATTAATCAGGATGAAAGCGACGAATGGTGGATTTTGGGGCGCGACTTGCTGGAAAAAAATGGTTTTGCCCAGTATGAGGTTAGTAATTTTTGCAAAGCCGGCTGCGAAAGCCGCCACAATCTTTGTTACTGGCAGATGCAGAATTATATTGGTATTGGCGCCGGTGCAACTGGTACTGTTGCCAATTTGCGTTATACAAATACCACAAATATTGAAAAATATGTCCAGTTTTTTAGAGATTTTGGAGAAAATAGCGAAATTGCAGATTTTTCCCATTTGACGCAAATAGAAGAAATTGAAAATTTGGACAGAGAGACGCAGATTTTTGAATTTCTGATGATGGGTTTCAGGCTTTTAGATGGTCCAAATGCAGAAGATTTTTACAGCCGGTTTGGCGAAAATATTGAAAATTATGTAAAAGAACCGCTGACAAGATGGCAAAAAAAGAACCTTGCCGTTTGCACAGAAAATAAATATGCGCTTAATCAGCAAGGTTTGTTATTGCTAAATTCTTTTATGCAGGAATTATTTTAAATCTCCAAAATATTAAATATTTCTAAAAACTCTAAATTATTCTTTATAAAAATCACTCAGCAGGCGGTACAAATTATTCAGTTTTGTATGTTTTTCTTCGCTTAAATCTTTTGCTTCGTCTATCAAAAGTTCCAGGCTGGATAAACTTTCGTTTAGCGCGGTAGAAAAACCGCATGAAGGTTTCAGCCAGTATGTTCCGCGGCCGTCGGAGTAGAGTGTTATAAAGCCCAGTTCTTTTGTTTTTTCTTTTGCCGGCGTAATGCGCATAACCCATTTCAGCGCGTCAAAAAGACCTTCCGGATTTTCGGCGTAATTTACGTTTGCTTTTTTAGGCCACGATTTTGTTTCCACCGGGTTTAAATCTAATTTTTGCCCGATTTTTACAATTTGCGAAAATTTTTCGCCTGCAAGAAGCTTGTATTTTGCCTTTTTTACCGGAATTACCAGGCAGGATTTTAAATCGTTAAGCTGCTTCAAATATGTTTCGGGCACGTTGTCGTTAATGCCGGAAACGATATTTTTAAATTTCGGCCATGGCAGAATAAGCTGCTTTTTGCCTTTGTATCTTTCAATTTCAAAAGTTTCGCCGCAAATTTTTACAATATTGTCGTTTGCTTCGTTTGCGTTTGAATCTTTTGCAATTTTCGCCTTCCTGTCGGATTTTTTATCGCTTGATTCGGCGTTTTTATGTTTTTCTGTAAATCTGCTGTCAGAATTTCCGCTGCAAAGCTGTTTTTCCAAATTAACATCAATGCGCTGTAAAATTTTCTTATTCAGTGGCGAAACAGACATTGCAAACATTCGCGAAGTTTTTACAATTTCGCCTGCAACAATAAACTGGTGTTCTTCCCTGAAAAGGCTTGACCCCGGATGAATCTGGATATGTTCTGCGGTAAGTGAACGGTAACTTTCACGGCGTTCGCGCACGCACACAAACTGAACCATGCCCACGGCAATACAGGTTAAATAATCGTCAACGGTGCCGCCGTTTAGCACTGGCACGCCCAAATCAGACACAATCTGTTCAAGCTGAATCTTAATATTGGCAATTTCTGCCATAACGCGCTGATCAAGATAGCTGCGCTTGCAGAAAACATCTTTTTTTTCTGCTGCAAGATAGCGTTTGTAAATTGAAAGATAAGAAACAAAGTCGCCTTTTTCTGCCCTGAACTGGTGGTGGGCAAGCCGGGCTTCGGCTTCTTCGCCGGGCGGTAAAACAAAAGGCGACTGTGCCGACAAAAACGAGCAGGCGATTATTACTTCTTCAAGAACATTCGGGTAGTTTAAAATTGCTTCAACAATTATGCGGCTTATTCGCGGCATCAAAGGAAATTCAACCATAAGCTTGCCGATGGGCGAAAGTGTATGGTCTGAATTTATTGCTTTCAGCATGTTTAAGGTTTCAATTGCACCGCGCAGGCTTTCCGGGTTTGGCGGCGAAATAAAATCGAACTGTTCAAAATCGCTAATGCCCAGTTCTGCCATGCGCAAAATTACTTCCGACAAATCGGTGCGGTAGATTTCTTCGGTGGTGTACATTTGCCGGTTTTCAAAATCTTTGCGGCTGTACAGGCGGTAACAGGTGCCGCTTTGGGTACGCCCGGCACGACCTTTGCGCTGGTTGCACGATGCTTTAGAAACGGAAGTTTCAATTAAGCTGGACGTAAAAGTTTTGGGACTGTAATAATTCAGTTTTGCCAAGCCGCTGTCTATTACGCTCGTAATTCCGGCAATTGTAACGCTGGTTTCGGCAATATTTGTAGAAATTACGATTTTTTTCTTTGTGAAGGGCGCTTTTTCAAAAACACGTTCCTGTTCTTCTTTGGCAAGGCGCCCGTAAAGCGGAATTAGATGAAGCCGCCTGCCGAATGGTGCATGGGTTAAATGCGTTATGCAGTCTTTTATGATTTTTTCGCCGGGCAGAAAAATTAATGTATCGCCGGCATCGTTATTCATCAAAATGCGTTCAACGGTATGGTTAATTTTTTCAAGAAGCGCTTCGCTGGCGGATTCGCTTGTAGTGCTTACCGGCACGGTCGGCGGGTCGTAAACAACGGTAACAGGGTAGGTGATTGTATCAATGTTTACAATCGGGCAGTTGTTGAAATAGGCAGAAAAAAGTTCGGCGTTCATTGTTGCCGAAGAAACTATAACCTTAAAATCGCTGCGGTATGCACATACGCGTTTTAAAAGCCCAAGTACAAAGTCAATGTTCAGGCTGCGTTCGTGGGCTTCGTCTACCATTACCACCGAATATTTGCTCATCCATGGGTCAAGCTTCATTTCCTGAAGCAAAATACCGTCGGTCATGATTTTTATTTTGGTTGTAATATCGGTTTTGTCTTCAAAACGCATTTTATAGCCAACCAGACCGGGGTAAGTTGTGCCAAGCTGCTTAGAAATAAATTCGCTTACGGAAAGGGCAGCAATGCGACGGGGCTGGGTAACGGCTATCATTCCAGTTGAAGAATAACCGGCTTCGTGTAAAATTACCGGCAGCTGGGTTGTCTTTCCGGAACCTGTCGGGCTTTGTACAACAATCACCTGATTATTTTCCAGCATATCCAAAATGCGCTGTTTTTGCTGATAAACGGGTAAATTCATATATTCAGGTGTCATTGCTAAAATCCTTTAAGCCGAAATTTTCCAAAAAAAAGAATGTTTTGCGTTTAATAACAGTCCCAGTTGTACAAAACTTTTGTAAAATCGGCGTTCTGTAAGGCGTTTTTGGGAATAAAAAAGTTTGCAATTCCGTCGTCTCCAAATTGAAGGTTTGTAGAATCGCTTTCCAATTGCAGAAGCAGATAATCGTAGTCAGAATAGTCAGCGGCGGCGCAACGCGGGTCATCCTGACAGAATCCCGGATAACCGCCTGTTTTGCTTTCAAAATCGCCCAAATCTTTGGTGATTTTATCAATGAAAGCGTTGTCAAGGTCAAAATATGTTTCAATTTTATCTTCGCCGTAGTTTTTGTTATACTTTTCTACAAAAATATCGTCAAAATTTTCGTTGTTTATAGAAATTGTGCTGATGCCTTCTTCAAAAACCAGCCTGATGTTTTCTGCCAAAATCGGGCTGCGGGCTTTATTTTCTTCGTCTTCAACAATCCGGGCTTTTACGTCTTCAATGCTGACGCCTGTATCAACTTGTTCAAAATAGCGTACTTTAAAGCCTGTCTGTTCTGTCAGATTTTCAGAATCCCAGCCGTAATATCTGTCTTTTGCAATAAAAAACTGCAAAATACCAGTTTTGGGCAGCTGGCAAAAATCAAATTTTACCAGATCGGCGCAGTTAATTTGCAGTAAAAGCTGCATTTGCTTTTGGTTTGCATCAAGCGGAAAACTTTCGCCTTTTGGCAGATACGGAAAACCGCCCAGTTTGCTTGCAAAAATATTTTCATCAATGCTGTCAAAACTGATTTTTACACATTTTTCGCTGAATTCGCGTTTGATCTGCTCTAATGTCAAATTAAAAACTTCGCTGTCTTTATTTGTGTTTTCTTCAGCGCTGTTTTTTTCACTTGCGGCGGCGGTTTCTTCGTTTTTTTTGTTTTTCTTAAACAGGTTTTCAAACATATTATTTTTCTTCTTTTACAATTGTTTTATCAGCCAGGGCAGAAGCTACAATTTGCTGAACTTTTGCAGGAATTTCTGCCTGTTCTTCACGTGTTAAACCGGCTGTCGGAATTGCCGGATGCAAGGTAATAGAAACTTCGCCGCTGTCAATTCCGTGGTCTTCGTATAATTTGTAAGTTCCGTCAATTGTAAAAGGCACAATCGGCGCACCAGACTTAAACGCAAGTTTAAAACTGCCCGGCTTAAATTCCAGCATCGGTCCGCCTTTGCTGCGGTGACCTTCCGGAAAAATTACCAGCGAATAGCCTTTTTTTACATTTTCAATTGCTTCGTTCATTGCCTGCAGCGACTGGCGCGGGCTGTTGCGCACCATAAAAGTACATTGCATAAGCTTCATCCATGTTGAAAGTACAGGAACTTTAAGGATTTCTGCTTTTGCAATAAATGCTTTTGGTGTATCAACATAGCCCAAAAGAACAGGAATATCAAAATAACCCTGATGGTTGCCTACAAAAACACAAACCCCGTCTTTAGGAAGATTTTCTGCACCGTTTACCGTTACTTTGGTATCTTTACCGGTGTATGCAATCATTGTGCGAGCCCAGTTACCAACAAGCGGCACAACCAGTGCATCGCGTTCTGCAATTTTACCTTCTTTATCAAGCTTTTTTGCCTGACGCAATTTTTTATTTTGCGCAACAAGGTTAAAAAATACTCTTATAAGCATCCACAAAGTTTTCATTATTTCCTTCCTTTAGCGGCCGCAGCACTGTTTATATTTTTTGCCAGAACCGCAAGGGCAAGGATCGTTGCGGCCAACTTTTGGAGTAGTGCGGACATACTGTGCATTTTCCGGGCGGCTTGAACCGCTCATAACGGAACTGCGAGGTGTTGCATTTGCAGCCGAGGCAAAAGAACCCGAATCCTGATGCTGGGCGTTCATGTTTGCGCGGCGTACAGGCACATTGCGGTGAACGTCGCCGTCTTCGCTAACCTGAACTTTTACGCGGAAAACTTTTGATGCAATATCTACGCGGATAGAATCAAGCATATCGTAGAAAATATTGAAACCGTCGATTTTGTATTCCGTAAGCGGGTTTTTTGAACCGTAAGAACGCAGGTAAACTGCTTCGCGCAGGCTTTCCAAAGTTTCAAGGTGGTCAAGCCACTTGCGGTCAATTGCCTGAATGTACAGGGAACGGATGAACCAGTTCAAGTTTTCTTTTCCGGCAAGCAGTTCCTTAGACTGCAAATCCTGACGCATAAGTTCAACGATTGCATCTTTTAATTCTTCTTCATTTTTGGCACTGTAATCGCCTTCGTTTAAGCTGAGCGAAAGACCGAAAGTTTTTTTGATGTTGTTAAGAAGCGCGCCAAATGCCTGATTGCCTTTTTTGCGGATGTCTGATTTGTATTCGTCTACAAAATCTTCTACAGTTTCCGTGGCGGTTTGCATAACGCGTGCAGTCAAATCGTTGTCTGCAATAATGTCATCGCGCTGGCTGTAAATAAACGTACGCTGTTCGTTCAGAACATCGTCAAAGTCAAGCAGGTGCTTACGGATTTCAAAGTTGCGCTCTTCAACCTTTGTCTGGGCTTTTTCAATTGTTTTGTTAAGAAGCGAATGGTTCAAAGGTTCGCCGTTCGGCATACCCATGTGGCTCATCATGCTCTTCATTTTTTCGCCGCCAAACAGGCGCATCAAATCGTCATCAAGCGACAGATAGAACTTACTGCGGCCCGGGTCGCCCTGACGGCCTGAACGACCGCGGAGCTGGTTGTCGATACGGCGGCTTTCGTGGCGTTCCGTACCGATTACGTACAGACCGCCGAGATTTTTAACTTCTTCGTAGTCTTTAAGCCACTGTTCTTTTTCCATTTTATAGGCTGCTTCAAACTGTTCCGGCGTTGCTTCGGTTCCGGCACGTTTGCGGGCACGGTATTCCGGGTTGCCGCCAAGCTTGATGTCGGTACCGCGGCCAGCCATGTTTGTAGCAATCGTTACGGCGCCTTTTGCACCGGCTTCTGCAATAATCAAAGCTTCGCGGGCGTGGTTTTTAGCGTTCAAAACTTCGTGGCGTATGCCGTGGCGCATTAACAGTGCCGAAAGCTTTTCTGATTTTTCAATTGAAATTGTACCAACCAGAACCGGCTGGCCTTTTTTGTGAACTTCTTCAATTTCCTTGCAGATTGCGTTCCATTTGTCGTTTTCCGTCAAATAAACTTCGTCGTCTTCGTCAATACGGGCAACCGGCTTATGGGTTGGCACGACAACAACATCGAGGTTGTAAATTTTGCCAAATTCAACGGCTTCGGTTTCGGCTGTACCGGTCATTCCCGAAAGTTTTTCGTACATACGGAAGAAGTTCTGGAATGTAATTGTTGCCATTGTGCGGCTGCGCTGGGCAACCTTGATATGTTCTTTTGCTTCAATTGCCTGATGCAGACCGTCGCCGTAACGGCGGCCTTCAAGAATACGGCCTGTAAATTCGTCTACAATCTGAACCTGACGGTCTTTTACAACGTAGTCAACGTCAACTTTGTACAGATGGTGGGCGCGAACTGCCTGTGTAAAATAGTGAATGTATTCAAAGTTTTCTTCGTTGAAAAGGCTGCCGCTGATTAAATTATGTTTCTGCAAAATTTCTTCAATATGCAGCATACCCTGGTCTGTAAACGAAACGCCCTTGTTTTTTTCGTTCAGCTTATAGTCGCCGGTAATAACTTCGCCCTGGGCTTCGTCCGGATAATCGCCGGTTTCAGGATTTTTTTCGGCTTCTACAAGCTGGCTTACGTATTTATCAACTTCGTGATATTTAAATGTATCATCTTCGCCCTGACCTGAAATGATAAGCGGGGTACGGGCTTCATCAATCAAGATCGAGTCAATTTCGTCGACGATACCGTATGCAAAACCGCGCTGAACTTTCTTTTCCGGCGGAAATTTCATGTTGTCGCGCAAATAGTCAAAACCGAATTCGTTGTTCGTACCGTAGGTAATGTCGCAGCTGTATGCCTTGATGCGGGCATCGTTGTCCATGCTTGCGCTTATAATGCCGACACTTACGCCAAGATATTCGTAAACCGGGCGCATCCATTCGGCGTTGCGTTCTGCAAGGTAATCGTTTACGGTAATTACGTGCACGCCTTTTTCTGTCAGCGAGTTAAGGTATGCAGCCGGAACTGTCATAAGGGTTTTACCTTCACCGGTTTTAAGTTCTGCAATTTTGCCTGCGTTAAGCACGATTGCGCCCTTAAGCTGGGAATCGTAAGGACGTTCTCCCAGTTTGCGTGAAGCGGCTTCGCGAACCAGAGCAAATGCTTCCGGAACAAGGTCTTCTAAGGTTTCGCCGTTTTTAAGGCGGTCTTTAAATTGCTGTGTAATTTTAGGAAAATCTTCATCAGAAAGGCTTTGTGCCCAACTTTCTTTTTCGTTAATTTTTTTTACGATTGGCAATAATTCTTTTTCGTCACGGTCTCTTTTTGAACCAAAAATAGCGGTAACGATTTTATCTACTGTGTTCATGTTTTTAATATACTAAGGCAACCTTAAAATGTCAATTTTACATTTATAATGCAAGGCTTTGCTCTGAATTTTTACCAATATTTTACATAATTAAATGTGCTTTTGCGCAGGTTTTGGTACATTCAGCCGCTGGCACGAATAAATATTTGCTTAAAATTAAAAAACCGTGTTACAATTTGTTTAAATTTCAAAAAATATTTTAGCTTTTACAGATTAGTTTGTTTTTGCAAACCTTTCATTATTTTTCTTTTTACAGAGGAACCCATGAAAAGTCTTAGACTTACAATTTTAACTTCTGTTGTGGCATTTACGGTTGTTTCTTCGGCAATGTTTATGCTTATTGCGGGCAGTTTTTCTTCTTCAATGCTTTACGACACAATAAAAGAAAATGTTGCAAATATTTCCAGTTCGGTGGCGATAAGCATAACCAGTTCAAATAATGAACAGCTTGCAAAACTGCGCACGCTTTCTACCTTAAGCCAGATGACGAACCCTAAAGTTGAACTGCGCGAAAAGCAGCGCCAGCTGGACGGAATAAAATTTAACGGCAAAGATAAAGATTTGATTGGCATAAATATCATGAATACAAAGGGCGACTGCTACGTTGTGGAAGGCGGTCTGGTAAATTTTGCCGAACGCGATTACACGAAAGCCGGTCTTGCAGGCAGGGAATACATTCAGTCGCCGATTATGAATAAAGTTACCCAGATTTTAACGATGTTTTATGCAATGCCGGTTTTTGACCAGAACGGGCGGGTTATAAATGTTATTCTGTCTGCTTGCGATGCCCAACTTATAAGCCGCGTGCTTGACGATTATCTGGTTGGAAAAAATACTTACCCGGTCATTATTAACCGCGAAAACGGCGTTACGATTGGCGACAAAAATTATCAGAACGTTACAAATTTTCAAAATTTAATAGAAGAATATAGAATAAACCCAAAAAACGCGCCGCTTGTGGCAAGCCTAAATTGTGCAATTGAAGGCAAAGCCAGCTGCGAAATCATAAAAATCGGCAAAGAAAGGCGCGTTGTAAGTTACTGCCCGGTTGAAGGCACGGAATGGGCGGTTTTTGTAAATGCTCCTTTGGGCGATTTTGTTGCCACGCTGAATAAAATGACCTTTATTCTTGCAATCCTTGCAATTCTTACCTGCATTTTTGGTGTCGTAATCAGTCTTTTTATTTCCAACGAATTAAAGCCGCTTAACGATGTAAGTCAGGCTGTTGCCGGGCTTTCAAGCGGAAATGCCGACCTTACCCAGCGCGTGTCTACAAAAAGCCGCAAGCGCGAAATCAGCGCAATTGTTGACGGCGTAAATAATTTCATGCAGAAGCTTGAAGAAATTGTAATTGAAATAAAGCAGACTTCTTTTGCGGTTAAGCAGGAGGGCGCAGAATTAAGCAGTGCAAGTCAGGATGTTTCGGCGCGCAGTGCAACGCAGGCGGCAACCACCGAAGAAATTTCTGCGACAATGGAAGAAATAAGCAGCAATATCATGCAGTCTGCCGGCAATGCGCAAAAAACAGACGAAATTGCGACCCAGACCAGCAAATATGGCGAACAGTGCGAAAAGGCTGTAAATGTTGCGGTTGATGCCGTTAAGCAGATTGCAGAAAAAATTGCCGTTATTCAGGATATTGCAAGCCAGACAAACCTGCTGGCGCTTAATGCCGCAATTGAAGCTGCGCGTGCCGGCGAAAGCGGCAGAGGTTTTGCAGTTGTAGCAAGCGAAGTGCGCAAGCTTGCAGAACGCAGCCAGAAATCTGCGCAGGAAATTCATCAGCTTTCCGTTGATACGGTGCAGGTTTCTGTAGAAGCAAATGAAGAAATTGCAAAGGTTGTGCCTAATATCCGCACAACTTCCCATCTGGTAAACGAAATTGCAAATGCCGCCAGCGAGCAGGATATTGGTGCCCAGCAGATTAATCATGCAATTGAACAATTGGACAGCGTTGTTCAGCAAAATGCTTCCGTTGCAGAAGAAATGGCGGCAATGGCTGGTTCCCTGGCAGGAAAAGCAGACCATCTTGCACAGATTATGAGCGTGTTTAAGGTAAATGGCGAGTAATTTTTTGCGGTTTGGTCTGCAAACACAGCCGCAGCTGCAAAAAGGTGAATTCTAAAATATTTAAAAATACAAACGCCCCGGTTTTTTTATCGGGGCGTTTGCTTTTTGGTTGCGGCGGCGGTTTTATGCGCGGAAACGAGCGATAAAAGAAGCTTGCTTTGTAGAAAGGCTTTTTACCCGCTGGCGCAATTTCTGCAAGAACGAAACTCTGCATATTTACATCGCGTACATCGTTTATCGTTCATTTTTTTTAGGCAGAACGCTGCGCTTTTTTACGCGCCTGCAATACTGAAATTTTTCTGCATATCGTCATATCGGGCGCTGTATTTGGCAGCAAAATTTGCATATTTTTCCGCCGCCAAAAAACAACCATAATAGAAAAAATCACGATTGCAAAAAATTATTCTGCGCAGGTAACTTTTTGTACCAGTGCGCTTACATTTTCTGCACTTTCAATTTTGCCGCCTGTCAGCAGATTTGCAATCTGCTGGTGGCTGTAAAGTTTCTGGTCGTAAACAACTACCGCAGATAAATCGCCGGTTTGCAAAAAGTTAGTTTCTCCAAAATCTGTATACCGTGTTGCACCAACAGAAATCATTACCTGTTCCGGGTAGCCGGCTTCTGCCAGATATGCGTTAATGTTTTCGGCAGGGCCTTCGTCTTTCTGGTTGTTAAGCTTGTTTATAAGCCAGTCTATCAGTTTGGCATAAATATAGCTGTAACCGCTTACCGGGCTGTCTTCTCCATAGTCAAAAATGTCAAACGTGGCTGCGTTTTCTGCTTTTGGCCGCAGCAAAAAACTTGCAATACGGTAATTGCCTAAAATGCCGTCGCCTGTAAAACTGTCAATCGGCAGCAGATTATCGCTTAAACCTTTACTGCATTTTCCCCAGTTTTTTTTCTGGCTGATTTTTTTTGCACCGTCTTTTCGTATGGAACAGTCGTTGCTGGCACCAAAGGCGAAGGGTTTTAAGTCTACAACCCGATTGTCTTTCCATTCAAGCTGGCAAATAATTGCACATTCTGGTTCAATCTGCAATTTTTCTTCGCCTGCCGGGTACAAAATTGTTTTGCTGTCAAATGGAAAAGTACTCAAAAACTGTGGCGTTATTTGAGTTTTTGGAGATTTTAGAGGAATGTAAGTTGGAAACAATGCTTTCGGCGCATTTGCTTCTTCAGTTTTTACATTTGCAAAGTCTCTTGCTTCGCCTGCCTGTTCCAGATGACCGGTAAAATTGCCTGCAACACCAAAGGCTGCAATATTTTGTAAGTTGATTTTTATGCTTTTCATAATTTGCATTATAGAAAAATTGCACGGTTTTACAATAGCCAAAAATCGCCAAAAAATTGGAAAATTGTGCGGGTTGCCAACTTATTAAAAAAGCTTTATTCTTTTTCTGTATGTTAAAGGCTACTAATAATCTTAATAAAAATAAACATTTCGCAAAAAAAATAACTTTTTCAATATTTTCTACAGTTTTAGTTCTTTTTAGTTTTTCATGCAGCAAAAATGACAAAAATTTTGCAGATATGCTGCCGCGTGAACAGCGTTTCCTGCTGAATTACGGCAATTTTGAAGACGAATTAAACCTTTTTAATATGGCAGAAAGCGGCGAAATTGATACAAGCCACGTGATGCACGACGGTTTTTTTTATATTGCCAACGGCAAGGCGCAGAAAATAATGGAATTTACGTCTTACGGCGACCTTTTAGGCGTTTTGTACAACCCGGATTCTAACCCTGTGCCGTCTTTTGCGGCAAAAAAGCAGAAAAAAATGCAGGAAAATTCGCCGCTTGTAAAAATCGACAGCGAAAAAACCGCAAGTCAGGAAGCAACCCAAACCGGTACCCAGCTTGCCGTTCCGTATAAGTTTAACAGTCCGCGCAAAATTGCCGTTGACGGCAAGAAAAACATTTATGTTGTAGACCGTCTGCCAATTGAACGGCAGAAACAGGATGAAAATGCCAATCTGCTTTTGCGCGATGTGGTTTTGCGCTTTACTCCGGAAGGCGGATTTATTGATTTTTTGGGTCAGCGCGGCAGTGGCGGCGCACCTTTCCCGTATATTTCTAAAATTTTTACAACAAACAAAAATGAACTTGTGGTAATCTGCTTAACCGGCAACGGAAGCCAGGTTCATTGGTTCAATTCGGAAGGTTTTCTTCTATATAATGTAATTTTTGATTATCAGAATTTGCCGTGCCCCGCCAGCGACGATGTAGAACGCTTTATCTGCCTTGAAAATATTGTGCCTTCCTACACTGAGCCGGTGCTTTATTTGCAGCTTGACTATTACAAAAGCGAAACTGACGTAAAATCCGGCGTACAGGAAGGAATTGAATATGACGGAACTTATTTGTATCCGCTTAACGTAGAAACCGGCGTTTACGGCGATGCAATAAAAGTTCCAAGCTACGAGCAGAAAGAAATTGAAGCCGGCGAGCAGGAAGTTTTTGTAAAGCCTTTTGACTTTTTAGGCGTAAGCGAATCGGGCTGGTTCTTTTTTATGGCGCCAAACGACGAAGGTTATGTTATTCAAATTATGCAAAACGACGGTCAGCGCATTATGCGCAAACAGATTGCATTAAGTCAGGACGAGCTGATTTATGACAATTTTTCACTTTCTAAGGAAGGAATAATTTCAGCATTGCTGGCGAGCGATTACGAAGCAAATGTGGTCTGGTGGCGCACCGATTCGGTAATTGACGCTTTGATTAAGCACTAGTTTTGCAGAACAGGAAAAATTATGGACGATTTGGAACGACAACGGCTGATAGAGCAGGAAGGTGTAACTTTTCATTATAGCCACGATGAATATTTAAAAAATCACCCGGAAATTGAAAAACTGCACAACGGCGAAATGATACCGGAAAAAGGTCTTTTTAAGGTTTTGGTAAAAGCGCCGGGCGGAAAATTCATGCTGGCTACAATCGGTATTCTTCTTGCCGTAATCGTAATTCTGGGTTTCCTTCATAAAACAAATCAGGATTTTATTGGCAAGGTAAACATGAATTTATCGGCTTTTGCATTTGAAGATACGGTTTACGTTACCTTGAAATTTGACCCGTCTGCCGACGGTACTGCGGTTGCCGCCACTGTTTCGGCATTAACCACCGACGACCAAATTGTTGCCCAGCATGAACTTAGCGGCAATTTAAGCGATAAAGAACTTCTGCTTAGAACCACTTTCAACGATTTTGAAGTTTATACGGTAAAGGCGGCGATAAAAATGAACGGGCAGGAAAAAACGCTTTCGGTTCTGGTGTCGCGGTAAATATTGCCGGTTTTGCGGCAAGGTTTTTATTTTGTTTGCTGAAAAATAGTAAAAACTTGTTTTGCGCTTAAATTTTGCGTAAAAACCGGCAAAAACGTGGTAAAATTATTCTGTTTAACATAAGGTTAAGCAATTTTTTAATTGAAGGGGAAAAATATGTTGCAATTTTATTTACTGGCAGTGGTTTTGTGTGCTGTTTGCGGTTATTTGTTTGCTTTTGGCGATTCAAAAGCCATTATTTTAAGTGAAAATATAGAAAATGTGCAGTCTAACAAAACTTTTGCACTGGTAATCGGGCTTTTGTGCCTTATAACAGGCATTTTCAAACTTATCAGCCCGGTACGCGGCGTGCCGGTATTTGGCGATTTTTTGCCGGCTTTGGCACTTCTTTTTGCCGCAATCAGCAATTTGCTTGACTATTACAAGGCAACCACAACAGTTGGCTTAACTTTGCCCAATTTTTTGGAAACAGTTTTAGTTGAAAACCGGCGTTATGCAGGCATAATTATTTTGATTATTGCATTTCTGCATTTTTTGCTGCCGGGTTTACTTTTTATTTAGACATTTTGGAGATTTACGATGAAACATTCAATTGCCGGAATAATTTGCATTGATTCGCTTTATTTTATTGCCAAACGCCTGCCTGTTGGAGACATGGGCAGCCGCTGGGAATTTCCTGGCGGAAAGGTTGAAGAAGGTGAAACTTACGAACAGGCAATTAAACGCGAATTTATGGAAGAATTTGCGCTGGAAGTTACGATTGGAAAACATTTGGCAGATGCAAGTTTCACTCATCACGGGGTAGAACGTCAGCTGCACGCATACGAAGTATTTTTTCCTGTGGACGATATTGCGTGGGTTTTAAGCGAACATACCGAAGTTCAGTGGGTTCCTTTAGACGAAATTGAAAAATTGGAATTTGTAGATTCGGATTTGCTTTTGTTGCCAAAACTGAAAGAAATTCGCAAAAATCAAATTGAAAAAATGATGAATATTTAAAACTGGTTGTTTTGATGAAAACTAAAAAAATTGCATATTTGTTTATAATTTCTGCGGTTTTGGTATTTTGCGGTTTGTTTTGCGGCTGCGAAAAAAACGAAAATACCAAAACCATTGAATTGCCGGAAGAATTTACGTTTGCAAGCGATGAATTATGGGCGGTTTTTACAGAACCATATTCGCCGTTTTATGCCGAACCAGATTCTTTAAGCGATATTGAAGCCCATGCCCGGCGCGGCGATGTTGTACCGCTGACAGGGCGCAGAATCAGTCCCGGCAAAGAATTGTGGTATCATTTTGAAAAAGGCTGGGTGCCGCAAAACAGCGTAACGCTTTATACAAACCGGCTGAAAGCCCAAAATGCGGCAAATGCTCTTTTAAACGGTGAATAAGTATTTGCGGTATAAGGAATTATAAAAATAAAATGCTGAAAAAACTATTCATCATAAAAAAGGAAAACTGGGAAACTTTGCAGGCAATGTACGATGAAAAAACTTGGTCGTACAAGCCGTACTGGCAAAAATATAACAGGCTTTCTGAAGAGCTGGTTTTACAAATTCCTTCGGAACAGCTTTATACCGTAATTGCCGATTTTGTGTTTTATTCGCTTAAACTTTACGATTATTACAATGCCGCCGCTGATGAAAAGCTGAAAAAAGTAAACCAGCTTTGCCGGAATGTTTTTTACATTTATCAGCTTGAAAGTGAAGTGAACAACGGCGGTTTTAATCAATATTTCTTTAATTCTGCCGGTTATTACGCAATGGAAACTGTTGAAGCCTTGAATTTTTTCGGTTTGGATAAAACTAAAGAAATGCTTGAAACGGCGCTGAATTTGCTTTTTACAAAAATCAGCAAAAGCGAATACAAAACAATCTGCGCAGAACGGAAATTGCCTGCCGAAACTTTTGAAGCCGAACTTGGCGAATTGGATTCCCGATTTTATGAAGTGCCGGAAAATATTGGCGAAACAATAAACGCGTATTTAGACAGCCATCGCAAAGATTTGCTGGCAAACCCGTAATATGCAGTTTTGTTCCCGATTTTTGTAATTTTTATGGCAAAAAACGTGTTTTTGTTTGTTTTTATATTGCACATAAAAAAACCGCTTTCAAATGAAAGCGGTTTTGCTTTTTTTAGCAGATTACAGCAAATTAAGCATTCTTAATTTTTTCAACAGCTTCTGCAACTGTAATATTTTCAAATGTTTCGCGGTTTTTAAGGTTTTTCAAAGTTAAAACACCGGCTTTTGCATCTTCTGGTTTTACAAGAATACCAAATTTTATGTTCTTTTTTTCTGCAAAAGTGTACTGCTGACCCATTTTCTTTGCATCCGGGAAAACTTCGCAGGAAATACCGTTCTGACGCAGCTGTTTTGCAATGCCCATATAGTGACCGGTTAAGCTTTGGTCAAGGCAGAAAATTTCGGCATCAATAAAGCTGCCTTTTGCGTCAAGCTTGCCCAGCTGTTCCAAACCGGCAATAAGGCGGTCAAGCCCAATTGAAGAACCAACGCCAGGAACACGGTCTTTCATGTAAAGACCGGCAAGGTTGTCATAACGGCCGCCGCTGCAAACAGAACCAATGCCAGGCAGTTCGTTTAAGAAAGTTTCGTAAACAACGCCGGTGTAATAGTCCAGACCGCGGGTAATTGAAGGATCCAATTTATAAGAATCCTGAATGCCTTCTTCGCACATAAATGCGTAAATTTCACGCATACGTTTTGTGTCATCGGCTTCACCGCCAGCCATTTCTTCCATCAATGCAAGGGTCGATTCAAAAGAATCGCTGCCTTTAATGTATTTCAAAATATCGCCGGCTTTTGCAGAATCGCCGGCAATTTCTGTTAAAAGCCGTGCTGTTTCTTCTTCGCCGATTTTTGCAAGTTTATCAACCGTGCGCAAAATGTCTTCGCTTTTTTCTTTTAAGCCAAGTTTTGCCAGAAAACGGTTAAAAATACCGCGGTGGCTGATTTTAATTGTAACGTCGGTAACGCCAATTGCCGCAAGGGCAGTTTTCATCATCAAAAGAATTTCAAAATCGCTTGCTGCGCTGTCAGAACCTACAGAATCGAAGTCGCACTGAACAAATTCGCGGTAACGGCCTGCCTGCGGTTTTTCGCCGCGCCAAACTTTCGCAATATGATAGCGCTTAAAAGGAAAATAAAGTTCATCTTTGTGTTCGGCAACAAAACGTGCAAAAGGAACGGTTAAGTCAAAACGCATTGCAACGTCGCGGCCGCCGTTGTCTTCAAATCTAAAAACCTGTTTTTCTGTTTCGCCGTCGCTTTTGCGAAGCAAAATTTCGGTGTATTCAAGCACCGGTGTATCAATAGGTACAAAGCCAAAAGAACGAAAAACATTTGTCAATTTTTCAGTCAATAAAGAACGCTGAATTTCGGCATCGGGCAAAAAATCCCTGAAGCCTTTTAAAATTTTTGGTTGAATAAGATTTTCCATAAAGTTATACTAGTAAAAATTTTGCGGAATTGCAAGGCGATAAATTTAAAGCAAAACTTTAAAATACGCCTGTTTCTTGTTTTCCTGCAAAACTTTTCTGAAAAAATGGAGAAAAAAATGTTACTTGCCGTGGATATTGGAAATACAAACGTAGTTTTGGCGCTTTTTCATGACGAAGAAGTGGTGAACGAATGGCGCATTAACAGCGATACCAAGCGTACCGCCGACGAATATATTTCAATTTTGCTTTCGCTTTTCCGCGATGCCGGGGTGCGCCTTAGCGCAATTGATGAATCGGTGATGAGTACGGTTGTTCCGCAGCTTTTAGGTCCGTTTATCAGGGTTATTGAACGTTTAACCGGCAAAAAACCGCTGGTTGTAAACGAAAGCATTTACTGCAAGCTGCCGGTTGAACCGCCGGTTACTGGCCGCCACGAAATTGGTACAGACCTTATCTGCAACGCGGTGGAAGCTTACAGCCTTTATAAAAAATCGTGCATTGTTGTAGATTTTGGTACGGCGCTTACTTTTACCGCCATCAACGACCAGGGAAATATTGAAGGCGTTGCAATTACGCCCGGACTTGGCACGGCGGTTACATCGCTTTTTTCAAATGCGGCGCAGCTGCCTTCTGTTCCGCTGGAAGCACCGCCTTCAAGCCTTGGTACAAACACAATTCATTCTATTCAGGCGGGAATTGTTTTGGGTTATAAGGGTTTGGTAGAATCGCTGATTGGAAGAATGAAAGACGATTTGCACGATAAAAACGGCACGGAACCGGCTGAAATACACGTGGTTGCAACCGGAGGCTTAAACAGTGTTTTAAAGCCTATTACCGACGTTTTTTCTCACGTAGACAAGCAGCTTACATTAAAAGGTTTGCGCCGCATTGCCCGGATTGTAAAAGAAAATTAAAGCGGGTTTTATCTGCTTTCAATTGAAAGATTAAACGCTTCAAAATCATATAAAAAAAGCTGGTTTGTATTATTTTTCATAATTTAATTTGAAATTTTAATACAAACTGGCTTTTTTGTTTTCTTCGCGCCGGGCTGTTAGCTTTTATTTTTCAAGTTTTTTCATTGATTTTATTAAAAGCCCGGTTTTGGGCAGTTTTATTTTAGGATTTTTTATAATTTCTGCCGGTTTTTGTTTTATCGTTTCGTCTGTAATTGTCAAATGGTTCCAGTTTAAGCCTTCTCCGGCTTTTGCGTCTTTGGTCAAAAACGAACCGATAACCTGGTCTATGTAATGCGGCTCTATCCCCGGTTCAAGCACTTTTTCGGTGCGCAAAATTGCAACATCGTCGCTGGTAATTTTCTGTCCCTGCTGCATATCGCGCAAAAAGTGAATTGAACGGTTTGTGCGTGTGTAATTTGCTTCTTCGCTTTTGGCAAGGCGTTTTATGCCGTCTCCAAGGCATTTGCTTACAGTTTCGCTGCCAAACCGTTCACTTAATTCAAGTATCACTTCCGATTTTGGCATGTTTTCGGCTTTGCGCACAGCTTTTACCATTTTTTCAAAATCGTCTGGCGGCAGGGCAACCGGGTCATCAAGACCGCCGGCATTTTTATCAAGACAAATGTGTTTTTCTATGATACAGGCGCCGCTTGCAGTTGCCAGAACAGGCACTAAAATCGGGTCGAGGCTGTGGTCGCTTACGCCGCAGCTGATGCCAAAAATTGCGCTCAAATTTTCTAGCAGGCGCAGATTGTAATCTGTTGCTGGGGCAGGGTAACTTGTTACGCAATGCAAAAGTGCAATTTCGCTTTTGTTTCTGCCCTGCTGGGCGGTTTCAATTGTTTCCAGCGCCTTTTCAATATCTTTCAGTTTGCTTACACCACTAGACAGAATTAAAGGTGTTTCGCCGCAGTGGCTTGCAATGTGTGATAAAAGCGGGGTGTGGTTTAATTCCGGCGAAGCAATTTTTACGGCGAAAGGGCGCATTGCCATTAAATCGTTAAAACTTTCTATGCCGAAAGGCGAAGCGCAGAACCCTACGCCGCAGGTCTGGCAGTAATCCTTGCATTTATAAAAAAAGTTTTTTGGTACTTCAAGTTCCTTAAAACGGTCGTAAAGGCGAATTTTTCCGCCGGGCAAATCAACAAAACCAGTTTCCGGGTGAAGAATTTCTTCTGCATATACAATTTGAAATTTTACGCAATCCGCGCCGGCAGCAGCTGCCGCATCGATAAGTTTTTGGGCTTCTTCAAAAGAACCGCCGTGGGCAGTTCCAACTTCTGCAATAATAAAAGGGTGACCCGCTTGAAAAATATTCATACTTATTTATCGGTAAGTTTTTAAATTTGAGCTTAACTATGTACACTTTCAGTTGCAGACATGGGCTTTGTTTGCCGTTTGCTGTATTTTTTCGCATATTGACGCATTTTTTTTATTTTGTTAAACTTAAACATACTATTCGCAGTTATACGCATTCAATTATAAGGAGACATCATGTCAGGACATAGTAAATGGGCAACCATTAAACACGCCAAAGGCGCAGCCGACGCAAAACGCGGTCAGTTGTTTACCAAATTCATTAAGGAAATTTCAATTGCTGCAAGAATGGGCGGCGGTGACCCTAACGCAAACCCTCGTTTGAGAACTGCTATTCTTAAAGCTCGTGCAGCTAACATGCCAAAAGACAACATCGAACGTGCCATTAAAAAAGGTACAGGTGAACTTGGCGCAACAGTTTACGAAGAACTTGTTTACGAAGGATTTGGACCAGGCGGAGTTGCTATTCTTGTTGAAGTTTTGACCGATAACAAAAACCGTGCTGCTGCAAACGTACGCAACATTTTCAATAAAACAGGCGGAAACATGGGTGTTTCTGGTTCTGTTGCTCGTATGTTTACACGTCAGGGCGTTATTGAATACGATGCATCTGCTGTAAGCGAAGATGAAATTATGGAAGTTGCACTTGAAAACGGTGCACAGGATGTTGTAAGCGAAGACGGTGTTATCACTGTTACAACAGATCCTAACGATTTTGCTTCTTGTCTTGAAGCTTTGCAGGAAAAAGGTTTTGAATCAGTTTCTGCAGCCGTTTCAATGGTTCCTTCTTCTTACCAGGCAATTGATGCTGAAACAGCCCGCAAATGTGACAAACTTACTGACAAACTCGAAGAAGACGACGATGTTCAGAACGTTTACACCAACATTGAATATCCTGATGGATATGAAGCTGAGTAATCTTTGAAAAAGACTGATGACGGCGGTAAAATGCCGTCAAATGAAGCTTTTTTGACACTGCCCAAAGCAAACTGCGATAATTCCGCGGCAAGTTTGGGCAGTTCGTCTTTTAAAGCAGAAGAAAAAAATAATGTTTCAAATAAAAAGCGCCGCATTTTGGGTATAGACCCCGGTTTAGCCAGTACTGGCTGGGGTATTGTCGATATTCAGGGTAACAGAATGGTTCACGTTGCCCACGGCGTAATTGAAACCGCCGCAAAAGAAAACCACCAGATACGTTTGCTGGCAATTTATAACAATCTTTTGGCAGTATTGCGCCGCTTTGAACCTACGGAAGCCGGTATGGAGTCTTTGTATTTTGCAAAAAACGTAACGTCCGGGCTGGCTGTTGCTGAGGCGCGCGGTGTTATAATTCTTTGTTTGGCGCAAAATACCGTACCATTGGCAGAATATTCGCCGCTTTCCATAAAGCAGTGCGTTGTAGGTTCTGCCCGCGCCGAAAAAAAACACGTACAGCAGTATGTTAAGCTGTTGCTTGGTTTGCCGCAAATACCAAAACCAGACCACGCCGCCGACGCTTTAGCCGCGGCAATTACGCATTTTAATTCCGGGGTAGTTTTACCAAGCTTGTAAAGTGAAGTGCAGACAGCGCTTTAAAAGCAGATGGAAATTTTTACCGGAACCGGTTCGTTAAAAAATTCAATTGAAAATAAATTAAGATTAAAAGTTAGGCTGAAATATATTGGGCTGGTATGTTGACGCTAAAAGATTGTCTTCGCCGTGTCTATGATTCGTTTTAAACCATAAATAAAAAAGCGCAATTTTTGATTATTTTCAAAAATTGCGCTTTTTTTTGCTATAACTTCAAATGCCAAATCATCTGAACAGGATTTTTTATATCGCGTCCTGTTCAGCTGTAAGAATTTGCTGCAAAATATTAGTTTTCGTTGATTTTTTCAACATCAAACATTAATTTGGGGTCAATGTCTTTTAAGCGTTTCAGGCTGAACTGCTTAAGTTTAAGACCGTTTTGTGCAAAATACAGTTTTGCAACGGTGTAACGCGTAAAGAAAGGCAAATCTTTTTCAAGAGCAACCCATTCGCCGTTTGTACCGTTCCATGTAAAGCTTGCGGCAGAAACACCGTTTGCGCGCAATGTTACTGGTACCTGTGCAACAGAACCAGATTCGGTTTTGCCCACAATTTCGCCGTGGAACAGACCCGGTTTTGGTACGTCCAGCGCGAAAGAATACGAAGTTCCTTTCTGGCATTCAACATTCTGCAAATCGATAACAAATTCGTCTTCTACGGTGTAATAGGTAATATCTCCAACTTCGTCTTCGGCGGTATCCGGGCGGTTGATAATTTTTACAACTGTGCCACATTTCTGCAAACGCTTGTAGCTTTCAGATTTTGCAAGGAATGTAAGAATATTTTCTGCACAGCGCAAAAGTTCGGCACGTTCCAAAGAACCTTTTTCAAGGCTGGTAAGGGTGTTGTCGCCGTGGTTGTTTGCACTTGCGTCTGAACAAACCATGTAAAGATCGTTCTGGGCTTTTACCATTGCGGCAAAATTGGTTTTGCTCGGCGCACCGTTTTCTTCGCTAAGGTTTGCCCACCAGTCTGTCATTACAATGCCTTTAAATCCCCATTCGTTGCGCAAAATCTGGGTGTTAAGGTCGTAGTTTGAACCTGTCCAGGTTCCGTTTACAGAACCGTAAGTTGTCATCATAACGTCGCCGCCGGCTTCTTTTACAAGAATTTCAAAGCCTTTAAGGTAAATTTCGCGCAACGCACGTTCACTGATAATTGAATCAATTTCCTGACGCTTAAGTTCCTGATTGTTTCCGCAGAAATGTTTTGCAGAACCTGTAACACCGTAAGTATGCAATCCGCGAATAATTGCAGCGCCAAATTTACCGGTAATAAGCGGGTCTTCTGAAAAATATTCAAAGTTGCGGCCGCAAAGCGGGTAGCGGTGAATGTTCATTCCCGGTCCAAGCAAAATATCAACTTTGTTGTAAATCAATTCAAGGCTGGTAAAAGTATAAAGCTTGGTAATAAGTTCCGGGTTGAACGTGCATGCCTGCATTGTGCCGTTCGGCATGCTGAACGCCTGATTTCCGCTGTCAAGACGCAATCCGCTTGGACCGTCGGTACAGCAGCCGCAAGGTACGCCCAAACTTTGCAAATGCTTGTTTACGCCGCCAAAAGCTGCGGCTGTACCTGGGGTAACTTTCGGGCTGCCCATACCTTCGCCGCGGACGATGCTGGACAAATCATCGTTGCTGAGGGTACTTAAAAACTGCCGGGCGGTTATTTTGCCTTCTGCAAAATCGCTGAAAGTATAAGAACTGCTTGTGTTTTCTTCTATTTTATAAGAATTTTTCAAAGCTTCCAAAGCTTCTGCACGGTGTTTTACCTGCAAATTTGGTGTAGTTTTCAGCAATTCTTTGCTAACTTCAAATTTGTCGCCTTTTTGAACAGGTACGAAGCGTTCAAAATCAACCTGCGGTGTCAAAGCCTGACTCAGTTTTTCTGTAACGATGGTCAGGGCAAGGTCGAAGCTGCCGGCAAAATCGATATTTTTTACATCGCTTCCGGAATAGAAATTGTATTTTCCGGCTTCCAAAACCATGCAGCTTTTGTTTCCGGTTTTGCCGGTATCGTCAAAACTTGCCAAATCGTTGAGTTTTACGCAAATATTCAAAATCTGGCTTTCGTTTGGCTTTAATTCTGCGGTTTTTGCAAAAGAACACAATACAAGTTTCGGTTTTCCCAATTTTCCCTGCGGCTGGTTTGCAAAAATTAAAACGCTGTGTTTGCCTGCAAAGCTGCCTGTATTTGTAACTTTTACATCAAAAGTCACTTTCTGTCCGTCGCAGTTGAAGTTCTGGTTTTCTGTTTTAAAAGTTGAATAGCTTAAGCCGTAGCCGAATGGATACAAAACTGCTTCCGGCGCAAAGGTTTCAAAATAACGGTATCCAACGTAAATATCTTCGCAATAAAAGTTGCGTTCTTCAGAACCAAAATTGGCAAAAGCAGGGTAGTCTTCGATTTTTTTTGCAATTGTGTCTGTTAAACGGCCGCTTGGGCAAACTTTGCCGCATAGCACGTCTGCTGTACCAAGCGCGCCAACCATACCGCCGTGCCATGCGTACAAAACTGCATCCGGCTTGTATTTGGCGATAAAATCCATGTTGATTGTGTTGCCAACGTTAAGAACAACTACCAGTTTTTTGAAATTCTGGCGCAAAACGGCAAGAACTTCTTCTTCTGTTTTGCTTAAGCGGTAAGAACCTTCTTCGTCTTTGTTGTCTTGTTCTTCACCGGCGGTGCGGCCAACAATATAAAGGGCTGTGTCTGTCTGGGCTGCAATTTTTTTTGCAAGTTCAGAACTTACAGGCATTTCTTCCTGACTCCAGGGTTCTGCTGCCCAGCCTACGCCTTCGTCAAACGGATGTTCTTTTAACCATGCTGTATAAATGCTTTCCAGTTCTGCATTTAGCTCAACTGTACCAGTTTGTTTCAAAGCTTCCGGAATTGTGATGACGTGGTCAACGGCAACCATACCGCCAGAGCCGGTGCCGCTTTTGTAATAATTTGCCTGAATGCGGCCAAAAACTGCAAGTTTTGTACCTTTGCTGAAAGGCAAAACGCCGTTGTTTTCAATTAAAACAGTGCCTTCGGCAGCAACTGCCCGGGCTGTTTCGATGTATTCGTTCCAATCAAGTGTTTGTGTAGTCATAGGCTCAACATACCAAAGAATTTTTAAACGCGCAATAACTATAGCATTTTTTTTAGCAATAAAATCGAAGGAAATTAAAAATATGACATTTTTTGAAAAATTTTGAGATAAAGGGATTTTTTTTGAAATTTTATGTATATTTTGTTTTTTGCATTATTGCCGGAGAAAATGTACCGCTATTGTTGCAATGAGAAATATAAAAATGCAGCGTGCAATTTCAGTAAGAATAAAATATTCTGCGCTGTTTTGTACAAGGTTCGTTCATTAAGCCGCCGGGTTTATTATGCAGATAGATAAAAACCGGAATGTATTTCCGGCAAGAACAAACGATACCTTGCATGCTTTAATCTGATTTCATTTATTTGAAGAAAAGATTTTCCTTATTTTTTTCTTCAGCCTGTATATTTTTCGTTCAAATGGCGTAAATCTGTCTAAATGTTTACAGCCGCCCATTTTTCGCCACTGGGTATAGTAATTTTCCCATTTTTCGTGGTTTATGCCATTCCAAAACTTTGGCTGGGCAAAGGTATGCAAAATTTTATAATCCGGGCAAGATGGAATGTCACAAGGGCGCACGGAATAAATATTAAAAGCAAGCGGCGTGTATGATAATTTTTCGTCAGCCATAACCATTTGCAATATTGCCTGTTCTGGACACAAAATAAATGGTGCAAGCTCGTTTGTAAGCCGTATGCATTCGGAATAAATTTTTTCTGCATTCTGGATTTTGTCGCTCAGTGCAAATAAATTCATGTGAATATTGGGTTCGTTCCAGTTGTACTGCGGATATTTTGTCTGGTCAAATTTGTCGTTAAATTGAAAACGAAAGTTGTCAGGTCCCTGACACATTTTTATGTAATTTTTGCCGCCAAAATCTGTAAGATTGCTCAAATCTTTGCAAATAAGTACGTCATAATCAGTCCAGATAACAGTTTCATATTCGTTCAGCAGTTTGAAGCATTCATATTTGCAAAAAACCATCGGGCTGAAATATTCCAAAACGTTTTTGTCAAAATTTTCAGGTTTTTCAAATGGCGATTTATAAAAAATAAAACGGCATGGCATTATTTTCTGCATTAACTGCTGGTCTTTTTTGCTGATGCCGTCGTGAAAAATTACCATTTCATCGGTGAGATTTGGATTTGTTTCTTTGATATTTAATGCCAGAACTGCCATTGCAGCAGCATCTTTTGCTGTACCGCCTGTAACAATTGCCGTTTTTTTTGTCATTATTTAGTTTTTCCTTTTAAATTCTGCATAAAATTACTAAAATTGCGCAATGGTTTTGTTATTTTCCAGCTGGTTGAAGAATAAATCGTCTGCTGTTGGTCTTGTAAATAATCATCCAAAAGTCGCACGTTGTAAAAAAGAGCAGAAAAATCCTTATATTGGAAACCATATAATTTATATAAAAGTTCCTGATGGTTGTCGGCACTAAGATATTCTATTAAAGTTCTAAAGCCCCAAACGGGCAAAAAACGGTTATGTGTTGCATCAAGGGCAATGCGCGCTAAAAAATACGGAATTGTTTCTGTTGTAGGTTCGCCATATTTTGTTGCCAGTTCACCAAAAATTTCTTTCAGTTTTTCAGGTGTTTTTATGCCTTTTACAAAATAGTTCAGTGCATGCGGCGTTTCTATTTCAATTCTTTTGGTTGCTTTTACATTATTGCTGCTCATGTGTCCGTTATTATCTGTTGGTATACGGTAACACAGTTTGCAGTTTTCCGCCCAGCAGCAGTTACCTGTCAGCAAAAGCTGAATGTGCATTATAAAATCCTGATGCTGATGAATACCGGCATCGAGCGGAAAAATTTTTTTTGCTGCACTTACAGGAAAAGCCATTCCAGGCGAAGTTAGAAAATTCCATTCTAAAAAAAGTCGTTTTAAAATAGCATTGTTCGTTAATTTTGAAAAATCTTCATGCTGATTTTTGAATGAATCTGTTAAAATTCTGTCATTATCATCAACAGGAACAATTTTGGGATAAAAAACAGTGCAGCCCGGATTGTTTTCGATATAAGTTGCCAAGTTTTGTAAATAATCAGGCGCAAAGAAATCGTCAGAACCAATTATTATTATGTAATCACCACGAGATTTTTCAAAAGCTTTGTTAAGATTTCCGTTTAATCCGCGGTTAAATTCATTTTGAACGAAAATAAGTTTTTTGTTATCAATTTCTTTGATTTTTTCTGCTGTTTTATCTGTAGAACAGTCATCTACGGCAATAACTTCAAATTTTTCATAATTTTGTTCCAATGCAGAAAAAATACATTTTTGCACGTGTGTTTCATGGTTAAAAGCAGGTATTAAAATTGAAAAAAAAGGCTTTTTATTAAACATATAAGACTCAGCAAAAATTATATTATATACTGGTCATTTTTTCAATCTGGGGCAAAAAAACTTGAAATTGTATTACTGTCTTTATTTAGTTTTTTGCAAAATGCGTTATAATCTTTTGCAATATGACCTAAATCCAAAGCGCGATATCCTGAAGAATGTAAATCAGCTGCCAAAAGTTTTGCTGTCGGTCCCAAAATCAATATCATCAATTTAGAAGTATCAAAATATTTCAATTTATCAAGAATTTCATCATATTGAGAAAAAGCATTAGTCGTTGGACAATGAACATATTCAATTGAAGCTGCACAATCAAAAATATTGTTTTCTATATTATCAAAAACTCGATCACCGCAGGCAATTACAATATCTTTATTTTTCCATATTTTTTTTGCTTTTTCAAAATAACTGTCAAAGTCATAATTTTCAAACATCATGTACATTTGCGTTATTTCCGTAGGAATATATTCTTTTTGTAAATCTAAAAAACTGTAAAATTGCTGTTCTTGAGGAATATAATATTGAGATAAAAAATCTTTTTGAACAGAAAGTAATTTTGTATTTGTATTACTGTAATGAAATAGACTTCTTGGAATTCCTGCAAAAAAATTTTCATCTTTTTTTAGTAAGATTTCTTTTAAGCGCTTTTGCAAACGTGAATCAAAATTCTGAAATGCAATGCTTTTTCCGCAAATTAAATTGAATTCTCCGTCACCAAAACGGGCAATGGAACAGTTCGTATTAATTAATAAATCCAAAGTTTCGTCATAAGTTTTTATTTTAGGCAGCATACACAATTGGTTTTCATGAAACTGCTGCAAAACAGCGTATTTTAATCTGTTTGGTTCTGTTAAAATATTTGTTGCAGAAGTATAATCACGCAGATTTACTTCTGATAAATATTTAATGTTTTTTAACAATTGAACAATTTTATTCATAATCTGCGCCCAAATTTAGAAATTATTCACAGTTTCAATTATGTAACTAATTTCTTCTGTTGCTAAACACTGGTTTAACGGTAAGCTTAGCTCTTCCCTGTGTATTTTTTCGGTTACAGGAAGGATTAAGTCTGACAAAACATTTTCATAACATTTCTGCTTATGCGGCGGAATAGGGTAATGAATCATTGTGCGGATGCCGTTTTTAAGCAAATATGCCTGCAATTCATCGCGATTTTCGCATAAAATCGGGAAAATATGGAAAACGTTTTGGTCATAGTCTGATATTTTGGGCAAGGAAATTTTTTCATTTTTTATGTTTTCAATAAAAATCTTTGCAATTTCCTTGCGTTTCTGATTGTCTTCGTCTAAATATTTCAGTTTTACGTCCAAAACGGCGGCGTTTGTTTCGTCAAGGCGGCTGTTTTGACCAATATAATCAAAAACGTATTTTTTGCTTGAACCATAATTTGCCAAAGTGCGAATTAAATCTGCCGCTTCTTTGCTGTTTGTTGTAACAGCGCCGCCATCGCCAAATGCGCCCAAATTTTTGCCAGGATAAAAACTGTGTGCTGCAATAAAACCAAAAGAACCTGTTTTTTTGCCGTTAAACATACAGCCGTGAGCCTGCGCGTTGTCTTCAAAAAGCAGCAGACCGTACTTCTGGCAAATTGCTTCAATTTTTTCTGTATAAGCACAGCGGCCATACAAATGAACCAGCATAATTGCTTTAGTTTTATTTGTAATGTGGCTTTCTATTAAAGAATCATCAATTTGGAATGTGCTGATGTCCGGTTCAACCAAAACAGGCGTCAATCCGGCTTTGGTAATTGCCAAAATTGTTGCAATATAAGTATTTGCAGGTACAATTACTTCATCGCCAGTGTGCATTTTGCCAAGCTCAATTGCACACAGCAGCGAAAGAATGAGAGCGTCCAGTCCGTTTGCAACGCCAACGCAGTATTTGGTACCGATATATTTTGTATAATTTTCTTCAAATTTGGCATTTTCTTTGCCTTGCAAAAACCAGCCCGAATCAAGAACTCTGTTTAAGGCTGAAGAATATTCATCAAAATGCTGGGCTGAAACTTGTTTCAGTGATAAATAAGGAATTTCCATAAAACCTCTTATTTTTGGTTAATCCACGCTAAGTAATCGTCGTAATTTCTGATATAATCGCTTTCCTGATAAGAATCCGATGCCAGAACCAAACATACAGAACCGGAAGAAAAGCTTTGTTCCGCAGCCCAAATTCCTGGCGGCACGTGCAAGCCGTAAAAAGGCCGGTTTAGCTGAATCGTTCGCTTTGCATTTCCGTCGTCAACAAATACTTCAAAAGAACCTGAAGCCGCAATTAAAAACTGGTGGCATTCTTTATGGGCGTGTGCACCCCGCGATTCGCCGCCGGGAATGTCGTAAAGGTAAAAAACACGCTTTACGTCAAAAGGAAGCTGTATACTGTTTTGAATAACGGTCAAATTTCCTTCCGCGTGGTGATGTTTTGGCAATTCAACAATTGAACAATCGTAAATGGTCGGTCTATTTTTCATCAACTGCACCTTTTTTCATTTCAGCAAATTGATTAAAATCGCGAATGTAATCTTTTTCGTCGTACGGGGTAGAAGCAACAATCAATGCCAGCGAATTGGTTGAAAAATTATTCATTGTTCGCCAGTACATTTTGGGTATATACAAGCCGTAATAAGAACGGTTCAGCGAAAAAACTTGAGGTTCTTTTCCTGTTCCATCATCCAGAATAACGTCAAAACTGCCGGAAAGAGCCACGACAAATTCTGCGGTGTTTTTATATGCGTGTCCCCCGCGTGCCGCGCCGCCCGGTACGTCATAAATCCAGTAAGTTCGCTTAATTTCAAATGGAATCTGGGCGTTATTTTCAAAAAAGGAAAGATTTCCTCGCGGATCTACTTTCTGCGGCAATTTTATAATCTTTGGTTCAGTCATCATTTTCCTTTTTTAAGAATAAGTGCTGCGATTTTGCGTGTAAAAAAGTACTCAATTACAAAAGACATTGCAATTGTAAAAAGCAAATAGCCGCTTACAAAAAATACGGGATTTGTAAGGTACCAGTCGAACGGTTCGATGAGGTCAAACAGGCTTTGATTATACAAATGAACCATGTAAAATGCAAAACTTATGTTACCCAAATTCTGCATTGGTTTTGAACCGAAGATTTTTGCAAAAATGCCTTTGCCGTCTGTTAAGGCAAATACCAGAATTAACACGCTTACGGCTGGCAGATACAAAAAGCACAATTGGTATTTTGTAGGAATGTGTATGAAACTATTCAGCGCATAAGTTGCAGGCAGTGCCATAAGCGCAATAATTTCTAAAATTGTACATATAATGGGCGAAAAATTGATATTCTGCAATTTTTTGTAAAGCAAATAAAGCCATGCTCCCAAAAAGAAATCCAAAAGTCTTGGTAACGGGCAAACGGAAAAAATATAATCATCATTTGATTTGTAAAAATGGGCTGTCAAAACCATTCCAAACGCCCAGATTATGCAAAGACCAAAAAGAATCAGCATGTTCTTTCTGGCTTTAAGAATTTTAGGGAAAATAAAGGCAAAGCAGATGTATAAAAAGAAAAGGGTACTTAAATACCATGAAACCCGGTTAAATGCAAAATACCATTCAATTTTTGGAACATAGGAATGAACTAAAAATATTTGAGCGAACAGCTGTGTCCAAGTTTCTCCATTCCATATATAAGTTTTTGCAAAAAGCAAAAGCACAATTGCCAGAGCAAGTAAATGGGTAGGGTATAATTTTGCAAAACGCTTTTTTAAGAAAAATGCTGCATTAAACTGGTTTTCCTGTATTTTTTCGTAATAAGAAAAAGTTAAAACAAAGCCGCTAAGCACGAAAAAAAAAGCTAAAGGTGCATTTGTATCAAAAAATAAACCTTTTCCGCCAAATTCAGGTGCTAAAATCATGTGGGCAAGGCAAATCAGCAAAGCAAAAATAAAACGAAACCCGGAAAAACTTTTAATCACGGTTTACCTCCCAAGGTATAACAGAAAAAATATCACCTGCGCGGTTAGAAGTATCACCTAAAATTTTAAAAGGCAGCATCAATGTCTGAAAAGGAACGATTTCTTTTTCACGGAAAACGCCTGCATGCATATCAATATAATAATCACCAGATTTTAGATATTTTAATGGCAAATTTATTTTGAAAATATTGCGACCTTTCTTAAAATCATACTCTTCGTCAGAATCGCGAAGCCATGTTTCAAATACCGTACTGTTATCTTTTCTTCGCACAGCAATTCCGATGCTCATCTGCGAGTGAATGTCTGCAATATCACTTTCAATTACACAGTATGTATTTTCATCTGTAGAAAGGAATTCCGTAGTTTTTTCGTTGTTGTTTTTGGTTAAGTAAAGTTTCTGCGGTGTAAAGTTTTTATCTTTAAATTCGCCTTTGTTTTCCCATTCCAAAGTTTCCTGCATTTCCAAAGCCGGGTTCATGTACTGAGAAATTACATTTTCAATCTTGTTGTCAGCGTAAACCAGACGACCTTTTTCCAGAATTATTCCCGATGTACAAAGACTCTGCACAGCACTCATCTGGTGACTTACAAAAAGAATTGTACGCCCCTGACTGCTGCTTAAATCGTTCATTTTGCCGATGGCTTTTTTTTGAAAACTTGCATCACCAACAGCAAGAACTTCATCCGCAATTAAAATTTCCGAATTCAGGTGGGCTGCAACTGCAAAAGCCAAACGCACGTACATTCCGCTGGAATAGCGTTTTACAGGCGTATCAATGTGCTGTTCTATTTCGCTAAAATCAATAATTTCATCAAGGCGACTATCGATTTCTTTTTTGCTCATGCCCAAAATGGCGCCGTTCAAATAAATATTTTCTCTTCCCGTCAGTTCACCATGAAAACCTGTACCAACTTCCAGCAGGCTGGCTACGCGCCCTTTAATGTTAACGCAGCCTTCGGTTGGGGCAGTAATTCGGCTTAAAATTTTTAGCAATGTAGATTTTCCGGCGCCGTTTTTTCCAATGATACCAACGCGGTCGCCCTGTTCAATTGCAAACGAAACATCTTTTAATGCCCAAAAGCCGTCAGGTGAAGAAGAATAGTCTTCGGCGGTCATTGTTGAATGCGGGTCGTTTTTTCCGCGCTTTAATGCAAACCAAGTTTGTATGTCGCGGTAAAGAGAACCATTGTTGATAACGCCCAAATTATAATATTTTGAAATATGTTCTATAGAAAGTGCTTTGCTCATAGTGTTAAATTTACAACCATAAATACTGTGTAGAATTGCAAAAATATTTCTGCGATAAAGATACCGCAAGTTAAATCGCGGTTTGTAACAATAATTTTATTACGAAACAAAAATAGTATCAACGGGAAAACCGGCAAAAAATACCGTCCCTGAACGCCTTCAATTGATTTTGCGTTGACAGGCGTCCAGATATACAATTCTCCGGCTAAAGACAAGCCGACTACGCACAGAAGAACAAAAACGAGCATCATTTTTTGCCAGAATGTCAAAATTGATGCATTTTCATCTTCGTTTGTATAAAATAATGCGCTGGCAAGCATCAAAAGCAGGGTAATTTGTCTTCCCCAAAGAGGGAACGGACCCGGAACGCCAATCAGCGGTTTTCCTAATGCTTCGGAGAACCAGTCTGCCCAGGTATAGCGCAAAGTCCACATTGCCAATCCGGCAACTTTGCCCGGATTGTGAAGAATGTCTTTTAATGTCCAGCCCTGTTCACCGGAATAAATTATTTTTACGCCTTCAACCACGTCACTTGTATTTTTTACTGAAAGTGCACTGAATAATATTATTGAAAAAATTCCGCAGAAAATTACCAAAGCTTTTATCAGAATATTCTGCTTTAAGCTTTTAAAACGGCACGACGGAATTAAAATTGCGATAAAAGATAGCGGAAAATAAATTAATTTGCTTGGTGATAAGGCAAAAGCCATCAGGCAAAGCAAAATAATTTCTTTTTTTTCTATTATTTCGGTTTTGCTGATTGCAGAAATTAAAAGTGCAAAAAACAGGAAGCTGGCGCCTAAAACGAAGCAGTCCATGGAAAGCGAAGCTGCCTGCTGCAAACAGACGGCGCTTAATCCGCAGGTAAAGAAAACCAGTTTTCCGTAAGGAATTATTTGAATTGCTGCCCAGATGCAAAAAACATAAAATAAAAGGTTAAAAAGCCGTCCAAAAAAATAAAGCGGCATAAAATTGAAATGCAAAAGTCTTCCAATTGCAAAAGCCAGAGCCTGCGGCAAATACTGAAAAGGGCTTGGCGTTGAAGAAGTTCTGGTTTTGTCAACTTTTTCATCAACTTTTTCAAAAAACGGGTCTTTGTAGCGCAAATATGCAGATTTTACGTTATTTTGAATCTCCAAATTCGTATAATCGGCGTGATTTGCGTCCATTAAATGCGGTTCGCCAAATTTAAACAGCAGATAGTCTGAATATGTATAAGAAATTTCGTAATGTCCGTATTCGTCCCAGCCGGAATGCGGCGTAATAATAAAAATACGAAAAATACCGAAACCTAAGGCCATTAAAAGCCAAAGTGTCTGCAATTTTAAATCTTTTTTGTGGCTGTAAAAACACAAAAAAAGCGAAAAAATCATGCACAATATAATGGTAGAAAACCCAATTACTGCAAAATATGCGTCAGCAGAATTTTTCAAGCGTTTTGAAGCATACAAGCCCAAAAGGAAAAATGCCGTAATTAAAAATATTATTTCGCGTTTGTGGCTGGTTAAAAATGCTAATATTTTATTTTCTGTTTTCTGCATAAATACCTCAGTTTTTGCCAAATTTTGTTAGAATTTTTTTTGCGGCTCGTTTTGCCGGGTGAAAAATAAAATCGCGCCAAAAAATATGCAAATAAAACTTTAGCAAATTATGAATTGCAATATTGAAGTGTTTTTCGCTAATTCGGTCGCTGAATTCGGCGTTAAGTTCAATTTTTTCAGGGTGGTTTATTGCAACAATATCGTAGCGCAGCCTGTTGTTGCCGGAAGAATCGAGCGTACTTGTATGCAATGCATCCGGGCTGAAACCAATGTTAGAAACCATATTGCGGCAAGGATTTATGCACAAACCGCTATTCGATGCAATTGCAAATTCCCACTGATAATCCCATGTGTCAATTTCATGATTTTCCATATTTCTGAAAACCCGGCGCCAGTAACGCCGTTCTTCAATATGGTTAAAAAATTGCTTGAAATTTTTTGAATGCAAAAATTTGTTCAAAATTTCAGAATCAATGTCAAATTTGTATTTTTGCCATGCCCGGCGCCAGGTTGCCCAGCCCCAGCACTGGTGAACTTTTGTAAAATAATAGCTGTCATTTCCGTTCAGCGAAATATCTAAAGGATTTGTGCCGGTAATATGCATAATCTGCGGATTATCTTTGTATTTCTGCAAAAGTTCGCGGCAAAAAAAGAAAAAGCTGTCAGAAGGCAGACAATCGTCCTCAAGAATTATGCCGCTTTCAACCTGTTCAAAAAACCATGTTATCGCGCCGGAAACTGCTTTTCCGCAGCCCAGATTTTCGTTGCGGAAAAGCGTATGAACTTCGCAGCGCCAGAAAATATTATCAAGCAGATATTTTCTTATTTCATGTACTTTATCAATTTCGCCCGGTTTTTCCAGACGCGGTCCGTCCGAAGCTATATAAAGCTGGGTAGGGCGCATTTTTGATATTTGAGAAAAAACCTGCCGGGTGGTTTCCATCCGGTTGAAAGTTAAAAATAAAATCGGCACATCAAGTGGAAGATTTTGATTCATGATATTCCTTTTCCGTATTTACATTCCAAATTGAACTTTTGTCTTTGCTGCCGCTTTCAATTACGTTAACCGCTTCAATTGCTGTAAGCATTGAATGATCCATATTGTTGTAGCGGTGCTGTCCGTTTCTGCCGACGCAATACAAATTTTCAATTTTGTCTAAAAAGTTTTGAACTTTGTCAAACTGGGCATAAGTGCCAAAATAAGCAGGATAGGCTTTTTTTACCTTTATGCGCACAGAATCTTTTACGTCTTTTTCTGCAATTACGTCAATTTTAACCAGTTCGCTTATGGCAAATTTTATAAAATCTTCATCACTCATCTGCCAAAACTCGTCGCCTTCCTTGCAAAAATATTCAAGACCAATCCAGACGCTGTTTTCAAAATCCTTAACCATATACGGCGACCAGTTATTAAAAATCTGCAGGCGTCCGATTTTTACGTCACGTTCCTGAACGTAAATCCATGTATCAGGTACGATGTTATTTACGGTTTTCAGTTTGGTAAGGTTTTTAATCAAAAGCTTATCAAGCAAAAGTCCAACGGTAATAAAATCACGGTATGGCAGTTCATGGGCAATATGGCGAACTTCTTCCGGCACATTGCCCTGCATGTCGTCAACCAAATCTTTAATTGGCATACTTGAAATTATATAATCTGCCGAAACTGTCGTTTTTTCACCGTTCTGGTTGATTGTCAGTTCTGTAATGCGGTCGTTATCAAGTTTTAATCCGCAAATTCCGGTATTTTTAATAATTTTTCCGCCTTTTGCTTCAACTTCTTCGGCAACGGTTTCCCAAAAGTGACCGGGACCAAATTTCGGGTAGAAAAATTCTTCAATTAACGAAGTTTCAACCTTGTTTTTGTCTTTTTTGAAAGGCTTTGTGATAATGCTTAAAAGCATTTTACCGATGGAAAGACCTTTTACGCGCTGGGCACCCCAGTCCGGTGCAATATTTGAAGGATGAACGCCCCAAAGCTTGGTGGTGTAATCTTCAAAAAACATTTGATAAAGCGGCTTACCGAAGCGGTTAATGTAAAAATCTTCAAGCGAATTTTCTTTCCGCTTGTGTATAACAGAAGCCATATACCCAAATCCGGCACGGAGTGTGTTCCAAAATCCCATGTTTATAAAAGTCTGGGGTTTCATCGAAATCGGGTAATCGAAAAACTTTCTTCTGAAAAATATGCGAGAAACACGGCGGCGCGTAAGCATAAGACGGTCTGTTTTTTCCGGGTCGTAATTTTCCTTGTTTTCGTATTCACGTTTTATACCCAAAATAATTTCGTCTTTTGCAGGGGCGCTTTGTTTAGGCATCAAATCAAACCAGAAGTTGGTTGCAGTTTCGCTTTTTGAAAAAAAACGGTGTCCGCCAATATCTATGCGGTTGCCGTTATAGCGGACTGTTTTTGAAATTCCGCCAATTTCGTCAGTTTCTTCATATATAGTAACTTCGATATCGCTGGTTGTAAGCAGCTGGTAAGCGGCTGTAAGTCCCGCAGGACCTGCGCCTATAATAATAGCTTTTTTAGACATATTACTCCTTAAAAAATGCCTATAATTCGGTAAATTAAATCAAATGCAAACAGAATTAATACGAAAAACTGAAAACCAAAAATATTTTTGCCATATTCTTCTATTTTTTCTGCCGGTTCTGCAACAAATTGCTTGGTTAAATATAGAAGCGGAACTATCGGCAAAAAATACCGTCCCTGAATTGCACCTAAAACCGGGTGCAGTAAATCAATATCATTTGTTGCGCTGAAAGCCACAAAAATTGAGAAAAATATAAAAACAAAAATTGCTGCTGAAAAAATCCGCTGTGCGTTAGAACGTTCTGTTCCGCCGGCATTCTGTTTTTTATATGAAAGCTGGAAAATTAACAGCGCAGCAAGCGAATAAACCAGAATCTTGTTCATCGGTATTGCTTCCCAGCCTAAGTATGCACCAAAATAAGTTTCAAAATAATAAATTCCTCTTTCAACAAGAGAAAATAAAACCATATAAACGAATTTAACAGGATGCGAAAAAATCCATTTGAAGCCGCCAATTTCCATAGTCGTGTTTTTCTCAATTACAGCGGCTATTTTACTTGCAATTTCTGCATTTGCAACTTGCAAAGATACTTCGTTTTCTGAAACTATATAGCCGAATTTTGTATAGCCTTTGTGCATTGCAAAACCAGCTATAATACAGCACAAAATTCCGGCTACAAACAGAATTTTGCCGTTTTTTGTTTTAAATTGTTCTTTTGAAAGCATAAAAAACAAAAACAGAATAGGAAAATAAACTGCTTTTGACGGTGCAAAAGCTATTGCCGCTACGCAAAAAAGAACAATTTCGCATATTGTAATTTTGCGTTTTTGCACAACTAACGAAGATATTGCAATAACAAAATAAAGTGCCAGCGTTAGCATCACCGAATCGTAAGAATATGACGCAATCTGGTGCAAAAACATCGGGAAAAGTGCAATGCTGGCAAAGAAAACATTATTTTCCTTGTATTTTTTCAATGCAAAATATATTACCAGAATGAAAAACAGCAGATTGCAAAACCGCCCAAGCAGAAATGTAAAAACGCCGTTCAAGTGCAGTAATCTGCCAAAAGTTATGCCTAAACCTGAAAGCAAATACAAAAACGGATAACCGGAACCTATAAATGAATAGCCAAAAACATTGGTCAACGAAGTGTCCCTGTTTTTCATGTTTTTTAATGCGTAAGGCCAAATTTCTTCGTAATAATTGAATTTAGTCCAGTTTTCGTTCTTCATGAAATCTGGCGGAACGATTAAAGTATCGCAAACACGTTTTGTTATTTTACCTTGAACAGTTTCTTTTATTCCCAGAATATGGTTCGACATTGCGTAAGCCGAATCATAATGCCTGCATTCATCGGCAACTGTAAGCGGCGGCAGGGCAAGCATAAAAAATAAACCGAAAATTGTTGCACCGATTAAAAACAGAGTTTCAACTTTTAAGTTTTTTACATAGATAAAATACAAAATTAACAGAATACACGCAAAAATTGCACAATAAAATACAAAAATTGCCGGAATAAGGAATTTTTTCAAAATATTGCCGTATAATTTGTAAACCGGCATTTCTGTTTCGGCATTACATTTCAGGCAAATATTTGTACCGTAAACATTTACTTTAAAGCTGCCTCTTTTGGCTTTTATTGCATTGGCAAAAGAAAATCTGAAATAATTCTTATCTTTATCAAACTCACCGGCATAGGCACGGTGGCTGTAAACTGTATTGCCGTTTTCGTCTTCAATAGTAATTGCTATTCCGGCATGCTTTTCAGCGTCTAAAACATCGTAAAAAAGTGTAATGCCCTGCCAGATATTGTTGTGCGGTTCAATTGTAAAAAATACTGCATCTTCTGCGGTTGTAAGCTGAACAGTTTTACATGCTGATAAATCTTCTGCGGTAGAATAGAATTTTGAATTGGTTGAAAACTGAACAAATTTCTGTACATAAAAAAACGCAAAAACAGCAAAAAAAGCTGTAAAAATCCATGCGGTTTTTGGGATTTTATTAAAACAATTTTGTATTTTATTCATAAAAACTCACTTTCGTTCAATTTTGCAAATTGAAAATTATTCAGCTTTTTTATCCAAATTTTCTTCTTTTTCTGTATTTTTCTGCAAATTCTGTGCGTCGTATTCTTTTAGTGCAAGTTTTTGCACCAAATCTTCCATTTTCTGCTGCAAAGTTGAAACGCGCATTGTTAATGTGAAAACTTTGTATAAAAGCAGAAAAATAATCGTAACCAGAATAAAGTTTATCGGCGCGTAAAAACCAACCAGACGCGAACCAATAATTGCAATTTCCGGGAAAATACTGATTAAAATCAGCAAAATTCCAAATAAAATCCAAAAAAATACCGCATCAAGCCGCACTTTAGACTTACGAATATTCATGATAATGTAAGAAAAAGTCATAAGCGACGCCAAAATTAAAATTATACGCAAAACCGTTGTCATAATTATCCCCGCTTACGAAACCATTGAATGAATAAAATTGAAAGACAAATCCTTATCATATATTGAATTGAAGAAACAAATCCAAGATAGGAAGTTCCGGCAATGCGCTCGTCCATTTTTACCTGAACTTCAGCAACTTCGCAGCCGCGGTTCAAAAGATACGCAATTGTATCTGGTTCCGGACCGTAGTTTATGCTGTTTGCATATTCTGCCAAAACTTTGCGGCTGTACATACGCATCCCGGAAGTAGGGTCTTTTATTCGTTTGCCGGTTGTGAGCTTTATTAAAAATGCAATCAGGCGGCTGCCTGCCATTCTGGCGGTAAAAGGCTTTTTTTCTGTAACAAAACGTGAACCGATAACAATATCTGCGCCGGTTTCCTGCATTTTTTTTGCCATTTCTTCAATATATTCCGGGCGGTGCTGACCATCGCCGTCAAACTGAATTGCTGCATCGTAATTTTTGTTGTAGGCATATTTCATGCCAGTTTGAAAAGCACCGGCAAGACCCAAATTTACCGGCAAGTCTACAAAATTGAAACCGTTTTTGCGGCAAATTTCTGCTGTTTTGTCTTTGGAACCGTCGTTTACGACAACATAATCAAACTGGGAATAATTTTTTTGCAAATTGCCTACAACACGTTCAATATTTTCTGCTTCGTTGTAAGCCGGAATAATTATCAAAACTTTCATATAAACAGAATTATTTTACAACAAAGTGTGTATTTTTTCAACGTTAAATTGAAAGATGAAATTTCAGGCAAAATACTGCAAAACATAGCGCAAAATTTTTTCGGCATAATAATATGAACCGAAAAAAGCTTTGCACATATTGATAAAAAAACAGGGAAACTGTTTCTTTTTTAAATTTGCCAGAGCATTTGTAAAACAATTTGCAGATTTTGCATATTTTTCTGCTGATTTTTGTGAAAAATTATTTTGAACGTAAGTTTCTGCGCTTTTTTTATAATTCTTGAAATATTTTTTCTGTTCAAACCGCATAAAAAGGTACTGTCTGAACAAGTTGTCACGGGAAATGCTTTGAGTTGAAAGCCGGTATTTTAAAAGCACTTGCGGCACGTTACCAAGCTTGAAGCCTGCCTTAAAAGCCCGCAAAATCAAATCGTAGTCTTCAACAAATTCACCTTGATAGCCGCCCAAAGTAGTGTATACGGTTTTTTTTACAAACCACGAAGGGTGAAAAATGCAGGAATTGAATGCCAGGGTTTTTACAATTTTTTTGTGTTCAACCGGAACTTTAACGCAGTTCATCACAATATTGCCAGAATCGTCAATAGTTTGGGCGTAAGAACCGACAAAATCTAAATTATTTTTCTCCAAAAACTCCAGCTGAGCTTCAAACCGGGTTGGCAGTGAAATATCGTCGGCATCCATTCTGGCTATAAATTCGCCTTTTGCCGCTGGTATCATTTTGTTCAGGCAGGCTGTTAAGCCCAAATTTGTTTGATTAACTTCAAAAAAAATGCGGCTGTCGTTTTTAGCATAATTTTCCAAAATTTCACGATTTTGCTGGTTTTTAGGATTATCAAGCAATATTAAAAACTCAAAATCACCAAAAGTCTGGCATAAAATTGAATCAACTGCTTTTTTCAATATTTCCGCCGGTTCGTTATAAACCGACATTATTACGCTGATTTTGGGATTATTCACTATAATGCCACCCATTCTTCTGGACAAATTTCACTAAAATCAAGTCCGGAACTTTCAGAAATCCATTTTTGGGGGCGAACGACAATTTTTTCTGCATTTCTATTTAGCCATGCACCCCACCAGCTGAAACTGCTGTTGGTAATTATGTTGTGCCTGCACAAAGACATAAGCTGCATGTCGCGAAAACTGTTTTTTCCGCTGTTCCAGTCAACAAAAACAGCATTATCCGGCAATTTTAATTCCGCCTTGCACCAGTCCAAATCGTCAGAAAAGACGAAAAACTGCGGATTTTGTACTTTAGTTTTTATAAAATCGACAGATTTCTGGTAATATTCTGTTGTTACAACGCCGTCAAACCATGAATTGGAAATGTAATCGCCGCGTCTTACGTGAATGCTTACAGAATTTGCCGCATTTATTTTTTCAATTATTTGCCGGTTTTTTTCATCGTTTTCGGTATTTTCAAGCGGTATAAATTGAAAAATTTTGCAAATTTCATCTTTTTCTTCTATAAAATAGCGCTGGTTTTGCCAGTAGCCGCTTAAAATCATCAGACCTTTTTTATCAAAAATGTTTTCAAAATATTTGCTGTCGCCAAATTCTTTAAATGTTAAAAACGGGTTATTGTTTAAAATATAACGAATTATTTTTGTCAATTTTGAATTGCTGACGTTCTGCAATTCTTTTTGTTTTTTTTCAGTGTATTCTTTGGAATTATTTGAAATTGCCGCTTTTTTTTCGTTTTCCGGTAAAATTTTCTCTTTTTTTGCTTTGTTTTTTGAAAAAATAAAGCCTTCTTTTGAAATATTGAAAACTTTATCTAATTCAAAACCGTTGTGAGATTTGTTTGCATTGTACCAAAAAGTTGTGGCTTTTAAATCGCGGTATTTTTTTCTGTTTGCATAAAAAAAAGCATACTGAAACATTTGGTTGCCCAAACCGCCTGCAAAAATTATTATTTTCATAATAGCCCCAAAAATAAAAATACGCGAAGTACAAAATCCTGAAATATCGACTGCCTGAAACGGGCAGGGTAAAACAGCAGCTTTAGCTTTTTAAAATGAACTGATTTGTCACCGACCAGCAATTTTACCAGATGCAAATCTTTTTCTTTCAATTCTGTCTTAAAAACATCATAAAAGTTTTCAATCTGAAGCTTTATGCGGTTGTTCCGGTTTATGAGAAAACGTTTTATTTTCCAAATCAGCGCTTTTACCGTAAAATTTCTGCTTTGAGACGTATTTGCATCGTGGCGGCGGTATTTTGCGGTAACGGTTTCATCGCTGATTATTGTGCCTAAAGCTGCGGCTGTTGCAGCAAGTATAAAATCGTGACCGTCAATTTTTGCACTGTCAAGCTGGCAAACTTTTTTTAGCAGAATATCGTTAAACACAAAAGTGAACCCGTACAAAACTGAATTCAAGCACAATTCGGTAAAGTCGGGTGGTGTTTTTCTAAAATCATTTTTGCAGACAAAGTTCAAATTTGAATCGCAGACTTCCATATTGCTGTAATATAAAAGCGGTTTTTGTAAATCAGGATGATTTTGCAGGCAATTTAAGGCTGTTTCCAGTTTATTCGGCATCCAAAAATCGTCCTGATCGCAGAAAGCGTAATAATCGGAAGAACCTGTTACTTTTTCTGCGTTTTGCATAAGGTAAAAAAAACTTTTTGCAAAACCTACGTTTTCGCCTTTTTCATAACAGATTAAACCTTTGTCTGCGTATTCCTGCAAAATAAAAGGCGTGTTGTCTTTTGAACCGTCGTCACGTACAAAAAGGCGGCATTTTTGCCATATTGTTTGGGCTAAAATAGAATCAATCTGTTGTTTTACATATTTTTCGCCGTTATAGGTTGACATTAAAACCGTAATAACAGTATCGCTCATAAATTCCTTCTATTTATAACCTGAAATTTGCACGTTTACACGTCGTTTTTTATGTAGTTTTCAAGGCTTTCCTGCCATTGCGGCAGTG